>NZ_JAOBZC010000014.1:0-116154 GCF_029838645.1 Enterobacter sp. GD03975
ATTTCGCTTTTCTCTGCTAACCCGGCGGCTTGCGTGCCGTTGTTCCGTGTCAGTGGAGGCGCATTATAGGGAGTAATTCTGAACCTGCAAGCGTAAAGTGAAAATTATTTACTGACCGCTCACTTTCCAGGCAAATCACTCTTCAGACCTCAATTTTCGCCTGGTTTTTAAACAAAAACGAGCCGCAAGCGGCCCGTTTTTGCGTTTTGTGACTTACTGCACTGCCACAATGCGATCGTCGTTGGCTTCCAGACGGATAACTTTGCCCGGAATCAGCTCTCCGGAAAGGATTTGCTGCGCCAGAGGGTTTTCGATCTGCTGCTGGATAGCACGTTTTAACGGACGCGCGCCATAAACAGGATCGTAACCATTCTCGCTCAGCAGTTTCAGCGCATCATCCGAGATGTGGATTTCATACCCACGGTCTTCCAGACGCTTGTACAGACGCTGCAACTGGATCTGTGCAATCGACGCGATGTGTTTCTCACCCAGCGGATGGAACACGACCACTTCATCAATACGGTTGATGAACTCCGGACGGAAGTTTTGGCTGACCACACCCAGCACCAGATCTTTCATATGGCTGTAATCCAGCTCACCGAAGCGTTCCTGAATTAAATCGGAACCCAGGTTAGAGGTCATGATCACCACCGTGTTACGGAAGTCGACCGTTCTCCCCTGCCCGTCCGTCAGGCGTCCATCATCCAGTACCTGCAACAGGATGTTAAACACATCAGGGTGTGCCTTTTCCACTTCATCCAGCAGGATGACGGAATAAGGACGACGGCGTACCGCTTCCGTCAGGTAACCGCCCTCTTCATAACCGACATATCCCGGAGGCGCACCGACCAGACGCGAGACGGAGTGTTTCTCCATAAACTCGGACATATCAATACGCACCATCGCGTCATCGCTGTCGAACATAAAGTTAGCCAGCGCTTTACACAGCTCGGTTTTACCGACACCGGTTGGCCCCAGGAACAGGAACGAGCCGATTGGACGATTCGGATCGGACAGCCCTGCACGGCTACGACGAATGGCGTTAGATACCGCTTCGACCGCTTCGTTCTGGCCAATAACGCGCTGATGCAGATCCTGCTCCATACGCAGCAGTTTCTCGCGTTCGCTTTCCATCATGCGAGCCACAGGAATGCCCGTCCAGCGCGCCAGCACTTCGGCAATCTCGGCATCCGTCACTTTATTACGCAACAGACGCATGGTTTTGCCTTCCGACTGCGTGGCGATCTCAAGCTGTTTTTCCAGCTCAGGGATCTTACCGTACTGTAGCTCGGACATCCGCGCCAGGTCCCCTACGCGACGCGCCTGCTCAATGGCAATTTTCGCCTGCTCCAGCTCAGCCTTGATTGTCTGGGTGCCAGAGAGGGAGGCTTTCTCGGCTTTCCACTCTTCTTCCAGCTCAGAATACTGGCGCTCTTTCTCATCCAGCTCTTCGTTGAGCATATCGAGGCGTTTCTTACTCGCTTCATCAGACTCTTTGTTCAGCGCCTGCTGTTCCAGCTTGAGCTGGATAATGCGGCGATCGAGTCGGTCTAACTCTTCCGGCTTCGAGTCAATCTGCATGCGGATACTGGACGCGGCTTCATCGATAAGGTCGATGGCTTTATCCGGCAGTTGACGATCGGCGATATAACGATGCGAAAGCGTCGCCGCCGCAACGATGGCCGGGTCAGTGATCTGCACGTGATGGTGCAGTTCATAGCGCTCTTTCAGGCCGCGCAAAATAGCGATGGTGTCTTCAACGCTTGGTTCAGCGACAAACACCTTCTGGAAACGACGCTCCAGCGCGGCATCTTTTTCAATGTACTGACGATACTCGTCCAGCGTGGTGGCACCAACGCAGTGAAGTTCACCACGTGCCAGCGCAGGTTTCAGCATGTTCCCGGCATCCATTGCGCCGTCAGCTTTACCGGCCCCAACCATGGTATGCAGTTCGTCAATAAACAGGATGACGTTACCTTCCTGTTTCGCCAGATCGTTCAACACGCCTTTCAGACGCTCTTCGAACTCGCCGCGATATTTCGCCCCGGCCACCAGCGCGCCCATATCCAGAGCCAGCACCCGGCGGCCTTTCAGCCCTTCAGGCACTTCACCATTAACGATACGTTGCGCCAGCCCTTCAACGATGGCGGTTTTACCGACGCCGGGCTCACCAATCAGCACCGGGTTGTTTTTGGTACGACGTTGCAGTACCTGGATAGTCCGGCGAATTTCTTCGTCACGGCCGATCACCGGGTCAAGCTTGCCCTGCTCGGCACGTTCGGTCAGGTCGACCGTAAATTTCTTCAAAGCCTGACGTTGGTCTTCGGCTCCCTGATCGTTCACGCTTTCACCTCCGCGCATTTTCTCAATCGCCTGGGTCACATTGGCGGTGGTTGCACCGGCGGATTTCAGCAGGTCGGTCAAGGTACCGCGTGATTCAAGCGCCGCCAGAACAAACAGCTCTGACGAAATAAAGTTGTCCCCACGTTTTTGCGCCAGCTTGTCGCAAAGGTTCAGCACGCGCACCAGATCCTGCGACGGCTGGACGTCGCCACCGGTACCTTCTACCTGTGGTAAACGGCTCAGCGCCTGATCGATGGCGGTGCGTAACTGGCCGGCATTAATGCCAGCGGACGTTAATAAAGGACGTACCGATCCCCCTTCCTGACTCAGCAAGGCGCTCATTAAATGAAGAGGTTCGATAAACTGGTTGTCGTGCCCCAGTGCGAGGGACTGGGCATCGGCGAGAGCAAGCTGGAATTTATTAGTAAGACGATCCAGACGCATAACTCCTCCCATAACAGGTCAAATTTGCTACTGGAGATTAAATGAGGTCATCCCTCAATTATTCAAGGTTAATAACCTGAATTATGTGAAAAGAAAACGGCGCGTGCCGGATCGTCTTGATTCTTTAGGTTATATCAGCCAAATGAAACTTGCCATACGGCCTGTCGTCTTGTCGCGGCGATAGGAGAAAAAATCACCCTTTTCGGTGAAGGTACAGCGATCGCCACCGAAGATCTGCGTAACCCCAACGTTATTCAAACGTTGACGGGCCAGCTGATAAATATCGGCCAGATATTTGTCACCGGAAGCCACAAACGCGTCAACCGCTTGCGGATCTTTTTCCATAAAGGCTTCGCGCACTTCAGGGCCTACCTCAAACGCCTGCGGGCCAATCGCCGGGCCAAGCCAGGCAATGATATTCGCGGGAGTGTCCCGGAAGCAGGCGACGGTCTCTTCCAGCACGCCTTCGCACAGCCCGCGCCATCCGGCATGGGCAGCAGCCACTTCAGTTCCCGCCTGATTGCAGAACAGCACAGGCAGGCAATCGGCGGTCATCACCGCGCAAACCGTTCCCGGCGTATTGCTGTACGAGGCATCGGCGCGTTTAGACGCGTAAGGCTCACCCGACAGCGTCAGCACCGCTTTACCGTGCACCTGCTCAAGCCAGACCGGTTTTGAAGGGAGATTTCCCGCAGCAAAAAGGCGCTTACGGTTCTCTTCGACGTGTTCCGGGTTATCGCCACAGTGCGCGCCGAGGTTCAGAGACTCCCATGCGCCCTGGCTCACGCCACCGATACGGGTCGAACTACAGGCGGCCACGCCTTCAGGCAGCGGCCACTCCGGGACAATCAGCTTGGTCATAACCAGTCCACGTGATCCTTATGTTCTTCGAAATCTGCGCGCATCGCGTCGATAAGTTCCACCATATCCTGTGGGATCGGCGCATGCCATTCCATCTGAATTCCGGTAATGGGGTGGTAAAGACGTAGCATCGTCGCATGCAGCGCCTGACGATCGAATTTACGCAGCACGGAGATGAATTCATCCGACGCCCCTTTTGGTGGACGCGGACGACCGCCGTAAACCGGGTCACCCACCAGCGGATGGGTAATATGCGCCATGTGCACGCGGATCTGATGGGTACGCCCGGTTTCCAGACGCAGACGCAGGCGCGTATGAATACGGAAATGCTCCATGATGCGGTAGTGGGTCACCGCCGGTTTACCCATCGGGTGCACGGACATATGCGTACGCTTGGTTGGGTGACGGCTAATCGGCTCTTCCACCGTGCCGCCAGAGGTCATATGACCAATGGCCACCGCCTCATACTCACGCGTGATTTCGCGCAGCTGTAAAGATTCCACCAGGCGAGTCTGTGCAGGAATCGTCTTCGCCACCACCATCAGACCCGTAGTGTCTTTATCCAGACGGTGAACGATACCGGCACGCGGTACGTCAGCAATCGGCGGATAATAATGAAGGAGTGCGTTAAGTACCGTACCGTCAGGATTGCCCGCGCCCGGATGAACAACAAAATCGCGCGGCTTGTTGATGACCAGAATATCGTCATCTTCGTAGACGATCTCCAGGGGGATATCCTGCGGTTCGAAGCGAACTTCCTCTTCGATTTCAGCATTGATGGCGACAGCTTCCCCACCAAACACTTTCTCTTTAGGTTTGTCCCAGATCTTGCCGTTTACCAGCACGCGCTGGTCAAGGATCCATTCTTTTATGCGTGAACGCGAATAATCAGGGAACAATTCGGCCAAAGCCTGATCTAAGCGTTGACCGAGCTGATTTTCGGAGACTGTTGCGGTGAGTTCTACTCGTTGTGCCATAAACTGCTTCTTCGTTTAACGTTGGGTTTTACGGCTTTGCCGTTTAATATAGTGTGCTATTGTAGCTGGTCTTAATCGGGAGCAGGAACTGAGTTTCTCCCGGACAAACATTTGAGGAAAGTCAAAACGTCATGACGCGCATGAAATATCTGGTGGCAGCGGCCACGTTGAGCCTGGCTTTGGTGGGCTGCTCCGGTTCGAATGAACAGGTCCCTGACAATCCGCCGAATGAAATCTATGCGACTGCACAACAAAAGTTGCAGGACGGTAACTGGAAACAGGCGATAACGCAACTGGAAGCGTTGGATAATCGCTATCCGTTTGGTCCGTATTCGCAGCAGGTACAGTTAGATCTTATCTACGCCTACTACAAAAACGCCGATCTGCCGCTGGCTCAGGCAACCATCGATCGTTTCATGCGTCTGAACCCTACCCATCCTAACATCGATTACGTGATGTACATGCGCGGCCTGACTAACATGGCGCTGGATGACAGTGCATTGCAGGGCTTCTTCGGGGTGGATCGTTCTGACCGTGACCCGCAACATGCGCGTGATGCTTTCAATGACTTCTCCAAACTGGTGCGTAGCTACCCGAACAGCCAGTACATTACCGATGCCACTAAGCGTCTGGTGTTCCTGAAAAATCGTCTGGCGAAATACGAGTACTCCGTTGCGGAATACTACACCCGTCGCGGCGCATGGGTTGCCGTGGTTAACCGTGTAGAAGGCATGCTGCGCGATTATCCGGATACACAGGCCACGCGTGATGGCCTGAAGCTGATGGAGAATGCATATCGCCAGATGCAGATGACGGCTCAGGCTGACAAAGTGGCGAAAATTATTGCCGCGAACAGCAGCAATACCTGATACCGCTACAACGCAAAACGGCAGCCCGCAGGCTGCCGTTTTTTTATTCATCCAGACTTCCGCTGAAGCGGTTTAGCCTCAACACATCCAGTCAACTATGACCGCAATTGCTGGCTTCGACAAGGTAAATCTCACCTCTTCCTGCCCTGCCTCACAAAAAAGATTCCCTGACAAAAACCGACAAAATAACGTGATCTAAATCACACATTTTGACATTAGGTCGGGTATGCTGGAATCACCAAGACGGAAAGACAAGAGGTAAAATTTATGACAATGAACATTACCAGTAAACAAATGGAAATTACTCCGGCAATCCGCCAGCACGTCGCAGACCGTCTCGCCAAACTGGATAAATGGCAAACACATTTGATTAACCCACATATCATCCTGTCCAAGGAGCCGCAGGGTTTCATCGCTGATGCAACTATCAATACTCCAAACGGCCATCTGGTCGCCAGCGCAAAACACGAGGATATGTACACCGCAATTAACGATTTGATTAACAAGCTGGAACGGCAGCTCAATAAAGTGCAACACAAAGGTGAAGCCCGTCGCGCCACAACGTCGGTGAAAGACGCCAGCTTCGCGGAAGAAGTTGAAGAAGAGTAATCCTCTAAAATTGAGTGTACCGACAACGCGCCTCCGGGCGCGTTTTTTATTGACAGGATCAAAACAGTACAGGTACTTTAACCCTATCAATTTCAGGACGACCTTATGAAACAGACGCCGTTTTTCTTCGCATTCTTTTTTACCTTCCCCTGACCGGGAGGCGTTTCGTCGTGTGATAAAGAATGCGAAGACGAACAACAAGGCCTCCCACACCGGGAGGCCTTTTTTATTGATAACGATAAATTGAGACAGACAACACTATGACACCGGAAAACCCGCTCCTGGATTTGCGCGTAAAGATCAGCGCTCTCGATGAAAAATTACTGGCTCTGCTGGCAGAACGCCGCGCCCTCGCCGTTGAAGTGGGCAAAGCCAAGCTGGATTCCCATCGGCCGGTACGCGATATCGATCGCGAACGTGATTTACTGGAACGGTTGATTCAGCTCGGCAAAGCGCATCATCTGGATGCCCACTACATCACCCGCCTGTTCCAGCTCATCATCGAAGATTCCGTTCTGACGCAGCAAGCCTTGCTCCAGCAGCATCTGAACAAAACTAACCCGCACTCTGCGCGCATCGCATTTCTCGGCCCGAAAGGCTCCTATTCTCACCTGGCGGCTCGCCAGTACGCCGCCCGCCATTTCGAAGAGTTTATTGAGAGCGGTTGTGCGAAATTTGCAGACATTTTCAACCAGGTCGAAACCGGCCAGGCGGATTACGCCGTGGTGCCTATCGAGAACACCAGCTCCGGCGCCATCAACGATGTTTACGATCTGCTCCAGCACACCAGCCTGTCGCTGGTCGGTGAGCTGACTATCCCTATCGATCACTGCGTGCTGGTCGCTGGCTCAACGGACCTGAGTCAGATCGAAACGGTTTACAGCCACCCGCAGCCGTTCCAGCAGTGCAGCCAGTTCCTGAACCGTTATCCGCACTGGAAAATTGAGTACACCGAAAGCACCTCGGCGGCGATGGAAAAAGTGGCGCAGGCAAACTCCCCTGCCGTCGCGGCACTCGGTAGCGAAGCGGGCGGCGCGCTGTATGGCTTACAGGTGCTGGAGCGCAATCTGGCTAACCAGACGCAGAATATCACCCGTTTCGTGGTTCTGGCCCGCAAGGCCATCAATGTGTCCGATCAGGTACCGGCGAAAACCACCCTGCTGATGGCGACCGGCCAGCAGGCGGGCGCGCTGGTTGAAGCGCTGCTGGTGCTGCGTAATCACAACCTGATCATGACGAAGCTGGAGTCCCGCCCAATCCACGGCAATCCGTGGGAAGAGATGTTCTATCTCGACGTCCAGGCCAACCTGGAATCTGCATCCATGCAGAAAGCCCTGCGCGAGCTGGGCGAGATCACCCGCTCCATGAAAGTGCTGGGATGCTATCCGAGCGAAAACGTGGTCCCGGTCGATCCGGCTTAACGTTCGATAAAGCGGCTTTTCTTCATCCCTGCCACATTTACGGGCAGGGTGAAGATAGCCCCGGAAAGCGGGAATTTTGCCAGTTCCTCCGCCTCCATGTTTTCCCGCGTGGTGGTGATAAACAGCGTTTTCATATCGTCGCCGCCAAAGCAGACCATTGTCGGGCAACGTACCGGCAGCCGGTGCTCTTCCAGCTGTTCTCCCTGCGGGGAAAACCGCGCTATACGCCAGCCGTCAAACAGCGCGCTCCAGTAGCAGCCTTCTTCATCCATTGCCGCACCGTCGGGAATACCTTCTCCCTCGCTAAAACGGCGAAATTCTTCGCGCGTTCCGGGTTCAGCCTGCTCATCAAGCGGCGTACGGTAGATCACGCCGTTCGGCGTATCAGAGGTAAACATCCACCGTTTGTCAGGGCTAAACGCTAAACCGTTATGCCCCTGAATATCGCACTGGATCACTTTCGGCGTCAGGTCGTTGTCGATACGCATCAGCATGGCGCCGTTATAATCTCCCGGCCCCCAGAAGGTGCCCGCGTAAAACCGTCCCAGATGGTCGGTGCCACCGTCATTAAAGCGTGCAAGCAGCGGATTAGACGGGTTATCGCAAACCTTACGCTGGAGAAGGCCGTGTTTATCGGCCAGCCAGATGGCGTTACGCATCGCGACGATAAATCCGCCGCGTTCACGCAGGGCAAAACACCCGACTTCTTCATGGAATGAGAGCACCGAGTGTTCCGCGGTGGGCAGATGATACCGATGGATCTCCCCTTCCAGAATATCTGCCCAGTAGAGCGCATTTTCTTCTGCACTCCACGTCGGGCATTCGGGCAGATGCCCGGTATAGTTCAACAGCAGCTGCGGTTCAGCCATAACAGATCCCCAAAAAGAAAAAAGCCAGCAATGCTGGCTTTCAGTATATACATCATCCGATTACTGGCGACTGTCATTTGCCTGGCGCAACAGGGTGCGGCTTTCACTCTGGAATCGCGTGGCGTAATCACCGAACCAGTGCTCCACTTTACGGAAACTGTCGATAAAGGCCTGTTTATCGCCCTGCTCCAGCAAGGTGATCGCTTCGCCAAAACGCTGATAATAACGTTTGATCAGTGCCAGGTTGTTTTCAGACGACATAATGATGTCGGCATAAAGCTGTGGATCCTGCGCAAACAGTCGCCCGACCATCGCCAGCTCGAGACGATAGATTGGCGAGGAAAGCGCCAGCAATTGTTCAAGCTGAACGTTCTCTTCCGCCAGGTGCAGCCCATAGGCGAAAGTGGCAAAGTGGCGCAGCGCCTGAATAAACGCCATGTTCTGGTCATGCTCTACCGCGCTAATGCGGTGTAAACGCGCCCCCCAGACCTGAATCTGTTCCAGGAACCACTGGTAGGCTTCCGGCTGCCGTCCGTCACAGTAAACCACGACCTGTTTCGCCAGGCTGCCGCTGTCCGGGCCAAACATCGGATGTAACCCAAGCACAGGGCCGGTGTGTGCCGCCAGCATGGCCTGTAGCGGACCATTTTTAACGGAGGCCAAATCCACCAGAATGCAATCTTCCAGCAGGGGAGGAAGTTTACCGATGATCTGCTCCGTCACGTGTATCGGCACGCTGACGATAACCATACCGGCGTCTTTCATCCGCTCCGCCGCGTGCGGCCAGTCCTCTTTCTCCAGAATACGCACCTGATAGCCAGAGAGCGTCAGCATTTTTTCAAACAGACGCCCCATCTGCCCGCCGCCACCGACGATAACCACCGGACGCAGCGACGGACAGAGGGTTTTGAAGCCCTTGTCGTTTTCGCTGGAATAGGACTCGCGCATCACGCGGCGCAGGACGTCTTCAATCAAATCAGGTGAAACGCCCAGGGCCTGCGCCTCTTTACGGCGGGAGGCGAGCATAGAGGCCTCGCGCTCCGGAACGTAAATCGGCAGGCCGTATTTGCTTTTCACTTCGCCGACTTCAGCAACCAGCGCCATGCGGCGCGCCAGAAGATCCAGCAGCGCCTTATCCACTTCATCAATTTGATCGCGCAGTGCGGTCAATTCAGCAACCATAACTACCCTCTTAAGCCAGACGCGTCGCCAGTTGGCCGTTCAAATCTTTGTGGATCTCACGCAGCAGCGCATCGGTGGTTTCCCAGCTGATACAGGCATCCGTAACGGAGACGCCGGGCTTCATCGCGCTGCGCGGCTGTTCCGATGACTGATTGCCTTCATGAATATTACTTTCAATCATCAAGCCGATAATTGAACGGTTGCCATCTTTAATCTGTGCAATCACAGACTCTGCAACCGCTGGCTGGCGACGGTAATCTTTATTCGAATTACCATGACTGCAATCTACCATTAGCGCCGGACGCAGTCCTGCCTGTTCCATCTCTTTTTCACACTGCGCAACGTCCGCCGGGCTGTAGTTCGGGGCTTTACCGCCGCGGAGGATCACGTGACCGTCCGGGTTGCCCTGGGTTTGCAGCAGGCATACCTGGCCCGCCTGGTTGATCCCAACAAAACGGTGCGGCATTGCGGCGGCGCGCATGGCGTTAATCGCCGTCGCCAGGCTACCGTCGGTACCGTTTTTAAAACCAACCGGCATAGACAGGCCAGACGCCATCTCGCGGTGGGTTTGTGATTCGGTGGTGCGCGCGCCAATCGCGGACCAGCTAAACAGATCGCCAAGGTACTGCGGGCTGTTCGGATCCAGCGCTTCGGTTGCCAGCGGCAGGCCCATGCTGACCAGTTCCACCAGCAGGCGACGCGCAATTTTCAGTCCTGCTTCCACGTCAAACGAGCCATCCATGTGCGGATCGTTGATCAACCCTTTCCAGCCAACCGTCGTGCGTGGCTTTTCAAAATAGACGCGCATCACCAGGTAGAGGCTATCGCTGACCTCCTCCGCTAATGCTTTAAATCGACGTGCGTACTCAATGGCGGTTTCAGGATCGTGAATAGAGCAAGGGCCGCATACCACCAGCAGACGCGGATCGCGGCCAGCAATAATGTCAGAAATGGTCTGGCGAGAATGCTCAATCTGAGCTTCCTGCGCGGCGCTCAGCGGAAACTCCGCCTTCAGTTGATCCGGGGTAATTAAAACCTGTTCGTCAGTGATATGTACGTTGTTCAGCGCGTCTTTTTGCATGATTGCGATCCTGTAAAACTCGTTTGCGATAGTGGTTTCCTCAAGGAGGTGACACAACGATACCACAACAAGTAAAGATTTCAATCCAAAATACGTACACTTTAGTTTACGGAAACCATTTTAATGCCAAAAAATCAGGTTGGGATCGTAAACATAAAATTACACATGCGCATTTACTGCCCGTCTACGCTCACGCAAGGAACACTATCCAGGCGCTGGCCGTTAGCTTAATAACTCTCTGATGAATCGGAGGGAAACTTACGTGGCACATGAATCCAGGAAACAAAGAATGAATGAAATTATGAATTCCAGCAGACTTAATCGAAACTGGCTTCATTCTCGGGAATATAATTCGCAGCAAGATTTAGCTTAGGTCAATACAGGGATATTTCTGACATAATGACGGCTTTAAGAAACAATGGTATTCTGCCGGAAATTCTTAAGGGCATCTATTTCCGGGGCGGTTTGGCGGATTCTGATGAGAAATACATTCTTGATCGCTTTGCTTCACCTCCCCCTGGCGCTAATGCTGTTCATTTTAGTGAGTCCTGCAAGGGCAGGCTCGTTTACGGAAACGGATAAATCGGTACGTTCGATTGTTTCCGGTATTGTGAGCTACACCCGATGGCCAGCACTGTCCGGCCAGCCGAAGCTCTGTATTTATGCCTCTTCCCGTTACAGACAGGCGCTCAGCAGTGAAGATGTAAATAACCCGTTGCCCTATACCGCTGTCATTGTGCACAGCGATCGGGAAGCGCTCGCGGCAAGGTGTGATGCCCTCTATTTCGGGAGTGAGTCGCCGGCAAATCAACAGGAAATAATAAATCAATATCAAGGCCATGCGTTGCTATTAATGTCAGAGCAAAATCCTGAATGCGTTATTGGCAGCGCATTTTGTCTGATAATAGAGTCCAACCAGGTCAGGTTTTCCGTAAATCTGGACGCGCTGGCGCGCAGTGGCGTAAGAGTCAATCCGGATGTATTAATGCTCGCGCGGAATAAGAAGCATGAATAAGGATGTCATATCAACACCGCGTCCGACGTTTAAAAGAACGTTGCGGCGAATCAGCATGATAAGCGTCGTTATAACGATGACGTTTATATGGCTGCTGCTGTGTTTCGCTTCCGTGGTGACATTAAAGCAATACGCGCAAAAAAACCTCGAACTCACCGGCGCCACCATGAGCCACAGCCTTGAAGCCTCTCTGGTGTTCAACGATGCCGTGGCGGCAAACGAAACGCTCGCGACCCTCGGTAAGCAGGGGCAGTTTGCCGTGGCGGAAGTGCTTAACGCGCATCATAAACGGTTTGCCTGGTGGTCATGGAACCCGGCGGATAATACCGACACGCTGGGCGCGCTGGTCAGCCGCTGGTTGTTCCCTCTTCCTGTCGCACAGCCCATCATGCATAACGGCAATGTGATTGGCGAAATTCGACTGACCGCACGAGACAGCCTGATTAGCCACTTTATCTGGCTGTCATTTGCGGTTCTCACCGGCTGCATTCTTATTGCCTCTGCCGTCGCATTAACCATCACCCGCTCGCTACACCATGGCATGGTCGCTGAAATGCAAAACATCACTGACGTTGTGCATGATGTCCGCACCAACCGCAACTTCTCTCGCCGGGTAACGGAAGGCCGCATTGAAGAGTTTCACCAGTTTGGCGAAGACTTCAACAGCCTGCTGGATGAAATGGAGGAGTGGCAGCTCAAGCTACAGGCCAAAAACGCGCAGCTATTGCGTACCGCCATGCACGATCCGCTCACGGGGCTGGCAAACCGCGCTGCGTTTCGCAACAACATTGCGGCATTGATGAATGACGCTTCGGCAAAAACCAATTCTGCCCTGCTCTTCCTGGACGGTGATAACTTCAAGTTTATCAACGACACCTGGGGTCATGCCGCGGGTGACTGCGTCCTGATCGAAGCCGCAAAAAGGATGGTCGAGTTTGGCGAAAAGCGTCATCAGTCTTACCGTCTCGGCGGCGACGAGTTTGCCATGATCCTGTACGGCGTCCATACCGAGCGTGAGGTGGAATATATTTGCGCCGCGCTGTCGCAGCAATTTATCCGTCCGTTTGATCTGCATAACGGGCACACAGCATCAATGTCACTCAGCATTGGCTTTGCTCTGGCGTGGGAAAATGGCTCCGTTGAGGCATTACTGGAGCAAGCCGATCGCAATATGTATCTGGTCAAGAACCAGCGTTCGAAAACAATATCCTGAAAGGAAGACGATATGTTAAAGCGATACTTTGCGCCGTTATTACTGGCATCTCTGGCTATGTCCGGATGTCAGACGCCGGACGGTAAATTCACACCAGCGCAAATTGCGGCCATGAAGTCCTACGGCTTTAACGAACTGAACGGCGACTGGTCTCTGGGCCTGTCGGATAAGATCCTGTTTGATAAAAATGACGCCAGACTGCGCCCGGAAAGTGAAACGCAGATCCAGACTATGGCCTCACGTCTGGCAGCAACCGGTCTGAATCACGCCCGGATGGACGGACATACGGATAACTATGGTGAAGAGCGCTACAACGAAGCGCTTTCGTTAAAACGCGCCAACGTCGTGGCGGATGCCTGGGCGAAGGGCGCGAACATCCCGCGCAGCAACCTCACCACGCGGGGCTTAGGTAAAAAATACCCGGTCAGCAGCAACCGCACTGCGCAAGGGCGCGCTGAAAACCGCCGGGTTGCGGTGGTCATCAGCACGCCATAAGGCTATTTAACAGATGATCCGGCGAGCGACACGCCTGAAGCCGCTCGCCAGCGCAGCCAGTCAATCGCAATGAACACCGCCAGGCTGACGCCCATCACCGGCAACGCCAGCCCCAGCAGAACGCTTATCAGCAAGGTCACTCCCCTACCCCACAGCGGCAATGCCAGCCAGCTTTGACAGAGCGTCTGGACCGGGTTCGCGGCTGACGTTGCAGGCCGACGCATCCACCACATCCGGTATCCCAGGATAATCAGCACGCACAGCGCAACACCAAACGCGATGAGCACCAGCTGATTTGCCAGACCAAACAGGATCCCCATATGGAAATCCACGCCCCAGCGGGTGAGTTTCGCCATCAGTGGAAAATCCTCGAAGCGAGTGCCGTCCAGCACCTTCAGAGAGTGGGGATCCACGGCAACGGCATCAACCTGCGTCGGCCAGCTGCGATCGATTTCCGTCACCGTCCAGGCCTGGTCAGCCCTTTTTGCCGGGCGGATCTCAACTTTGTTCGCATCAATCCCCGACTGGCGAGCAGCCTGCAACACGCTGTCAAAAAGCGACAGCTCGACCGGCATGTCAGGCATCGTCATTGCACCGTGATGACCACGGTGTTCGGCGTGTTCATCCATCATTTCCGGCGCACCGGAAAGCTGGGTATTAACCTGCGGCGTCAGCCAGTTCATCTCTGCCCGCAGCTTATCAACGTTACCCCCGGCCCATTGTGACCAGGTTAAACCAGTGGCTGAGAACAGCAGCATTCCCGCCAGCAGCGTCCAGCCTAACATCACATGCAGGCGACGACGATTCTGGAAACGGTTGTTAATGCGGCGCTTTGGCCGGGTGTAGAACCACAGCGCGATACCGCCCAAAGCAGCAACCCACATCCAGGAGGCGGCTAACTCGCTATAGAGACGCCCGAGGTTGCCCAGCATCAGCGAGGTATGCAGATAATCGATTGTCTGGCGCAGCGGTAAAATCCCGCTGGTGCCGTACACGGTCATATCCCCTCGTAACTCAAGGCTAACAGGATCAACAAAGAGCGCCCGGTGCTCGGAGGGACCAAGCTTCGGGTCGGCAAACATCACGCGGGTCGTTTCGCCCTTTTCCAGCCCCGGACGAACGGCATGTAAACGCAGCGCTGAACCCACGGCGTTTTCTGCCACGGCAATTTGTTCAGCAAGAGGCTGCGCATCACCCACGGCATCCGTGTGGAGTGCGTTACGGTACAACGCATTTTCAAGCTGCGGCGTTGCCACATACAGCGTACCGGTCAGCGCGGCGAAGAAGATAAACGGACCGACAAACAGCCCGATGTAGAAATGGAGGCGACGCAGCAGGTTTCCCCATGCCGCGCGCGGAGTGCAGGTAGTCATACTTTTCCTTTTTAAGGCAAAAAGTGAGTGATTTTGTTTTAAAGGGAGAAAGCAGACCGCCGCGGCGGCGCGCGGGTATCAGGATAAAGCCAGGGGAAGAAGTGCCAGTGGCTAACCGCCTGACGTGGCGGCTTCAGGCGCAGCCGCTGCAACACCACGCTGAGCAGAACGATAAGCGCCAGCATCACGCCCGGCACGTGCGCCAGCAGCACGCAGTAGCCGCACGCCTCCGCATGGTCAACCGGCATCGTGTGTGGCATATCGCCGTGATGCTCGTCCATCGACATCATGCTCATGTCATGGTGCATGCCAGGCATCGCGCTCATGGGATCTTTTTGCAGCGAGACGGAGATCAGCGGCGCCACGACGATCAGCAGGATCGCAAACAGCGCGGTCAATGCCGCTGCGCGTTTCCATCTATGCTGATGCAGTACGTTATCCACTTACCCTCCACCCAAGAGGCCAACATTGTAAATGATTTATAACGGAAGGGTTAACGCGAGAGGTGCGATGGGATAAAAAAAGGGCCAGCCTTTCGGCCAGCCCTTTCTAACAGGATGTCGCTTAAGCGAATCTTAGTTCAGACGCTCTTTAATACGAGCAGACTTACCAGTACGCTCACGCAGGTAGTACAGTTTAGCTTTACGTACAGCACCACGGCGTTTAACAGCAATGCTGTCAACTACCGGAGAGTGAGTCTGGAAGACACGCTCAACGCCTTCGCCGTTGGAAATTTTACGAACAGTGAATGCAGAGTGCAGACCGCGGTTACGAATAGCGATAACCACGCCCTCGAATGCCTGCAGACGTTTTTTGGAACCTTCAACAACCCATACTTTCACTTCCACGGTGTCACCTGGACGGAAGGAAGGTACGTCCTGCTTCATCTGCTCTTGTTCAAGTTGCTTAATAATGTTGCTCATAATTTAATCTCTTATCCTGGGTAAACTGATATTCGGGAGCGTATTACGCTTTCCCATCATGTTCATGCTGCTGGTGCGCGTGTTCAGTTTTGAACTCGGCCAGCAACTTTGCTTGCTCTTCAGTCAGAGCCAGGTTTTCCAGAAGTTCAGGTCTTCTAAGCCAGGTTCGGCCCAGCGACTGCTTCAAACGCCAGCGACGTATCTCGGCATGGTTTCCTGACAGTAACACCGCCGGTACTTCCATCCCTTCTAACACTTCAGGACGAGTATAGTGTGGACAGTCCAGCAATCCATCAGCAAAGGAATCTTCCGTTGCCGAAGCTTCATGGCCCAGAACACCCGGAATAAACCGGGCAACGGAGTCAATCAGCGTCATTGCGGGTAACTCACCACCGCTGAGAACGTAATCGCCGATAGACCATTCTTCGTCAATCTCGGTTTGAATTACGCGCTCATCTATCCCTTCATAGCGACCACAGACCAGAATCAGCTTTTGATTCGTCGCCAGTTCGCTCACGCCCGCTTGATCAAGCTTGCGTCCCTGAGGTGACAGATAAATCACCTTCGCGCCTTCACCTGCCGCGGCTTTTGCTGTGTGAATGGCGTCCCGTAAGGGTTGCACCATCATCAACATCCCCGGTCCGCCGCCGTAAGGACGATCGTCCACGGTACGGTGCCGGTCATGCGTGAAGTCACGCGGACTCCAGCTTTGGATGCTCAGCAGGCCATTCTTTACTGCCCGGCCAGTTACCCCGTAATCGGTAATCGCGCGGAACATTTCAGGAAACAGGCTAATTATGCCAATCCACATAGCGCCGTCTTTTACCGTTTATCCGGAGAATTAAAAACCAGGATCCCAATCTACTTCAATGGTTTGAGTAGCGAGATCGACTTTCTTGATAACCTGTCCATCGAGGAACGGGACCAGCCGCTCCTTGATGCCAAATGCATCTTTCAGGTTTGCCTTAATGACGAGAACGTCATTTGACCCGGTTTCCATCATGTCGATGACTTTCCCCAGGCTGTAGCCTTCAGTGGTCACTACCTGGCAACCCATAAGGTCTTTCCAGTAGTAGTCGCCCTCTTCCAGCTGCGGCAACTGCGACGAATCCACGACAATTTCACAATTAGTCAGCGCATTCGCGGCATCACGATCGTCAATGCCTTTCAGCTTGATGATGATGTCCTGATTGTGGTGACGCCAGCTTTCCAGCTCGACCTCTTCCCACTTACCGGCTTTCTGGATAAACCAGGGCTGGTAATTAAAAATGCTATCAGCGTCTTCAGTGGAGGAAAACACTCTGAGCCAACCACGGATACCGTAGCAAGAACCCATTTTTCCCAATACGATCGGTTCAACAGGTGCTTTATTGCTCATCATGACCACCGTGACAGATTAAGCTGCTTTGTTTGCTGCTTTGATCAGCGTAGCAACGCGATCGGAAACAGTAGCGCCCTGGCCAACCCAGTGAGCGATACGATCCAGATCCAGACGGGTTTCTTCTTCTGCGCCAGAGGCCAGTGGGTTGAAGAAACCAACGCGCTCGATGAAGCGACCGTTGCGTGCATTACGGCTGTCAGTCACAACAACCTGGTAGAACGGACGCTTTTTAGCGCCGTGACGTGCTAAACGAATAGTTACCATAACATCCTCTTGTGTGAATAAAACAACCGGGCCCCATCGAGGAACGGAGCCCGGGTGTCATATTAAAAGCCCGAAAATTTTACTGATTTTTGGGGAAAATGCAATCAGCAGTTGATCAGTCTGCTGTAAAAGGCCGATTAACGCCCAGGGAATCCTGGTGGCATCATGCCTTTCATGCCGCGCATCATCTTCGCCATGCCGCCTTTCTTCATTTTCTTCATCATGCGCTGCATGTCGTCGAACTGTTTCAGAAGGCGGTTAACGTCCTGCACCTGCATGCCGCAGCCGGCTGCGATACGGCGTTTACGCGACCCTTTGATGATTTCTGGCTTCGCACGTTCTTTCAGCGTCATCGAGTTGATGATGGCTTCCATACGCACCAGCACTTTGTCGTCCATCTGGGATTTAACGTTGTCCGGGATCTGCCCCATGCCCGGCAGCTTGCCCATCAGGCTGGCCATGCCGCCCATGTTTTTCATCTGACGCAGCTGCTCAAGGAAGTCGGTCAGATCGAAGCCGTCGCCTTTTTTCAGCTTGCTGGCGAGTTTTTCCGCCTGCGCGCGGTCGACCTTGCTCTCAATATCTTCGATCAGCGACAGCACGTCGCCCATGCCGAGGATACGGGAAGCAATACGATCCGGGTGGAACGGCTCCAGCGCTTCGGTTTTCTCGCCCACGCCGAGGAATTTAATCGGCTTACCGGTGATGTGACGAATAGACAGCGCCGCACCGCCGCGGGCGTCACCGTCCACTTTGGTCAGCACCACGCCGGTTAACGGCAGAGCTTCGTTAAACGCTTTCGCGGTGTTCGCCGCATCCTGACCGGTCATGGCGTCAACGACAAACAGGGTCTCTACCGGGTTGATAGAGGCGTGCACCTGTTTGATCTCGTCCATCATCGCTTCGTCAACGTGCAGACGACCGGCGGTATCCACCAGCAGCACGTCGTAGAATTTCAGCTTCGCCTCTTTCAGCGCGGCATTCACGATGTCGACAGGCTTCTGCGCCACGTCGGACGGGAAGAAGTCCACGCCAACCTGCTCAGCCAGCGTTTCCAGCTGTTTGATCGCCGCCGGGCGATAGACGTCCGCCGAAACCACCAGCACCTTTTTCTTGTGCTTTTCGCGCAGGAATTTCCCCAGCTTACCGACGCTGGTGGTTTTACCTGCACCTTGCAGACCCGCCATCAGCACCACGGCAGGCGGCTGGGCCGCCAGGTTAAGCACCTGGTTCTCTTCGCCCATCGCCGAAACCAGTTCGTTACGAACGATTTTGACGAACTCCTGACCCGGGGTCAGGCTCTTGTTAACTTCATGACCAACCGCTTTCTCTTTCACACGGTTGATAAAATCACGGACGACCGGCAACGCAACGTCTGCTTCCAGCAGCGCCATGCGCACTTCGCGCAGCGTTTCCTTGATGTTCTCTTCGGTGAGGCGTCCACGGCCGCTGATGTTGCGCAGCGTGCGCGACAAACGATCGGTTAAATTATCAAACATTGTCTCTCGCCTGGGGTAGAAACGTTAGGTCGCCTGGGCGACACATACACAGAATTTTGCCGGAGTATAACATGAAGGCGCCTTTGTTGTTATGCAACGGTTGGAGCAGGCGTCACGTAACGTTATACTGCTTCTCTTTCTTATTAAGACAACTGTCGACGCCTATATGCCTGTTTTCGCACTGATCGCCCTTGTTGCCTACTCTGTCAGCCTCGCGCTGATCATTCCTGGCCTGCTGCAAAAAAACAGCGGCTGGCGGCGCATGGCTATTCTTTCGGCGGTGATCGCATTGATTAGCCACGCGTTTGCGCTGGAATCACGCATCATTCCCGGCGACGGCAGCGTGCAAAACCTGAGCGTACTGAACGTCGGCTCGCTGGTCAGCCTGATGATCTGTACGGTCATGACCATTGTCGCGTCTAAAAACCGCGGCTGGCTGCTGCTGCCGATAATCTACGCCTTTGCGCTGATCAACCTGGCGTTAGCCACGTTCATGCCTAATGAGTTTATTACCCATCTGGAAGCCACGCCGGGGATGCTAGTGCATATTGGCCTGTCGCTTTTCGCCTACGCGACGCTGATCATTGCCGCCCTTTACGCCATGCAGCTCGCCTGGATTGACTACCAGCTGAAAAATAAAAAGCTGGCGTTTAACCACGAAATGCCGCCGCTGATGGTGATTGAGCGTAAGATGTTCCACATCACCCAGGTCGGCGTGGTTCTGCTGACGCTGACGCTGTGCACGGGTTTGTTTTATATGAAGAACCTGTTCAGCGTGGAGAATATCGATAAAGCAGTTCTCTCCATCATTGCGTGGTTTGTCTATATTGTCCTGTTATGGGGCCATTATCATGAAGGCTGGCGCGGTCGTCGCGTGGTCTGGTTCAACGTTGCGGGTGCCGGCATTCTCACGCTTGCCTATTTTGGTAGCCGCTTCATACAGCAATTTGCTGGCTAAGTAACAAAAGGAGTTCCCCCTGGAACACATCTCTACCACCACGCTGATCGTCATTCTGGTCATCATGGTGGTCATCTCCGCTTATTTCTCTGGCTCTGAAACCGGCATGATGACGCTGAACCGCTACCGGTTGCGTCATCGGGCCAAGCAGGGTAACCGTGCCGCGCGCCGTGTCGAAAAGCTGCTGCGTAAGCCAGACCGCCTGATTAGCCTGGTGCTTATCGGTAACAACCTGGTCAACATTCTCGCCTCTGCGCTGGGCACCATCGTCGGGATGCGTCTGTACGGCAACGCCGGCGTGGCGATTGCCACAGGGGTGCTCACGTTTGTGGTGCTGGTGTTTGCGGAAGTGCTGCCCAAAACCATCGCGGCGCTTTATCCGGAGAAGGTCGCCTACCCGAGCAGTTTCCTGCTAGCGCCGCTGCTTATTCTGATGATGCCGCTGGTCTGGCTACTGAATATGGTGACCCGCGTCCTGATGCGCATGGTCGGTATCAAGGCCGACGTCACCATCAGCAGCGCGCTGAGTAAAGACGAGCTGCGTACCATCGTGAACGAATCCCGTTCGCAGATCTCCCGCCGCAATCAGGACATGCTCCTGTCGGTTCTGGATCTGGAAAAGGTCAGCGTTGACGACATCATGGTGCCGCGAAACGAAATCGTCGGAATCGATATTAACGATGACTGGAAGGCGATCGTCCGCCAGCTGACGCACTCCCCGCACGGGCGCATCGTGCTCTATCGCGATTCCCTCGACGATGCCATCAGCATGCTGCGCGTGCGCGAGGCCTATCGCCTGATGACCGAGAAAAACGAGTTCACCAAAGAGGTGATGCTGCGCGCCGCCGACGAAATTTACTACGTACCGGAAGGCACGCCGCTCAGCACGCAGCTGGTGAAGTTCCAGCGCAACAAGAAGAAAGTCGGCCTGGTGGTGGATGAATACGGTGACATCCAGGGGCTGGTAACGGTGGAAGATATTCTGGAAGAGATTGTCGGGGACTTTACCACGTCGATGTCGCCTTCCCTTGCAGAAGAGGTTACCCCGCAAAACGACGGGTCAGTGCTTATCGACGGCAGCGCCAACATTCGTGAAATCAATAAAGCGTTCAACTGGCATTTACCAGAAGACGAGGCGCGGACGATGAACGGCATGATTCTGGAAGCGCTGGAAGAGATCCCGGCGGCAGGTACGCGTGTGCGTATTGAACAGTATGATATTGATATTTTGGACGTTCAGGACAACATGATTAAGCAGGTGAAAGTCCTGCCCGTTACGCCACTTCGGGAAAGTATTGCCGAATAGAAGGTAGGCCGGGTGAGGCGAACGCCGCCACCCGGCACTACAGGTAGCAAATTAGGCTTTCGCTTTCGCCACGGTGACCATCGCAGCGCGAATAGTACGACCGTTCAGGGTATACCCTTTCTGCATCACGCCCAGCACGTTACCCGCGGTAACGTCTTCTGACTCGACCATCGCAATGGCCTGGTGAACGTTTGGATCCAGCGGAACATCCGTATCGGCAATCACTTCAACACCGAACTTACGCACCACATCCAGCATGGATTTCAGCGTCAGCTCGATGCCTTCAATCATCGCCGCGTTATCCGGATTAGCTTTATCCGCCACTTCCAGCGCGCGATCCAGGCTGTCGATCACCGGCAGCAGTTCGTTGACGAATTTCTCCAGCGCAAATTTGTGCGCCTTTTCAACGTCCAGCTCGGTACGACGGCGCAGGTTTTCCATTTCCGCTTTGATGCGCAGTACGCCATCGCGTTCGCGATTCTGCGCTTCTACCAGCTGAGCTTCCAGGTTGGCAATTTTTTCATCGCGCGGGTCCACCTGCTCAGCAGACGCGTCTGGCTCTACTGCCTCAACTTCATCGTGCTGTTCCGTGATAATTTCTTCAGGGGCTTGCCCCTCAGGCGTTTTCTGTTCTTTACTACTCATGAATTTCTCCGCGTTTTTCTGCATTCATCTCGCTAACTTCGCTTATTATGGGGATCAGTTTCCTGGATTCAAGGGAACAAGGCAGATTGTCATCATTCATCAGGCACAAGGACCTCCAGAACATGAATAATCATTTCAGGTGTATTGGGATCGTCGGCCATCCGCGTCACCCTACCGCATTGACGACACATGAAATGTTGTATCGCTGGCTGAGTGGTAAAGGCTATGAAGTGATGGTCGAGCAGCAAATCGCCCAGGAGTTGCAGCTTAAAAGCGTCAGAACCGGCACGCTGGCGGAAATTGGCCAGCAGGCAGATCTCGCCGTGGTGGTCGGCGGCGACGGTAATATGCTGGGCGCGGCGCGAACGCTGGCTCGCTATGATATTAAGGTGATTGGTATTAACCGTGGCAATCTCGGTTTCCTGACCGACCTCGATCCGGACAATGCGCAGCAGCAGCTGGCGGACGTGCTGGAAGGCCACTACATCAGTGAAAAACGGTTTTTGCTGGAAGCCCAGGTGTGTCAACAGGACTGCCAGAAGCGCATCAGCACCGCCATTAACGAGGTGGTTCTCCACCCCGGTAAAGTGGCGCACATGATCGAGTTTGAAGTCTATATCGACGAAATCTTCGCGTTCTCGCAGCGGTCTGACGGGCTGATTATTTCAACACCAACGGGCTCAACCGCCTACTCGCTTTCAGCCGGAGGCCCAATCCTGACGCCATCGCTGGATGCGATAACCCTGGTGCCGATGTTCCCGCACACGCTCTCGGCGCGTCCGCTGGTGATCAACGGCGACAGCACCATCCGTCTGCGTTTCTCCCATCGCCGCAGCGACCTGGAGATTAGCTGCGACAGCCAGATTGCGCTTCCTATTCAGGAAGGTGAAGATGTACTCATTCGCCGCTGCGATTACCACCTGAACCTCATTCACCCGAAAGATTACAGCTATTTCAATACATTAAGCTCCAAGCTTGGCTGGTCAAAAAAATTGTTCTGATTTTGTATCCAGCACTTTACTGTATATAAAACCAGTTTATACTGTATGCAAACACAGTTATGGTTTTTCATACAGGAAAACAATTATGCTGGCACAACTGACCATCAGCAACTTTGCCATTGTTCGTGAGCTTGAGATCGACTTCCATAGCGGAATGACGGCGATTACCGGTGAAACCGGCGCAGGTAAATCCATTGCCATTGATGCCCTCGGCTTGTGCCTCGGCGGTCGTGCAGAGGGCGATATGGTGCGCACAGGCGCAGCCCGTGCAGACCTGTGCGCCCGCTTCTCGTTAAAAGACACGCCTGCCGCCCTGCGCTGGCTGGAAGCGAACCAGCTGGAAGACGGACGTGAGTGTTTACTTCGCCGCGTCATCAGCAGTGATGGCCGCTCCCGTGGTTTTATCAACGGCACGGCGGTCCCTCTTTCCCAGCTTCGCGAGCTGGGCCAGTTGCTCATCCAGATCCATGGTCAGCATGCACATCAGCAGTTAATCAAACCCGAACAACAGAAAGCCCTGCTTGATGGCTACGCAGGTGAGTATGCGCTTACTCAACTGATGGCGGAGCACTATCGTCAGTGGCATCAAAGCTGCCGCGAACTTGCGCAGCATCAGCAGCAAAGCCAGGAGCGTACCGCCCGCGCCGAGCTGCTGGAGTATCAGCTGAAAGAGCTGAACGAATTTAACCCGCAGGCGGGGGAATTTGAGCAAATCGACGAGGAGTACAAGCGTCTGGCCAACAGCGGTCAGCTGCTTTCCACCAGCCAGAATGCCCTGAACATGCTGGCAGATGGCGAGGATGTGAACTTGCAGAGCCAGCTGTACAACGTTCGCCAGCTTGTTACCGAGCTGACCGGCATGGACAATAAGCTGTCTGGCGTACTGGAGATGCTCGAAGAGGCCGCGATTCAGATTTCAGAAGCCGGGGATGAACTGCGCCACTACTGTGAACGTCTGGATCTCGACCCGAACCGTCTGTTCGAACTTGAGCAACGTATCTCCCGTCAGATTTCACTGGCGCGTAAGCATCACGTTACTCCGGAAGAACTGCCGAATTACTATCAGTCTCTGCTGGAAGAACAACAACAGCTGGACGATCAGGCCGATTCCCTCGAAACCCTGTCTCTGGCGGTAAATCTGCATCACCAGCAGGCGCTGGAAACGGCGAAACGGCTGCACGACGTGCGCCAGCACTATGCGCTGGAGCTTAGCCAGCACATTACCGACAGCATGCATACGCTGGCGATGCCGCACGGGGTGTTCACCATTGACGTTCGCTTTGAAGAGAATCACCTGACGGCGGAAGGCGCAGACCGCATTGAATTCCGCGTCACCACCAATCCGGGCCAGCCTTTACAGGCGATTTCGAAAGTGGCTTCCGGCGGTGAACTGTCGCGTATCGCCCTGGCCATTCAGGTGATCACCGCCCGTAAGATGGAAACCCCGGCGCTGATTTTCGATGAAGTGGATGTGGGTATCAGCGGCCCGACGGCGGCCGTTGTCGGCAAACTGCTGCGTCAGCTGGGTGAATCGACGCAGGTCATGTGTGTGACACACCTGCCTCAGGTAGCCGGCTGTGGTCATCATCACTTTATCGTCAGTAAAGAAACCGACGGCGAAATGACGGAAACACACATGAAGCCGCTGGATAAACGCGCACGCTTGCAGGAGCTGGCACGCCTGCTCGGGGGCAGTGAGGTCACGCGTAATACGCTCGCGAATGCGAAAGAACTGCTGGCGGCATAAACTTTTTCGGGATCTCAGGGTCATACAGAACAACAAAAACGCCGCAAGACCGGTTTCAAAGTGGGGCAAGGTCTATTATCATCGGCATATTACATATGAGCCGCGTACTGCTCGGGCCCGAAAAGGAATCAAATCACTATGCGCTGTAAAACGCTGACCGCTGCCGCAGCGGTTCTTCTGATGTTGACCGCAGGCTGTTCCACTCTGGAGAAAGTGGTTTACCGTCCTGACATCAACCAGGGGAACTACCTTACCCCTAACGATGTGTCCAAAATCCGTGTGGGAATGACACAACAGCAGGTCGCTTATGCACTGGGAACCCCGATGATGTCCGATCCGTTCGGTACAAATACCTGGTTCTATGTATTCCGCCAGCAGCCTGGTCATGAAGACGTGAGCCAGCAAACCCTGACCCTGACCTTCAGCAGCGCTGGTGTGCTGACCAATATCGACAACAAGCCTGCCCTGACCAAATAATCAGGCGTCAGCAACGCAAAAAGGTGCTCAATGAGCACCTTTTTGTATACGTTTATTGGCTATTTACCGGATTTCTCTGCTCGCTGACGACGCAACTCTTTCGGGTCGGCAATCAGCGGACGATAGATTTCAACCCTGTCGCCCTCTTTCAGCACATCACCGAGCTTAACCGGACGGCTATAAATGCCGACTTTATTCTTCGCCAGATCAATGTCGCTGCGAAGCTCAAGAATGCCGGACGCCAGGATAGCCGCCTCAACGGTGGCACCTTCTTCAAGCGTCACGCGCTGCAAATACTGCTTCTCCGGCAGCGCATACACCACCTCAACAGCAATCTTATGCGACACTGTAGACCTCTTTGGCGCGCGTGGTGAACGCCTGAACCATATTCGAGGCCAGTTCTTTGAAGATACGGCCAAACGCCAGTTCGATCAGCTTATTGGTAAATTCAAAATCCAGATGGAACTCAATGCGGCAGGCGTCTGCGCTCAGCGGCGTAAACTTCCACCCTCCCATCAGTTTTTTAAACGGACCATCCACCAGATGCATCAAAATACTCTGATTGCTCGTCAGGGTATTGCGCGTGGTGAACGTTTTGCTGATCCCCGCTTTGGAGACATCCACGGCCGCAGTCATCTGCGTCGGGCCGGATTCCAGCACCCGGCTCCCGGTGCAACCCGGTATAAATTCCGGATAGGACTGAACGTCGTTCACTAACTGATACATTTGTTCCGCGCTGTAGGGAACAAGCGCAGTACGGCTAATCTGAGGCATAGCATTTTCCATGGTCACACAACAGACAAATAATAACATTTATCACCTGTTAAAAAAACGCTAAGCCTTATCTCGTGCTAAGATAGCGCGTTAGACCTCACAGGACGCAATGAGGTGACTTTTTAAA
Organism: Enterobacter sp. GD03975; assembly: GCF_029838645.1. Taxonomy (NCBI): domain Bacteria; kingdom Pseudomonadati; phylum Pseudomonadota; class Gammaproteobacteria; order Enterobacterales; family Enterobacteriaceae; genus Enterobacter; species Enterobacter sp. GD03975. Next base: position 25,855 of record NZ_JAOBZC010000014.1, read on the forward strand.
ATCAGATTACCGACGGCTTTACGACACTTATGACGAAGAAAAAAGCACATAAACCTGGTTCGGCGACCATTGCGCTCAACAAGCGTGCTCGCCACGAGTATTTCATCGAAGAAGAATTCGAGGCCGGCCTTGCGTTGCAGGGCTGGGAAGTAAAATCGCTGCGTGCCGGGAAAGCCAACATTGGCGACAGCTACGTGATCCTGAAAGACGGTGAGGCCTTTCTGTTCGGCGCGAACTTCACGCCGCTGACCGTTGCCTCTTCACATTACGTCTGCGATCCAACCCGCACCCGCAAGCTGCTGCTGAACAAGCGCGAACTGGAATCCCTTTACGGACGCATCAACCGTGAAGGCTTTACCGTGGTTGCGCTCTCTTTGTACTGGAAAAACGCCTGGTGCAAAGTGAAAATCGGCGTTGCGAAAGGTAAGAAACAGCACGACAAGCGTACTGACCTGAAAGCACGCGAGTGGCAGCTCGACAAAGCACGTATTATGAAAAACGCAGGACGTTGATTCTGCGCACTTATTGTACTATTCAATAAGTTAGCGTTTCGGGCTGGTATCGAGGAAGTAAAATCTGGTATACTGAGTTCAACACTATTGGGGCTGATTCTGGATTCGACGGGATTTGCGAAACCCAAGGTGCATGCCGAGGGGCGGTTTGCCTCGTTAAAAGCCGCAAAAAAATAGTCGCAAACGACGAAAACTACGCTTTAGCAGCTTAATAACCTGCTAAGAGCCCTCTCTCCCTAGCTTCCGCTCTTAAGACGGGGATCAAAGAGAGGTCAAACCCAAAAGAGATCGCGTGGAAGCCCTGCCTGGGGTTGAAGCGTTAAAACTAATCAGGCTAGTTCGTTAGTGGCGTGTTTGTCCGCAGCTGACGTGCGAATGTAAAGACAAACTAAGCATGTAGTACCGAGGATGTAGAAATTTCGGACGCGGGTTCAACTCCCGCCAGCTCCACCAAAATTCTCCATCGGTGATTACCAGAGTCATCCGATGAAGTCCTAAGAGTCCGCACGGCGCAAGCCCTGCGGGCTTTTTTGTGTCTACCCCCTCCCGCCCAGCACCCCCTCACACGCCAGCGCCAGCATCATCAGCGTCGTCTCATCCTCCTGCACCGATAAAATCTCCATACCCACCGGCACCCCTTTGCGGCTCACGCCGCACGGCAACGTAATTGCCGGCAGACCGCTGATGGCGGCCAGCTCCGGCGCGCAGCCGGGCGGCATCTTCGCCATACTTTCTGGTAATCGTTGAACGGTGGGATACAAAAATCCGTCGATGCGCTGCGCCTCCGCCACACGGCACAAATCCCGCCGCAACTGGCGCTGAAAACGCCGCCCCGCCAGCCAGAGCGGGGTTTTCAGCATATCACAGGCCAGCATCTGCTTAAGAAACGGCGCGAACTCCGGCAGAAAAGCGCCTGAAGCCACAATTTCCGTGAGTCCTGACGGTGCACCGGGCTGTTTGCTGAGCCAATTGTCCATTGCGACGCGAAATTCATACACGCTCAGACAGGTTGCCTGTCTGACGTCGTTCAGGAAAGGTAATGACGTCTCCACCAGCGTCGCTCCGGCACGGCGCAACGTGTGCAGCGCCGACTGCCAGACCTCCAGCTGTACCTCATCCTCTCCCTGTAACGCGGTCACCACGCCAAAGCGAATGCCTTTCAGCGAACGCACAGGAAGCGCTACTGGCGACAGACCATGGATGACCGCATGCAACAAGGCGGCATCTTCAACGCTATGTACCATGGGTCCAACGGTATCTTTGCTGGGCGAAAGCGGCGCAACGCCGTCCAGCTGTGAACGGCGAAAGGCAGGCCGTAGCCCCACCAGCCCGGTATAGCTACAGGGAATGCGGACAGAGCCGCCGGTATCGGTTCCCAGCGCGCCCTCAGCCATTCCAGCCGCCACCGCCGCGGCGCATCCTCCGCTGGAACCTCCGGCGGTTAATGTCGGGCAACGCGGATTCGCCACATCGCCCCCCAGCGAGCTTCGCGATCGCACGTCAAAGGCAAACTCGGACATATTGGCCCTGGCGAGGATAATCGCCCCGGCCCGGCGCAGCCGCTGTATGACCCGCGCATCCGTCGTTGCGCCAAGGGAGGCCAGCGCCCGGCAGCCAAGGGTAATGGGCATCGGCGCGCAGGCAATATTATCTTTGACGATCAACGGAATACCGTGCAGGGGGCCGACAGGCTCCCCGCGTCGACGCTGTTGCTGACGCTGTTCCGCCTGAGACATGGCGTCAGGGTTAACTCCGAGGATCGCGTTGAGCGCCCGGTGCTGCTGTATGACGTCGAGACGGCGGGCAATTTCCTCCGGACAGTCGTCTGGCGGTATCAGGCGCTTCATAGTCTCAGGCTCCCCGTGCTGGTAGCCGGGCAGAAGGCTGCCCGGGATACGTTTTAGTCCCGCAAACCGGTGGTAATCGCGTCAATGTCCTGCGGACGCAAACGAATTTCCGCCGCCCGCCGGTGCCCCTGCATCCCCTCGGTACGGCTCTGGCGGATCGCGGGTTCGGCAATCGCCGGGATGCCCTGCTCGTCAATCCACTGATGGGTACAGACTTTGACGTATGCCCCCACCCACAGACCGCCGGTATAGCGTGCCGCCGCCATCGTCGGTAGCGTATGGTTGGTGCCGCAACATTTATCAGAGAACACCACGCTGGCGTTCTGACCAATAAACAGCGAGCCATAGTTGCGGATCTTCGCCGCCGTCGCGTGCGGACCGCGGGTATGCACCTGCAAATGCTCCGTCGCCATATGGTCAGCAAAAGCAATCAGCTGCGCTTCATCTTCGCAAAGCACAATCTCACCCTGCCGACGCCACGCCTCGCCCGCGGTGGCCGCCGTAGGCAGGCTGGCAAGCTGCCGCTCAACCTCCGCCAGGGTACGCTCAGCAATATCCCGGCTGGTCGTCGCCAGCCCAACGCGGGTGTGAATATCGTGCTCTGCCTGCGCCAGCATATCGGCGGCGAGAATGCGCGGGTCGGCGCTGTCGTCCGCGACAGTGAAAATCTCGCTTGGTCCGGCGAGGGCATCAATGCCGACTTTACCAAACACCTGGCGTTTCGCTTCGTTCACGAAGGCATTCCCGGGCCCAACGATTTTGTCCACCGACGGAATGCTCTCCGTTCCCCAGGCCATAGCCGCAATGGCCTGCGCGCCGCCCACTTTGAAAATGCGGTGTGCGCCCGCCAGATGGCAAACTGCAATCATCGCAGGATGGGCGCCCGGGGGCAGACAGGCGATAATCTGTTCACAGCCCGCCACCGTCGCAGGGACAATCGACATCACCGGCGCGGAAAGAATCGGATACCGCCCACCCGGCACGTAGCAGCCCACCGTCTGTATCGGAATGATCCGATGACCGAGATGCACGCCGGGCAGCGTCTCTACCTCCAGCGGCTGCATGGTCGCCAGCTGCGCCTGCGCAAAACGACGCACCTGATTAATGGCAAACTCACTGTCGCGACGCGTCTGGGCATCCATCCCCGCCAGCGCTTCGGCGATCTCCTGCTCGCTCACTTCAAACTGCGCCGGCACGACCTGATCAAACTGCTGTGAAAAGGCTCTCAGCGCCGCGTCGCCTTCGGTTTTCACGCGCTCGATGATGGTGCTGACCTTCTCCGTCAGCGAACGATCGGCCTGTGCATCCTGCCCCTGTGGGCGCTTAATCCAGCTCACCTGATTTAACATTTACGCGTCCTCCATCTGGCCGAGTTTGATTTGCGCCAGCAGCGCCAGGTGATCGTAAACAACCCATTCATCAATAATTTTGCCGTTGACGATGTGGTAGTGCGACATCCCCATTACGAACAGCCGCTCTCCGGTCGGTTTGCCCAGTTCGCCGTAGCCCAGGTGATGCCCTTCGATGATCCAGCGAACGGCGACTTTGACCCCACCCTCGTCGCACGGGTTGGAACAGATATGCTGCGGCAGCCACGCGCCATCAGGGATCATCCCCACCAGCGCCAGCGTCTGATGCGTTACCGCCGCAGTGCCGTAAAGCTCTTTCATCAGCGGGCCATGCCACTGTACGTTCGGGGCGTAAATCTCTTTGATTTTTCCGAACATCCGACGGTTGTAGATCTCATGCAGCCAGCGCAGGCACTGCTCTTCCGTATCGGTATGCGCAATGGAAACATCGCACTCCATCTCCGGCGGATATTGTCCCAGCATGCGGCCGTTTTCGCCGATATCCATCACGCGAAAGCCTTTATCAAACTGCTCTTTTGCCATATTAAACGCGATCTGATCGGTGTTCAGGCCGAGCTGTTTCATCAACGACATGTTGTCGCTGACCACCCACTCCCGGTAAATTTTATTCTCGTGGATCATGCAATCCGCTACGGTACGCGTGACAAACGTGCGGTTTGTCGGCTTGCCTAAATGGCTGTGCTGGGTATGCCGCCCGCTTCCCGTCACCAGGTGAGAGGTATAAAAGCCGTCAACATCATTCCCGTTCCAGATAACCTGCGTTGCCATTCCGCGCCGTTCCGGGAAGGCAATTAAGCGTTGCAGCGTATCCTGCACCACCTGCTCGCGGTTATATAATATGCCCAGCGCGTTATACAGCACGCAGTTATGGGTATAATGAGAATAAATTAAGCCGACGTCGCGCTCGTCCCATATTTTATGGGTGCAGCGAACAATATAATCGACAATATCGGTATAGCAGTCATCAAAACCGCGTAATGATTGCACGCGGGGACGTTTTTCCGGTACCAGATCGACAAAATCACGGCGTTCTACCTGTAATACGGGCTCCTCTTTAAGCCCTTTCACACTGCTTTTTTCGGGTACGGCTGGTGCTTTATTTGTTGCTTCGGTGGAAGACATATAAACTCCTGCTCTGTTTTCAGACAATAAAAACCCGCACCCATGAGTGTGGGTGAAAGAAACATGGATATATTTGCAGCCAGAATAAGGGGGCTGCCGCCCCGTTAATTAAATAGTTGCGACCAAATCGTTAATTCATCGATCCCCAGATATTCTCGGAAAATTAAACCATCACGTAATTCAAGCTGACTGATGCCGGTTATTGATACGGGCTTACGGGTTGGCGCGCCAAATTTGCCGTAACCGTCATGCCAGGTTAATAACGACCAGCGCAGGGAAAGCCGAATGGGTTCGTTAGGATCTTTGCGCACAATCAGATGATGAAGCTGCGTTTCGCTGTCGGCAAACGACGCGCGGTAGCCGGAAAGCTGTGCGCCAATGTCCTGTTCACCCGTGCAGAGGCAGTGGCCCGGCGCGTACAGCGTCGCCGCCGGATGATAAAGACCGGGCACCACGCCGCTGTTGCCGCCCGCCCACATGGTTAAGTAGCGCTCAATCACGCCTGCCAGGGCCCCTTCCACATCGTCGCCCTCGGGTCCGCCCGCCCAGCGGGCATCCAGCGTCTCAGCAGAGACCGCCTCAAGCCCTAGCTGCTGGCGCATTGTCGCCAGGTTAAAGGCAAATTCCCGGACATCCAGCCCCAGCTGCGCCACAATCGCGGCACGATCCTGAAGCAGCCATTCCTGGCGGACGGCGCCCTCAACACAGATGCGATCCGCCCAGGTGCGGACCCAGACATTTTTCCCGGTAGGTGGACCGAAAAAGCCCTCCCCCTGGTGCTGAATTCGCGCCACGGTGCGCTGCGCCGCATAGTACTCGTCTCCCGGATTTTGGCTGCACAGGATGTCCTCCGTCAGTACAGACCGTTGCGGAAAACTGTGCATCGCCTCAAGCGTAAGGCGCATAAACTGGGAAAGTTCATGCAGCTGTTTTTCCGGCGTAGTGAAGACCACCGGCGTGGCGTAAAAATCCGCCAGCTGGCCGATATCTTTCTGCTCCCATACCACGTGCGTCAGCGTCAAAATGAACTGCTGGATAGAGTCGAATTGAGGGCTGAACCCCCGCAATCTGGTCATGTGCGCTCCTTAGACTGGAATAGCGTTAAACCATTGGTTTCGATAACGCCGCTGCGTGGACGACGCGCCGAATGGCGTATCACCAGCGTACCGGGCACCGTAATCTGTTCTGGCTCTATGGTTCCGCTGTCAATTTGCTTCATTAACAGCTCTACCGTGGCATCCACCATCGCGCCTACCGGCTGCGACGCCGAGGTCAACGCATAAGAGGGCCAGCCGGAAGGGCCAATATCGTCATACCCGACAACAGAGACCTCATCCGGGATGCGCAAACCAAATTCATAGCGCGCCACGTCCATCACCGTGACGGCCATATGATCGTTGGCGACAAAGACCGCATCCGGCGCGGGCGATGCCGAAAACAGGGCATAGGCTGCCCGGGTCGTTTGCTGAACGTCGTAATTGCCGTGCACAACCCGCACATCGGTGATGCCATGCTCTTCGAGCGCAGAGATGAATCCGCGCTGGCGGGCAATATTGACCGGAGAGTCGGCCACGCCGCCCACATAAGCAAAACGCTGATGCTCCCCCGCCAGCAGAAACTCGGCAATCTGCCGCGCCGCCGCTTCGTTATTGCTGTTGACGCTGGAAGCCATGCCGCTCTCTTCACTGCGGTTAAACAGCACTACCGGTATTCCGGCGGCGAGGCACTCTTCAGATAACTCCAGGGACAGCGTCACCGAGGCCAGCACTATGCCGTCCACCCGGTACTGCATGATCTGGTCAAAAATACGATCAACGTTGCCTTCACGATCGCCGACGAACAGCAGCAGGTGGTAGTTCAGCGTATCCAGTTTTTGCGCCAGCGCCTCAAGCACCTGCGAGTAAAAGGGATTATCAAAGTAAGAAATGACGACACCGATAATGCGCGAACGCGCCGTGTTGAGCGAACGGGCTATCGCGTTTGGCCGATAGCCCAGCTCCCGCGCCGCTTTCAGCACTTTTTCACGCGTCGCTGGCGCAATACTGGCTCCCGGCGTGAACGTTCGCGACACCGCAGATTGCGATACCCCTGCCAGCTGGGCAACCTGTTGGGATGTGACTGCTGCAAAAGTCTTACGTTTCATTACCCCTGATTCCTTTTCAATTCCCAACCCCTTTCTGACGTGTTCAACCGCCTTAGCAAGTGGGTGTTTTTTATACTTACACCACCTTTGCATGCGTATGCAACACAAAAAATTAAAATTCTCACAACAAGATCGAGATCACTTTACAAACTTGAAACCTTTTCGTAACTTCAAATCTTGAATACGTATGCAAAGTGTTTTCATACCGTCAATGGTACCGGAGAGAACAGGAGTCGCCCAAAGGACTGAACCGGTAAACGTCGTCCCTGACTGGTTATAACCCATTACTTCTCAAGAGGTTCAAAACCATGTTTCAAGCACTGTTACGCCGTCGTGAAGCCCGGCTCTTCTTTATCATCAGTATCCTGTTCTTCATCTGTATTCACAGCATTGATGCCTTCCTGGCCCCCATGATGATTAATCAGGGCATTGAACCGCAGATTATGGGCATCATCATGGGCGCATCCGGGCTGGCAACCCTTCTGATACGCTTCCCGCTCGGCATTATTTCCGACGTGGTGAAAAGTCGCAGGATCTTTATCCAGATTGGCCTGCTGTTACCGATTATCGCCTGGCCTGTTGCCTGGCTTGAGCCCAACGCCATTACGCTGTATCTGGCGAAAGCGGCAGACGGCGTCACGGCGGCGACCTGGGTGCTGTACAACATCTTGTTCATGCGTTACTTCGGCCGCAATGAAGCCCCTGCCGCCGTCGCACTGCTGGCGCTGGCCGGGCCCATCGGCGTCTTTCTCGGCAACTGTATTGGTGCGGTACTGATTCACTATTTCGCCAATAACATCGCCTTTTTTGTTTCCTGCATCTCCGCTCTGGTGGCATTGTTCCTGACAACCCGCATCCAGGACGTGCACGACCCGGTGCAGGCCCCCACGCTTAAGGCCTGCATTACCGGCGCGCGTCAGCAGCTGGCCGACCGTTCCGTCTGGCTGATCGGTATCCTGGCCACCATCGTGATTCTGGTGCCCTTCGCCACCCGCGACACGCTGACGCCGGTCTATGCCGAGCAGCTCGGCGCCCGGGCGGGGATCCTCGCCGTGCTGGGTAACATTCATCTTCTGTTTTACGGTCTGGCCATTGCCCTGTGCAGCTCGGTGTTTTATCAGCGCCTTGGGCTGGTAAAAACCGCCGTGCTCGGCATTGTTTTACAGGTGATCTCCACCTTCGGCATTCCCTTCACCAGCAATATCTATGTCATTTACCTGTGGCAGGCGCTGGCGGGGTTCTCGTTCGGCATGGCCTTTGCCGCTTTTATGTCACTCAGCGTGGTGAATACTACCTCTGACGAACAATCCACGCGAATGGGACTCTTCCAGACCATTTATTCCTGCGGCATGTTTGTCGGGCCGGTGATGATGGGCGTAATGATGCAACATATTAATCTGTCCTCCGGTTATATATTAATTGCCGCCCTGTCTGTTATTGCCGCCATTGCCACACCGCTGTCCGCACGCTGGGTATATGCCCGTAAAGCACAAACGTCATCCCAGTTATTAAATAACGGTGCGTACGCCGCCGCGCCGGATCAATAGCCCACTCTAAAGTAAACACCCTGTCCCGGCTCGCTGGGAGGATAACTGACATCTTAAAAAGGTAAGGAGAAGCGTGTGTCCTGGAAATTAAAAACCGGTAAATCTACCGAAGAACGCCAGCAGGCCAATCAGCAAATAAGAGAAACGGTTGAGCACATACTGGCGGATATTGAAAAACGCGGAAATAAAGCCATTCGCGAACTATCCATTAAATTCGATCGCTATGACCGTCAGGATTATCGTCTGACGCCTGCGGAGATCGACCGCTGTATTAAACAGTTAAGCCGCCAGGATATTCAGGATATTGAATTTGCCCAACAGCAGGTGGCGAATTTTGCCCGCGCGCAGAAAGAATGTCTGCGGGATCTGGAAATTGAAACGCGTCCCGGCGTTATTCTCGGGCATAAAAATATTCCGATAAACGCCGTAGGATGTTATGTGCCTGGCGGAAAATATCCCCTGCTGGCCTCCGCACACATGTCGATCATCACCGCCAGCGTGGCGGGCTGCTCAAGGATCATCAGCTGCGCGCCGCCGTTTAACGGCGAACCCGCTCCCGCCATTGTCGCGGCGCAAAAAATGGCCGGGGCAACGGAAATCTACGCCCTTGGCGGCATTCAGGCGATTGGCGCCATGGCGCTGGGCACCGACTCGTTAGCGCCGGTCGACATGCTGGTCGGGCCCGGTAACGCTTTCGTCGCGGAGGCCAAACGCCAGCTGTTTGGTCGGGTAGGTATTGACCTGTTTGCCGGTCCGACGGAAACGCTGGTGATTGCCGATGACACCGTCGATGCAGAAATGTGCGCCACGGACCTGTTGGGCCAGGCCGAACATGGCGTCACTACGCCCGCCATCCTGCTGACCAACTCACTCCAGCTTGCCCAAGAGACGCTCGTTGAAGTAGAGCGGCTGCTGGAAAAACTCCCAACCGCCGACATTGCCCGTCAGTCCTGGCAGGACTACGGCGAAATCATCGTCTGCGACAGCTACGACGAGATGCTGCTGGAGGCGGATCGCATTGCTTCCGAGCACGTGCAGGTGATGACCGACCGGGACGACTGGTTCCTCGCCAACCTGACCAATTACGGTGCCCTGTTCCTTGGCCAACGCACCAACGTGGCCTATGGCGATAAGGTGATCGGCACCAACCACACGCTGCCGACGCAAAAAGCCGCACGCTATACCGGCGGCCTGTGGGTAGGTAAGTTCATGAAAACCTGCACCTTCCAGAAAGTGCTTAGCGACGAAGCGACGGCCGAAATCGGCAGCTATTGTTCCCGTCTCTCGCTGCTGGAAGGATTCGCGGGGCATGCCGAGCAGGCCAATATTCGCGTACGCCGTTACGGCCAGACCGAGGTGCCTTACGCCATGCCTGCCCCGGTTCGGGAAAAGGTGTGATCCATGACGCTACCGCAAACGCCTTCTTTTTATCTACACGGCAAACGCGCGCTGGTCACCGGCGGCTCCAGAGGAATCGGTTTTGCCGCCGCCGTTGCGCTCGCGCAGGCGGGCGCAGAGGTATGGATTGCCGCCCGGGACCGCGATGCGCTGGAAAGCGCCGCGAGTCTGGCCGCAGCGCACCAGCTTGTTCTCCATCCGGTAGTGCTGGACATCACCCAACCCCATGACGTTGAGCGCGTGCTGGCAAACCTGCCGGATGTCGACATTCTGGTGAACAGCGCCGGGCTGGCACGTCACCAGCCTTTCCTTGAGGTCAGTGAAGAAAATTTCGATGCGGTGATGGCGCTTAATCTGCGCGCCACCTTTTTTGTCAGCCAGCGTGTCGCCAGGCGAATACGGGCGGGTGGTAAAGGCGGGTCGATCATACACATCTCTTCACAAATGGGACACGTTGGTGGCCCGGAGCGTAGCGTGTACTGCGCATCCAAGTTCGCCCTTGAAGGGTTAACCCGAACGATGGCGCTGGAGCTGGGCGATGCGGGGATTCGGGTCAATACGCTGTGCCCGACCTTCATTGAAACCGACCTGTCACGTTCGTCGCTCTCCGATCCGGCATTCCGCCACTACGTGCTGGACAAGATCGCGCTGCGCCGTTTAGGCAGGCTGGAAGACATTATGGGTCCGGTGGTCTTTCTCGCCTCAGATGCCGCCGCGCTGATCACCGGCAGCGCGCTGATGGTTGACGGCGGCTGGACGGCAACGTGAGGGACACCATGCACTATCCGCTTCTGGACAATACCGATCTGCCGCTGGTGCTGCTTGGCGGTACTCTCTGTAACGCCAGGCTCTGGCAGCCTGTTACTGAACGGCTGAACGTGACGACGGTGTTGAGCATCACCCTGACGGGCGCAGAGTCTGCTAAGCAGGCGTCAGAGCGGCTGTTAGGCATGCTGCCACCGCGCTTTCTGCTGGCGGGCTTTTCTCTCGGCGCGATTGTCGCGCTGCAAATCGCCGCCGACGCGCCAGAAAGACTGAACGGGCTGACGCTGATTTCCGCTAATCCGTTGCCCGTTGCGCCAGACACCCTCGCTTCACGCCGGGAAGCGGTACGAGCCGCACGGGCGCTGGGCGTGGCCGACTGGCTGGCATCCTCTCTTTGGCAGAGTTATGTCGCCCCGTCACGTCTGTCCGATCACCCCCTGCAAGAGGTGATTTGCCGAATGGCGCAGGAGTGCGGCATTGAGACCTTTGCGCGGCAAACCGACATAGCCATTCACCGGCAGGATAACCGGGCGGCGTGGAGCGCCCTCACCTGCCCGACATTGCTTCTAAACGGCGCGCAGGACGTTATCTGCACGCCCCATCATCATCAGCTCCTGGCAGCAGGCAACCCGAACGTGACCTGGCATACGGTGGAGGCTGGCGGGCATTTTATACCGCTGGAAGCCCCGGATGAGATCGCGCCGCTGCTGCGCCAGTGGATAACGGAGTGCATACAGTGCGTAACAACAAACTAAAGACTGCATTTCGGGAAAATACCCCGATCGTTAACGGCTGGCTGGCGATCCCGTCCGGCTACAGCGCGGAAATTATGGGCCATCAGGGCTACGACGCCGTCACCGTCGATTTGCAGCACGGCATGATTGATTTTGCCAGCGCGTTGTCGATGCTACAGGCGCTATCGGCCACGCCTGCCGTGCCGCTGGTGCGGGTGGCAGATAACGATCCGGCGCAAATCATGCGCGTCCTGGACGCCGGTGCGTACGGCGTAATCTGCCCGATGATCTCCAGCGCGGAACAGGCCCGCCGTTTTGTCGCCGCCTGTCGTTATCCGCCGCTGGGCGTTCGTTCCTTTGGCCCGGCCAGAGGACTACTGTACGGCGGCAGTGATTATCCCCAGCACGCTAACGACGAGATCCTGACGCTGGCGATGATCGAAACCCGCGAAGGGCTGGCGGATCTTGACGCCATCCTTGATACCGACGGACTGGACGGCGTGTTTATTGGCCCCAATGACCTCTCACTGACGCTGACCGGCAGCGCCAGCGCCGAATCACGGCATTCGGAAATGGTTGCCGCCATCGAACGGGTGATCGACCGCTGCCGCCAGAAGCAGAAGATTGCCGGGATTTTCTGTACCTCCGGCGCGGCTGCCGCTGCGCGTATTGAACAGGGGTTCCAGTTTGTCACCCCCGCGAACGATGTCATGCAGTTGGGTCGCGCCTCACGTGAAGCCATTGCCCTCGCACGCGGCAACGCTATCCCTCACACCGGTGCATCCGGTTATTAAAAGGAGAAATGATGAAAGCCATTACGCTTACCCAGAGCCAGGCAAAAAGCCGGGTGATCACACCCGACGATATGGTTTCATGCAATCTTGCGTTTATTGATTGCAAGCTGCCCGGTTCGCATCTCAAACAAAACTATTCCTTCATCGGTCCGGGTGTAACCCAGTCCAGCGAGCAGGTTGTCAATATTCCCGAGCCGCACGGCTTTAACATTGGCGCGGCGGCAATGCCGAAAGGGGTAACCAATAACCTGCATCTGCATTTCACCGCCGAGGTGTTTCTGATCCATGAAGGGACATGGCGTTTTCGCTGGGGCGCCAACGGTGAGCACGAAGCTGAATTTAGCGCGCCTACCATCCTCTCAATACCGACCTGGATCTTCCGCGGTTTCACCAACGTCAGTAAAGAAGAGACCAGCGGTATGGTGTTTACCGTGCTCGGCGGGGACAACACGGGCGGGATCATCTGGCACCCTTCCGTGCTGGCGGCAGCAGGGGAATACGGAATGTATTTGAGCAAAGATAACATGCTGATTGCGCAGGAGGCTGGCGACCCGCAGCCTGATCCCGCAGCGCTGCTGACGCCGCTTTCAGAGGCCTATATTGCCGGGCTGCGCGACTACAGCGTTGAGGAGATGCGCCAGCGCGCGGTAACCGGCGATGACCGCTGCTGGTCAACACAGGGACTGCTGGATTCGGTGCTGCCGGGACACGGCGGCGAAATTGCGCCGGTCATCGGTTTTGGCATTTCACAGGATCGGGATTCCGCTCCCGCTATCGTGAGTCCGCACGGTTTTTCCGTCGAATGGCTGCGTCTTGCTGAGGATCACGTTGTGGGCCGACACCTGTGCCCGGATATTCAGGTCATCATGGTCTTTAAAGGCCAGCTGGAGGTCACATGGAACGAGGCGGGCGAAGAGGTGAGCGTTATCGCTCCGGAACGTTCGGTGATCTCCATTCCGGCAAACAGCTGGCGTCGCTATCGCGCCGTTGACGGCAATGCGGAGTGTATTCTGACTACCCGTGGCGATCGGCGTAAGCGCCTCTACTGGGACGAGGCGATCCTGCAACAGGCGAGAGAACACAATCGCTGTCTCGATCCCGATGGCTACGTGGCCGATGCCGACATCCTGCCCGCCACGGCCCGTCGGGCCGGTGCAATACTGGAGAAATGGCAGGCGGATGCCTGACTGGGTTTATTACCGTCATCACGATACTGGCGCAGATGGTTAACTGCGCCCATACTGCCCTCACCAGACCTTCTCCACGGTCAAACATTATCCGACCATCGCCTTCTCCAGAACGGTAATATTTTTCCCTGCAACGTTTTCCACCGTGAAATTATCGGCATACAGCAAAATGAGTTTCAGTCCTCTGCCGCTTTCAGCCAAAAGACAGCCGTCGAACGTCACGTCTTCACGCCCCGCCGCGAGACGTTCAGCAGGAAAGGCATCGCCATCGTCCGTAAAACGCAGCGTCGCGCCCGAGCGGGTAGCGATGAACTCCACGGTGAAGTAACGTTCCGGGTCCTCATGTAGCGCATGGCGAATAATATTGGTTGCCGTTTCACAGGCGGCGAGATCGAGCGCAAAGCGCCAGTCATCGCTGACGGACAGCGAAGCCATCTGACGTTCAAGCCACACCGCAAGCGGCGAGACTGAGCTTAACGAGGCGGGAAGCGTGATGTCGTTAGCCACGGTCAACTCACTGATTAAGCAGCGCAAGTGCCGTAGCGCGATCCGGACAAATGCGAAATATGCGATCCATACGGGTCAGGGTGAACATGTTGCGTATACCGGGGTTCAGCGCGCACAGCACCATGTCACCTTTACCGTTCATCATTTTGAGCAGCGATACAAGCGCGCCCAAACCGCTACTGTCGATGAAATCGATTTTGCTGAAGTCGACAATCAGGGCTTTACGATCCTCACCGAGCTCCCGGGTGACGGCATCTTTAAAGGCCGCCGCCACCGAGGCGTCAAGTCTTCGCACCGAGGGCGTCATGATATTCACGCCGGGATGCCTTTCTGTATCAATATTCATTGTCTTTCTCCAGTACGCTCAATAATTAACAGGGAAACATCGTCGGCCATTGCCCGGGGTTCCCGGCGTTCCCCACTGCGCCAGTGAACAAGGTGCTGCGCAAACTGCGGTAAGAGCTGTTCCAGCGCTAGCGTGGCATCACGCTGAAGCCGATGCTGCAATCGCGCCTGCCCATACTGTTCGTTATCAGGATTCTCACACTCGGTAATACCATCACTGAACAGGCAAAGTCGTTCGCCCGGTGCCAGCGAGAAGTTCACGTCTGTCCAGCTCAGATCCGGCATCAATCCTACCGGCGCGCCGCCTTCACCGACCGTCCTGATCTCGCCGCCAGGGTTCACAATAAAGGGAGTGGGATGCCCGGCCTGGCAAAGCTTGCCTTCACCTGTCGACAGGTCGATAACACCGTAAATCATGGTGAAATAGCTCATTATCTCCACCTCTTCGCTGCAAAAGCGACCGTTCAGGATCCGAACGACGTCCGCGGGAGAGGCAACATCGCTATCGTCCGCAAACAGAAAACGCTCCACCGCCCTGCCATGCAGAAACTGACGGGCCACGGCAAGCGACATCATCGCCGCGCCGACGCCGTGCCCGGATACATCCACGCAGTAGAATCCCAGGTGATTGTCCAGCGGGAAGACATTGAAAATATCGCCGGACACCCAGGCTGACGGCAGGAAAATCCAGTCGGCAAAATAATCCCGGTAGCGCAGCTGATGCGCGGGCAGAACCGACTGCTGGATCCGTGCCGCCACCTCCAGGTCTTGCTCTATCTGCCTTAGCGCCTCGCTGAGGCGCGCATTACGCGCAGCAAGCGTGGCTTCAAGGGACAAAACCCGTGCCCCCGCGTGCAGTCGCGCCCGCAGCTCACTCTGCTCGACCGGCTTATTGAGAAAATCATCCGCCCCGGCGTCAAACCCCACCGTCAGATCGCCCGGCTCTTCGCGCGCGGTAAGCAAAATTAAATAAACATAATGTCCAAACTGACGGCTGCGAACCTCCCGGCACAATATCAGGCCATCCATTTCCGGCATATCCCAGTCGCTAATCACCAGACTGACGGGCTGGTTTTCAAGGATCTCAAGCGCGGCGACGCCGTTCTCCGCCTCGTAGACGATGTACCCCCACTGCGTCAGCATTCGGCTGAGCAGGCGACGATAAACCAGCGAATCTTCAACTATCAGGACGTGCTGTGACACCCTACGCCCTCCTAAAGCGGTAAGAACCAGATGACGCTGACGGTGCCTTCCCGGAATTTGCCGCTGCCGCTCTGGTGGCCGGGGTAACGGGTGCCGGAATAGTTAGCGTACTGAACGGAAAATGAACCCGGCGTATAGCCCGCGTAGCCAAAGCTATAGCTATAGTCGCCGTTCCAGGGCTGTTGCTGGCTGCTGTCCGGGAACCAGAACGCCGTAGCGCGCACGAAGAAATGCTGCTTAAAGGTATAACCGCATCCGCCCAACACCACGTTCTTGTTTTTGCGGATATCGTTGCTGTCCAGATCGTAATAGCGCGGAACCCAGCTGTAGCCCACCTGGCAAATGATGGAGTCGCCTTTGTTGATCAGGAGCGTATTCTCCACGGGCTTCGGCAGTGAAAATTTATACGCCAGCGTCACGGCTCCCTGCTCAAAATAGGTGTGACGACGGGTTCCTGACGTCCAGAAGCGGTTATCCCCGTAATTGCTGTACACCAGGCTGACCGTGTTGGCATGCCAGTCGTCATAGCCAAAACTGTAACGAAAATCAGCCGTATAGCGGCTGGTGTCCGTCACCGGCAACCGCGATGTCACGTTGGCAAACCAGTAACTGTAGGGTGAGTATTGCAGGCTGAGATTGAGCGTCTGGTTGTATTTACGTTTCTGCTCCGCGCTGTCCGAGCTGTTCGGGATGGTCATCCACTGCTCTTTCAGTCCGGAACTAAAGCTCAGCGCGCCAGAGAAGACGTCTTCATTCCCCGAGAACAGGCGACCCCAGCGGCTGGTGAACACGCCAGCCTGCACCGGCTCGCCGTTCTTGTCACGTAGCGATTCCGCATCGTCCTTCGGCGCAGCCTCTGTGCCGGTGGCAACGCACAACAGCGCACAGGTCAGCAACAATTTATCCCGCATCTGCCCTTCCTTAGTTAGGTATCCAGCGCGCGGCGACGTTATATTTCGCCATCAGCCACAGCACGCCCAGCGTCACCGCGTGGATGAAGGTATTCACAACCCAGTCCTGGCGCCACAGATCGAACGTGACGAACTGGCTTACCAGGAATACGACGTAGACGTGCAAAATAAAGGTGTAAAGCGAATGCTGACCAAGCGGGATGAGAAACCAGCCCGCCAGGCGATACAGCGGCTGCCAGCACCAGGTCAGCAGCAGATAGACCGTCACCATCAGGCTGATATCGTTCACGACCCTGACGGGTCCAAGGCCATTTTTTGCCGCCCAGGTATGATAAAACGCGTTAAAGTTCTCGGGTGAAAGGCTGTGCATGAGCAGCGCGGGGGGCATAAACGGGTTGGTATGATTCTGGGCGATAAAGCCAAGCACCAGCGCAATCATTACCAGCGCCACGAGCACCACCTTACCGGCGGGGGTGCGGGCAAAAGAGATCAAATCTTCTTTGTACCAGCCGCTGCACATTCCCAGCACAAAAATGAACTGCCAGGCCAGCAGCGGAAACGCGAATTCAAACTGAGACGGCGTCACGCGCACCGGCCATATCTGCCAGCAACCGTAAACGAGCAACGATAACCCCAGCAGCCAGTAGACGTATCCTCTCTGGAGCATTCCCAAAAACAGGGGACTTAACAGCAGAAGAAAAATATAGAGCCCCAGGATTTGCGTTTGATGAGGACCAATTTGCAGGTAGAGGACAATGTTAAACCAGGTTTCTTTAATTTGCGGTGTCACCGGATACAATGCCCAGGTTGTACCTGAGTAACGATCGGTAAAATGGGTAACCTCAAAAACGTTAATAAACGGAAGATACCCTAACAGCAAAAATGAAAGAATAATGATGATATTTACGCGATATATTTTCCATGCGCGCAGATATAACCCCCAGGATATCGTCAACAATACCGCTTTTTGCAATCTGGCACGGTTTAACATTCCCAGCATAAATCCGGAAAGGATCACAAACCCTTCAGCACCGGTGACCAGACCAAACCTTTCCCAGGTGAATATATTAAATATCGACATCACTTCCGTGTGCGCCACCACCATCATTACTAACGCGATACCGCGCATAAAATCTATACGTAAATCACGTTTATCCGACAGGACGTAACGCCATGCTGTTGGTTTTTCAGTATCTTTTCTTATAAGCACAGGCGCAATCTGGCTCATGGGGCGTCGCGTTCTCCATGCTAAAAAGTTTCTTGTATTTTATTTAGATAGCGTAAAGAAAAGCATCTGGCAATTTTTGACAACGCTTACGATATTATTAAGCGTAGTTAACGATTATTTAAGCATGCCTGAAAGATCGGTTTTTTACGCCTCTGGAATTATTTTATCCACCATCTACACTTACTTTACTTTTTGTTTTAGCGGACGTTATTTTCTGTTTTGCGCTCCCTGTCGGTAACGGGTCAGTTATTAATAGCCATCGTGGAATCAGGATATCCTTCTCTATGGATTTTTATTTTTCCCGTTTTGAACATCGCCAGCCGCCTGAACCGCTTAAGACACCGCGCTGGGTAATGCTAACATGGCAGGTATTAGCGGTTGCCGCGCTGATTTTAGGCGCTAATTATCTTTACTGGCGCTGGACAGCCTCCTTAAATACCGATGCGCTGTGGTATGCCATTCCGCTGGTATTGGCGGAAACGCTGGCCTGGATCGGCACTGTGCTGTTCACCATTAACCTGTGGAAAGAGGACGATCCGCCGCAAAACTCACCCCCGGTTGAGATCAATGACTGCCTGCGCCCCGAAGACGCGGAAGCATCCAGACCCCTGAAGGTCGATCTCTTTATCGCAACCTATTCAGAAGACGTGGAGCTGGTCAGGCTTTCTATTCGGGACGCCATGAAGATGGTCTACCCGGTTCCGCTGGACTATAAAGTGCACGTGCTTGACGACGGTCGACGGCCAGAAATGAAAGCCGTCTGCGATCAGGAAGGTGCCAACTACATCTCCCGCCAGACCAATATTGGCTTCAAGGCCGGTAATTTGCGAAACGGTCTTGAGCAAACTGACGGAGATTTCCTGATCATTTGCGATGCCGATACCCGGGTCTTCCCCACCCTGCTCAGCCACACGCTGGGCTACTTTCGCGATCCTGACGTCGCCTGGGTCCAGACGCCGCAGTGGTTTTTCGACCTGCCGGAAGGGGAAAACCTGGCGCGCTGGCTTGGGCGAAAAGCGGGCAAACCGGGATACGGTTTGGGATGGCTTGCGCAGAAGTTCATCGGGACGGTGACCATTGGCCGTGACCCCTTTTTTAACGATCCGCGCATGTTTTATGACGTGATTTTACGCCGGCGAAACTGGGCCAACGCCGCTTTCTGCTGCGGTGCGGCCTCTGTACACAGGCGCGAAGCGGTAATGCAGGCCGCGCTGCGCAGCTATGTCTGGACGGTGGAAGAGGAGGTTGAGCGGCACACGCGGGATATACGCGATCCCGTCATGCGTGAAACCCTTCAGGATGCCATGCGCCCTCACGTGGCTTTCGACACAGAGCTCACGCCCTATAAGTTTCACGTTTCGGAAGATATTTATACCTCCATCCTGCTCCACGGCGATGCCGCCCGCCGCTGGCGCTCGGTGATGCACCCGCGGATCGAATCGAAAATGCTCTCTCCGCAGGACATGCTGACGTGGATGATCCAACGCTTCAAATACGCCGCGGGTTCACTGGATATTTTGTTCCACGACAATATTTTTAGCCGCCGCCGTTTTAAGCTTTCTCTGCCGCAGACCCTGATGTATGCCACCACCTTCTGGTCCTATCTGGCCTGCGTGTGGAACACCATTTTCCTGATATCGCCCATTGTTTACCTGTTTACCGGCATTCCGCCTGTTTCAGCCTGGTCAGAGCCCTTTTATCTTCATTTTTTACCCTTTTTCATCATGTCGGAGCTGGCCTTTATGTTCGGCACCTGGGGGATTTCAGCCTGGGACGGCAGAGCGTCATATCTCTCCTTTTTCTCAATGAACCTGCGTGCGCTCGATACGGTACTGCGCGGTGAGCAGATCAAATTCCACGTCACGCCGAAAGAGCGGCAGACGGGCAGGTTTCTCTATCTGGTGAAACCGCAAATCGCCATCGTCGTGCTCACCCTGGCCGGGCTGATTTGGGGCGGGATTCAGGTCGCTCGCGGGCAGGTTGACGATCCCTCCGGCTACGTCATTAACATCTTCTGGGGTGCAGTCAACATTGCCGCCATGTTGCCGCTGATCTTCGCCGCCATGTGGACCCCAGCTGAAGAAGAGGTGAGCGAATGAGAAAACGCGACGCGCTTTTGTCAGCCCGCAGCTACCTCACGATCCTGCTCGGCTTTCTGCTGGGATTCGCCATCGTCGTCTGGGTTGAAAAACAGATGCCAACACGCGTTGAAGGCAGCGCGGGGATGTCGCTGAGTAACGATTTCCCGCCCCTGCCCGCTCCGCGTGAGCTGACATTCGAAGAGGCCATCTGGGGGCGGGTAGCCTGGCAGTATTATGTGAACAATACGCAGCCGAATGGTCTGGCCAATGCGCACGACGGCGAGCCCTGGCTCAGCCTGTGGAGCACCGGCAGCTATCTGTTTGCCGCTGTAGCCGCCAGGCAGCTCAGCATTCTTACTCCCGACGAATTTGATGAACGCATCACGGCTGCACTGGCTGCTCTCACCCGTCTTCCGCTCAACCCGCAGGGGCTGCCCGCCGCCTATTACCATGCTGACACGCTGGAAGCCCTGGGGAAACCGGACGCCTCGGCTATCGGCTTGGGCCGCCTGCTTAACGCCCTGCAAACGTTGCTGTGGCGCTACCCCCAGCATGCCGCCGACGTGCGCAATCTTTTAGATCGCTGGAAGTTGGGCGCCCTGATTGCCCACAACACCAGCAGCCAGGCCGCGGTCCCGCTCCACCACTGGGCGCTGGCGACGGACGAGCCGCGAAACAGCTTCGGCTATCGCCTGTATGCCAGCCATACGCTTCGGCTGATCGACAGCGCGGCGGGGCTGGCGGTGACGAACCCGCCGGAAGGGCAGCAGATGATCGACATCGACGGAATAATGGTGCCTGATGAAGGGCTACGCACCCCGTGGGGTCGGCAGCCTTCGCTTATCAGCCTTCCCTATTTATTAACGGGCCTTGAGCTGGGTTTCGACGCGCAGAGCGCCGAAATTGCCTGGCGCATAATGCAAATCCAGCAGCGACGTCACGGCCTGCGGGTCCGCAAGCCGCCGATCAGCACAGATTACGCCGAGCCCGCGCCGGATTACGTCAACGATCTGCCCGATCGCCAGCCGCTGCAAAATAGCGCTCTGCTTGACGCCACGCCGGAGCAAACGGCGATAACCTCGACCCGCACCGCCTTTGCCTGGTACGCCCTGTTCCGCAACGGCTGGAGCGAAGCGCTGCGCCAGCAGGTGCAGAAGCTACAGGTGCCGGGTAAGGGCTGGCAGCGCGGGCTTAACCTTAACATCAGCGTGAACGAGATCGTTGACGCCGATACCAATGCGGTCGTCCTTGAGAGCCTGGCGTACATTGCTCACGGTCAGATGCTTTGTCTGGCCTGCCCTGGCCCCGCCACTCCCCCCACATCTTCAGCAGGAGCGAAGCCATGAAGCTGAAATCAATACTCTTTTTTCCTCTTCTGGCCGGGCTTGTAGCAGGCTGGCTCTCACTCTCTGCGGCCCAGGCAGCGACCAGCCTTCCCGCCTCAGATTACCCGCCGCGTAGCGGGGAACTCACGCCTCGGGAGATGACCATTGCCAAAAACGCCTGGCAATATTTCATTGTGAACTACCAGCCCACTACCGGGCTGGTGAATGCCGTCAATAAATTTCCCTCAACCACCATGTGGGACAGCGCCTCCTATATGGCCGCGATGACGGCCGCAAGGGAGCTGGGGATTATTGATAAAGCCGAATTCGATCGCAGAATGCTGAAATTACTCGCCACCCTGAACAAACTGGATTTGTTCCGCAACGAACTGCCCAACAAAGCCTATAACACCATCACCGCCCAGAAGGTTAACTACCAGAACAAACCTGGCGAGATTGGCTTCTCGGCGCTGGACATCGGCAGGATGCTGATCTGGCTGAAGGTCATTAAGGAGCGCTATCCGGAATACAGCAACAGCATTGATAACGTGATGCTGGGATGGAATTTCACCAACGTCATCAACCCCTGCGGGATGATGTACGGCGCCTACCTGGAAAATGGCCAGCCAAAGTACGTGCAGGAAGGGCGGCTGGGCTATGAAGAGTACGGTGCTGCGGGCTTTGCGCTGTGGGGCTTTGGCACCTGTCAGTCGAGCCAGCCCCAGCCCTACGAGCTGGCTGAGATCTACTGCGTCATGGTGCCCTATGACTCGCGCGATCCGCGCCTCACCAGCCAGCATAACTACGTCGTCACCGAATCCTATGTGCTTTACGGCCTGGAATTTGGTTTCGACAAGCCGACGGACAGGGAGAACAGCCCACGCGATTACTCTCATCCGTGGATGAAAAACTTTGCCGACAGGGTTTACCAGGCTCAGGAGAATCGCTACGCCATCACCGGTATTTTATCCGCTCGCTCTGAGCATCAACTCGATAAGTCCCCCTACTTTGTCTACGACACCGTTTTTAGCGACGGCTTCAACTGGAACACCATTACCGATAAAGGCGTGTACGTTCCCAACACGGCCGCCGTCTCGCTGAAAGCGGCGCTCGGGATGTGGGTTCTCTGGAATTCGCCTTATACCGACCGCCTGCTGGACGCCATTGAAAACGCCAACGAGGCAGACAAAGGATACTACGAAGGGCTGTACGAAAACGGCGACGGCCCCATCAAAGAGTTCACCGCCAATAACAACGGGATCATGCTTGAAGCCCTGTTGTTCAAGAAAGAGGGCAAGCTGTTGCAGTTCAACAGCGATAATCCCAAAGATCGCCACTTCGCCCCTTCCCTGTGGGAGAAAAAGCTGGTGGACCTCTTTGAACCCAATAATGCCTCGCGCAACCGCCCGTTCCTGAACAGTACGCCAGCGGTGAAGACATGGTGTGAACAGACCGGAACCACCCTGCGCACCAAACCCGGTTGCCAGGCCTGTCAGTGTGCCACCTGTAATACGGACGAGCCTGTAAAACTGCCGCCGGTGACCGCACAATGCTTAAGACCTTAGCCCGCGGGCTGGCTGCCGCCGTCCTCATTCTTATTATCGCCTTCGTCCTGTTCCGCCAGGAGGGCGCAGGGTGGCGCTGGCTGACCAAAGGTGGCTGGCACACCACCGCACGCGTCAGTAGCCTGACGCCTCAGGAGCGGGAGTGGGCGCGTATCGCCTGGCGCTATTTTGACAATAATACCCAGCCTCAGACAGGGCTGGTCAACGGCAGCGATAAACAGCCGCGCGTTACGCTGTGGCAAATGGGCGATACGCTTATCGCCCTGCTGGCTGCCCGCGAGCTTGATCTTATCCAGGCGGACGAATTCGACGCCCGGCTGACGCGCCTGCTCGGAACCCTCAATCGTCTGACGTTGACCGAAACCCGCACCCCCGGAAGGCTCTATTCCAGCCGAACGGCGTCGCCCATCGATTTCACAGGAAAACCGGCCCCGCGCGGCTGGTCGGCAAAAGATATGGCCCGTCTGATGCTGGCGCTGCGGCTCGCAGCCGAGCGTGCCCCTGAGTACCGTGAATATCTGGATAAAATCATCCTGCGCTGGAATTTCTGTCCGGTGTTGGACAAGGACGGGGAGCTGTGGTCTGCGTCCGTGCAAAACGGGCAGCCGGTGGTGCGCGACGAGCTGCGGCTGGGTGAAAGCGAATATGCCGCCAGCGCGTTTCGGCTGTGGGGATTTTCATCGGATAAGGCATTCTCTCCGCCTTCTCAGAACATCATTCTGTACCAGCGTAGCCTCGCCGTTGACGCGCGCGATCCCAGAACGACCTGGCAGCCGTCGCTGCTCTCCACCCTCCCCGCCATGCTGCCGGGGCTGGAGTTTGGCTGGCAACCGCCCGGCGTGACGTCCGATATTCATAAAACGCTGCGCGCGCGGGCCGAAGCCGTATGGCTTAGCCAGAAAACGCGCTGGGAGCGTGAGCGCGCGCTCACCGCACGCGCCGATTTTTACCTCTCTCAGGCCCCCTGGCACGTAGAAGACACCGTCTGGGGAAATGGCTATGCCTGGAACACCCTGGGCGACGACGGAAAAAGCTATCCCCGCCTGGCACAGGTGAGCACGAAGGCCGTCTTTGTGCTCTGGGCGCTGTGGGAGACCGATTACACTGACGCGTTGATGGCCGTTACCCGGCACCTGAATAATCCGAAACAGGGCTGGTTTGAGGGCCGCGTTGAGGCAACCGGCGACATCAACCCGACGCTCACCCTCTCGACGAACGCCATGGTGCTGGAAGCGCTGCTGTACAAACACAACGCCGGGCCGCTGTTTGAAAATGGCCTGGTGGAAAACGATGGCTATTTTGCCCGCCGCACGTCGGATCCCTTCAACCCGCCCGGCCTCTGCCTGCCGGGCGAACGCGCCGCGAGGGCCGCACCATGAAATTTTATCGCGATCTCTTTGACGCCAGCCTGAACCGCGTTCTGCCGGAGAATGATAAACGGCGCTTTTTGCAGGCTTTCTGGGAGACGTTTATCCATATGTCCCCCGAAACGGAGCAGCATTTTGCCCGGGGCCAGGGGCGGGATGGCCAGCAAACGATCTTCAAGTGCTTTTTCGCCATGCTTGCCGTTGACGGTGCGCTCTTCGTGCCGGATTTTCTGGAACGTCTGGCACGGGAGCAGACTGATGAAGGGTTACGCCTGCCGCCGCGATTTTTCGGACTCTGGCGGGAGGCCATGCTCAGGACGGTGCGCGCCTGCGATCCCCTTTGCGACGACGAGATCCTTACGGCCTGGGCGATGGCGATTGCGCCCGGGCTGGAGTATCTGCGCCGCCAGGCGGAGTTGCACTATCAGACCGGAGGCGAGTAACCATGCGATCCACATCCCGGTTCGATCTCAACGCGCTGCCTGTAGGGGTAATGATTTACGATCCCGCCGAGCGTCTGCTGGCCTGGAATGACCAGATAACGCGCTTTTACCCGGTCATCACCCCCTGGCTGAGCGCCGGTGCTTCGCTTGAAAGCCTGGCGGAGAAATTCATTGATGCAGGCTATAACATCGACCCCACCCGCCGCCGAACCCTGCGGGAAGCGATCGTTCGCAACTGCCGCCAGTCAAGCCATCGTGAGGTGCGGCAGTCGGGAAACCGGCGGCTCTACGTGCAGCATCAGCGTCTTGCGGATGGCGGCATTCTCAGCCTGCATACCGATATTACCGAACTTGACGACGCCCAGCGTTCGCGCCACCAGCTGCACGATGATTTTTTACTGACCGCAGAGTCCATTCAGATCGGCATCTGGAACTGGCAGGTCTCTCAAGACAGCCTGGAGGTAAACGATACCCTGCTGGCGATGGTGGGTCAGTCGCGTACGCACCTGCACTACCCGCTGCGCTTTTTACTTAACCTGGTCCATGAAGAAGATCGCGCCGTGCTGCGCAACGCGATGATCGCCTCCAGACAGGAGCATATGCCGGTATTTGAATGTGAAATTCGCGTACAGCACGCGTCCCAGGTCTGGCGCTGGATGCTGATCTCGGGGCAGGTGGTCACCCTCAGCATGCAGCAGCAGGCCGAACGGGTGATCGGCACCCTACAGGAC
Organism: Enterobacter sp. GD03975; assembly: GCF_029838645.1. Classification (NCBI taxonomy): domain Bacteria; kingdom Pseudomonadati; phylum Pseudomonadota; class Gammaproteobacteria; order Enterobacterales; family Enterobacteriaceae; genus Enterobacter; species Enterobacter sp. GD03975. Next base: position 50,980 of record NZ_JAOBZC010000014.1, read on the forward strand.
ATTACCCGCCGCAAGGAGGCCGAGCTGCTGGCCATTGAAGCGGCGAAAGTCGCCCGGGAGGCCAACGAGGCGAAAAGTGCATTTCTGGCGAACATGAGCCACGAAATTCGCACCCCGATGAACGGCATTCTGGGCATGACACAGCTCTGCCTCGATACGCATCTCAACCCCGAACAGCGGGAATACCTGTCTCTGGTGATGAGTTCAGCGCAGTCACTGATGCATATCATCAATGACATTCTCGATTTCTCCCGCATTGAGTCAGGTAAGATGACCGTCGATACAGAGCCGCTGGAGATCCGTCCCTTTGTGCAGTCGCTGATCCGCCCGCACATGCCCGCCGCCAGCGAAAAGGGCATCGAACTGCTGGTGGATATCGCACCTGAAGTGCCGGACGTGCTCATCGTTGATGGTCCCCGGCTACGTCAAATTCTGACTAACCTTTTGGGCAACGCGCTGAAGTTCACCCCTCAGGGTGAGGTTATGCTGGCAATAGAGCCTGCACAACGTGAAGGTCAGTGGCGTTTTCGCCTTCGCGACAGCGGCATTGGCATCCCGGTGGAGAAACAAAAAGCCATTTTCGAGGCGTTTAGCCAGGCCGATAGCTCAACCACCCGCCGCTACGGCGGTACTGGCCTCGGGCTGACCATTTCAGCCCGTCTGGTGAGCCTGATGGGCGGAGAGCTGACGGTTCAGAGCGAGCCGGGGGCAGGCAGCGAATTTGCGTTTACTCTGCCGCTGGAGAGCCAGCTGGCTGCTTCCACTCCCGGTGCTCCTGTAGCCCGCTTTAACGGCGAATCGGTCCTGGTGGTCGACGACAACAGCACCAACCTGCGACTGCTGGACACGATGCTTCGCCAGATGGGTCTGACGCCAAGCTGTGTTAACAACGCAGGGGAAGCGTTAAGCCTGATCGCAAAAGGGGGATGCTGGCCGCTGATCCTGCTGGATGCGCAGATGCCGGATATGGACGGCGTATCGCTGGCCCTTGAGCTCTCCGTTATGCCGCAGGCCGGGCAAAGCCACATCATTATGCTCAGTTCCATGAGCCGTCATTTTGACGCCAACATGCTGAAGCGCATCGGGATCGCCCATTATCTGCATAAGCCGGTTGCCCAACGTGAACTTTATCAAACCATTGCCAGCGTCCTTGCGCCCGCCCCCCTTGCCTCCCCCGCGGCTGTGCCCGCTTCTGCGCCCGTTACGGCGCAGGCCAGTCTGCGTATCCTGCTGGCTGAGGACAACCTGGTGAATCAGAAAGTGGCCAGACGCCTGCTGGAGCAGCTCGGGCACCGTTGCGAAGTGGTATCCAATGGCCGGGAGGCCCTCGAACGCTGGCGTGAACAGCCGTGGGATTTGATGCTGGTTGACCTGCAAATGCCAGAAATGGACGGTGAAACGGCCATTCGCCTGCTTCGTGAAGAAACGCTCGCGCGGGGGCGTAACCATCAGCCCACCATCGCGATGACCGCCCATGCCATGCAGGGCGACAAGGCGCGCTGTCTGGCAATGGGCTTCGACGGCTATATTGCCAAGCCGGTAAGTCAGGAGGCGCTCAGGGAGGAGATAGCCCGTGTTGTCGCCGGAGAAGAAAAGGGTCTGCCGGATGAGGCACAGCTGTTAAAACAGTGCGCGGACGATCCTGAACTGGTTAATGAGCTGCTGGCGCTGTTCGGCAACGGTCTTGACGAGGCGGTGGCAGCCATAGCGCTGAACATTGCGCATGATGACCGCGAGGCCCTGCGGCGGGCCGCTCATAAGCTTCGCGGCGAAGCCGTCACCCTCGGTTTCATTCGTCTTTCAGAAGTGCTTCAGCAAATGGAGAGTCAGGCGGTCTCGCTGAACCAGACGGGGCTGAGCGTTTTACATGGCGAGCTTATCGAGGAGGCCAGACGCTCTGCGGCCTGGCTGCGCCGCAGAGCTCAGGAGGTTAAAGATGATCAGGCTTCTTCTGCTGCTGGCAATTAGCCCTCTGCTGGCCCAGGCCAGCCAGCCCGTCACCTGGTCACTGGCCGGAATGTGGCGCGTGCATGACGCCAACCTCAGCACCTTTGATGGCGCCAGCGCGCCTGACCGCGACTGGCGATCGATTGCGGTTCCGGCCAACTGGTACAGCGCCGGATACGATCATCAGGGTGCCCTCTGGTATCGGCACGAATTTACCCTGCCCCGGCGCGCGCCCGATACCATGGCCACCCTGGTCTTTGATGGCGTGGACTATTTTGCCGACGTCACGCTCAACGGCAGGCATCTTGCCCGTCACGAGGGGTATTTCCAGCGCTTCTCCGTAGACATAAGCGATGCTTTGCAGCGACACAATAAGCTCGCCGTGCGGGTGGACAGCCCCTGGGAAGATCCGAAAACAATCTGGCCGCTGCACAAAACGATGGTTAAAGGCGTACTTAATCAGCACGATACTCGCCCTGGCGGGGCGTGGGCAGAGAATGGCCAGGACGCCAACTCAGGTGGGATTTGGGCACCGGTGAAGCTACACCTGAGTCGCGCCGTGACTATCGACGAGGTGATCCTGCGTCCGGACTGGCGTGAAGGGCTGAAAAAACCAGCGCTGCACGCCGAGATCCGCTATCGGGCGTTGTCTGCCGGTGACGTCACGCTGCGCCTGTCAGCAACCCCTGATAATTTCATCGGCGAGCGCACAGAGCAGGCGTTTTCGGTTCAGATTGCGAAAACGGACGGTAAGCCGCGGTCGCTCAGCGTCACGCTGCCCGTAAAAGACGCGAAGCTCTGGTGGCCAGTGGGCTATGGCAGGCCAAATCTCTACCGGGTGCGTGCGACCCTGGCGGACGAACAGGGGGTGATGGATACCGCGGTGACCCGAACCGGGCTGCGCAAGATGGAGGAGCAGCCGGACAACAGAGGCTGGCTGATCAATGACAGGCGCCTGTTTATCAAGGGGAGCAACTACATCGGTTCCCCCTGGCTTAGCACCATGACGCGCAAGAAATATCGCCGCGACTTCAGGCTGGTGCAGGCGATGAACGCCAATGCGATACGCGTTCACGCGCATGTGGCAGGCCGGGCGCTTTACGATGTGGCTGACGAGATGGGGCTGATGATCTGGCAGGATGTCCCCCTGCAATGGGGTTACAACAACAGCGACGCCTTTGCGGACAATGCCGCGCGGCAGACCCGCGAGATGGTTGAACAATTTGGCAATTCCCCGGCCATTATCGTCTGGGGCGGTCATAACGAGCCGCCGTGGAATTCACCGTGGATGGAAAAACGCTTCCCCGACTGGAATAAAACCCTGAACCAGAACCTGACGAAACGCGTGGGAGACGCGCTTGCGCAAGACACCTCGCGCATTGTGCATCGTTTTTCCGCGGTGGAAGAACACTACTGGGCTGGCTGGTACTTTGGCACCATGCGCGATTTGCTCGGCCCCGCCAAAACCGCAATCATCACGGAGTTTGGCGCTCAGGCGCTACCGCGACTCTCAACCCTGAAAACCATCATTCCCGCCCGCCTGATGTGGCCGAAAAGCACCGCCGCCGACGATCCCGGCTGGACGCACTGGAAATACCATAACTTCCAGCCCTTCCAGACCTTTAAATTTGCCAATATTCCGCGGGGTAATACCATTCAGGAGATGATTGCCAACACCCAGCGTTACCAGGCGGAGCTGGTGGCAATGGCGGCAGAGAGCTATCGCCGGCAGCGCTATCAGCCGGTTACCGCCCTCTTCCACTTTATGTTTGTAGAAACCTGGCCCTCCATCAACTGGGGCGTCGTGGATTATCTGCGTAAGCCGAAAGCGGGCTACTACGCGCTGCAAAAAGCCTATCAGCCCATTCTGCCGTCGATTGAACCCGTGACGGCGGTGTGGCGTCAGGGGAACGAAGCAACGGTTCGCCTGTGGGCAATCAATGACACCTGGTCCGCCTGTGAGGCGTGTCGTCTGAAGTGGCAGGTGAAGCAACATGGTCGGGTGCTGGCTAAAGGCAATACAACCCTTACGCTTCCCCCCGATTCGGGCAGCAGGATCAAGGACATCACCGTCACACCGACCACCAGGCATAACGTTACCATTGAGTATGTGATTTCGGATCGCGCCGGTAAAACCGTGGGTTCCAACCAGCGCATTGAGAGGGTGGAAAGCCCTCCTGAGCCATAAATGCTGGCTACCCGACGCTGTTATTGTTACCCGCCATGCCAGCCTGCATTTTCAGCATGTTAACGAACCAGCGCCCGGCCGGGCCGGGCGGATGTTCTTCCAGGTGCACCGCCTGCATGGAAAAACCGGTCCCGACGTCGGGCTGCATCTGCACGTTCAGCGTAACCAGTTTTCCCGCTGCGAGATCTTCCTCGACCATTGGCAGCGGCATATAGCCCCACCCCAGTCCGGCACGCAGGAAGGCGTGCTTCGCGCCCATATCCGCCAAATGCCAGGTCTTCGACGACATGACGCCAAAGCTTCGGCCCACGGTGAGAGCGGAGCGATCGGTCAGCACCAGTTGGACGTGTTCCTGTAAGAGTGAACGAAGGATCGGGCCAGACGCGGTCGCCAGCGGATGCTCAGGGGAGACAACGGCCACCGCAGGCACGCTGAGAAGGAATTCTGAGGTACATCCCGCCGGAAGATGCGGCAGCGATCCGGTTATCGCCACCCGGCAGTGACCGTCCAGCAAAGGCTGGAGCACCGCCCCCAGCGCCTCCACATACAAACGCAGCGGCGTGTCAGGAAATGCCTGATGAAACGCCTGCACCGCAGCGGTGAGCTGTGCAACGGGAAACATCACGTCGACGGACACCACCAGCTCAGGCTCAAGTCCTTCCGCTAAGGTGCGCGCCTTAGCCTTAAAGGCATCCATCCCGGCAGCGGCAAGACGTGCCGCTTCCAGCATGGCGACGCCCGCCTCCGTCAGTTTCGGATAGCGCCCGGAACGATCGAATAATGGAAACCCGACCTGCGCCTCAAGATTGGCCAGCGTCGCGCTGACAACCGACTGCGCGCGCCGCAGCCTGCGCCCGGCGGCGGAAAAACTGCCCTCATCAACGGCGGCAATAAAGGTGCGCAGTTGATCAACAGACATACCGTCCAGCATGTATCGCTCCAGCAGATGGATTCCATCTAATTATATAGGCTATTCAGATAGGTTAAAGATTACTACTCTCTGTGCATGTTCACTACGCATCATTGAAGGATATTCAGCATGAAAACAACAACGGTAGGCATTATCGGCGCTGGCGCAATCGGGCAAGCCTTTGCAGGACAGCTGGTTAAAGCGGGCATAAACGCTATTCTGAGTAACAGCCGCGGGCCGGAAAGCCTGGCTGCGGTGGTCGATAGACTGGGACACGGGGCGCGCGCCGGCACCGTACATCAGGCCGCTGACGCCGATATCGTTTTTGTCAGCACAAACTGGGACAAAACCGAAGCCGCGTTAAGGGGTATTCACTGGGATGGGCGTATCCTGATTGACGCGACCAACCCGGTCATACTGCCAGGCTTTACGCTGGCTGAACTGGGCGGGAAAAACTCGAGCCAGGTTGTGACCCAGTGGGCGCCGGGTGCACGCGTCGTGAAAGCCTTTAATACCCTGCTTGCAGGGGTGCTGGCTCAGGATCCGGCGCAGGCGGGTGGTCGTCGTGTCGTCTTTCTCTCCGGAGACCATCCAGACGCGAAGGCGGACGTCAGCGCGCTGGCAGCGCAGCTCGGTTTCGCAACTATCGATTTAGGCAGCCTGGAGGTCGGCGGTACGCTTCAGCAATTCCCCGGCGGGCCTCTTCCGGCGGTAAACCTGGTGCAACTGGCATAACGAAAGGCACGATAAACATGACGCAGCGTACTTCCGCAGAGACGTTTGAAGAGTACCTTCCCGGCGAACTGCTCAGGGAGCATAGGGCGCAATCCTCCCGGGATGTCTTCGTGCAAATTCTGGCGCGAAGGCACGTTCAGGAAAACGTCATTATTCCGGCGGTACCGGAGCCTTTTATCGTCTGGATCCTTTCAGGTAATGCCGTCGTTGAGGAGCGCTCTCCCGGGGAAGCGTGGTTATCAAACCGCGTTGCCGCAGGTGATTTTTTTCTCACGACGGCGGACTACCCAAGCGAAATGCGCTGGCGCGCCGAGCCAGAGACACCGTTCGTCGTCATGCATGTTTACATCGGCGTGGCCATGATGCAGGAGTGTGAATTGCGGGAGGTTTCGGGCGCGCGCGACGAAACGCTGTCCGTCCTGCTGGAGCAGATACGCCGCGAGCTGTATTTGCAAAATCCACCAAGTGGCCCGTTTATTCAGGGGATTGCACAGGCGCTGGCGGTACACCTTATTCGCACCTACGGCACCCGTGCGAAACGACACCGCGGGGGCTTGCAGGCATTTAAACTGCACCGGGTCTTCACGGCAATGCGTGACGGGTTAGCCCAGCCGTTTGACCTGGCACGGCTGGCTAAGCTGTCCGATCTGAGCGAATACCATTTTAGCCGCGCCTTTAAACAGTCTACCGGGCTTTCGCCTTCCCACTATTTTATCCGACTACGCATGGAGGAAGCGCGGCGCATGCTGTCGGAATCCACTGATTCCATTATCAATATTGCCCTGAACGTGGGTTACACCAGCCCCAGCCACTTTGCAGCCGTCTTCCTCAGGCATAACGGCGTGACGCCCTCGCACTATCGCAAGACGATGGTTCGTAGCAAAAGCCCGACAGTTTGAGCAAAAGCCCGCGCGAAGCCAGCGCCTGAAAAATCCATTATTGAACCGTACTTCAGACGTTCTTTCTGAAGCGTTGAAATTAACTCTCAAGAGGATCACCTATGGAACTCAAAGGTAAAGTCGCGCTCATCACCGGTGCTTCAAGCGGAATTGGCGCCGCCACGGCCAAAAAATTAGCGCAACAGGGCGTCAGGGTGGGTCTCGCCGCCCGCCGTCTGGATCGCCTTCAGGCGCTGGTGTCTGACATTGAGGCTGCTGGCGGTGAAGCCATAGCGCTGGCGATGGATGTCACTGACCCGGCCTCGGTGAATGAAGGGGTGGCGGCACTGCACAAACGCTATGGGCATATTGATATCGCCTTCAATAACGCCGGGCTGATGCCGATTTCGGATATCGCCAGCCTCCGGGTTGACGAGTGGCACCGTATGGTAGACGTCAACGTAAAAGGCCTGTTTAACACCGTGGCGGCCGTGCTGCCGATTATGCAGTCGCAGCGGTCCGGGCATATCATCAATACCTCGTCGATCGCCGGGCGTAAAACCTTCCCCGGGCTTGGCGTGTACTGCGCGACGAAGCATGCCGTTGCCGCCTTCTCGGATATTTTGCGTATGGAGCTGGCGCCGCAGTTCAACATTCGCGTCACCTCGCTTCAGCCGGGTGCCGTTGAAAGTGAATTATTCGAGCATATCAGTGACGAAAATTATCGTGCACAGATGGAACAGCTGAAGGAGAAGATGACGTTCCTGAAAGCCGATGATATCGCCGACTCGATTCTTTACGTGTTGCAGGCACCGGAACATGTGGACGTGGCAGAGCTGTTTATTATGCCGACCGAACAGCCGTGGTAAGAGGGTGAAGCGGGTCAGGCTTATGCCTGACCCGCTACGTTAGTTTGCGGATGCCGTAGGTCTGATGGTGATTTCGGTGGTATCGACACTCTCAGGCGCCTCGATGATGTGGCGCACGGCGCGGGCGATATCAGCCGGTTTGAGGGCAATAGCCCGGTACGCATCCATCACCGCCATGGTTTCTTCGTGCGTAATGGTCGAGGCCAGTTCGCTTTCCACTACCCCAGGGTTAACGCAGGTCACGCGGATGTTCGAACTTTCCTGACGTAAACCATCGGAAATGGCCCGGACCGCAAATTTGGTCGCACAATAAACAGCGGCCGTGGGCACAACTGACAAGGCACCGATCGAGCCAATATTAATGATCTGCCCCGAGTTCTGGGCTTCCATAATTGGCAGAACCGCGCCAATTCCCCACAGTACGCCCTTGATATTCACGTCAATGGTGCGTTCCCACTCATCCTGCTTGCCTGCGGAAAGCGGAGAGAGGGGCATAATGCCCGCGTTGTTAATCAGTACGTCAATGCGGCCCCACTTTTCCCGTGCTGCCTGAACGAAGGCAGCCATCGACTGGCGGCGGGTTACGTCTAATTCCCGAGCCTCTGCCTCCCCTCCTGCGCTGCGGATTTCTTCAGCCAGCGCGTGGATGCGATCCAGCCTGCGTGCGCCGAGGAATACTTTTGCGCCTGCCTTGCCCAGCTCTCTGGCAATACCTTCTCCAATACCGCTGGAGGCACCGGTAATTAAGATCACTTTGTTCATGTTTTACTCCTTCAGTTGAGTTCAAAGCAATCATAGAGTCTCACCATTGTTTCTTGTATCCTGCCTTTACTGGACTCACTGGTTAGCACTGTTAAACAATGAAAATTGATCTTAATTTGTTACCGCTTTTTCTGGCGGTCGCCGAGGAGCGCAGCTTCAGCGCGGCCGCCGGGCGGCTGGGCATCACCCGTTCCGCTGTCAGCCAGGGGATAAGGCGTCTCGAAGATGGGTTTCAGACCCTGCTGGTGATGCGCACCACGCGCTCGGTAAGCCTTACCGAAGCGGGTGAACGGTTGCATAAATCGTTGCAGGGACCCATCGCCAACATTGAAGCGGCCTTTGATGATGTCACGTCAGACAGCACACCGCGCGGACAGCTCAGGATCGCGGTCACCTCAATTGCGGAAGCGTTTCTTTCTGGCCCCCTGCTCGCCTCGTTTACGGCAGCGCATCCTGCGGTATCGCTTGATGTCTTCGTATCAGATGAGGAATTCGATATCGTGGCGGCGGGCTATGACGCAGGGGTGAGGCTGGGCGAAGTTATCGAAAAAGACATGATCGCCGTTCCCCTTACGGGCCAGCAGCGTGAACGGGTGGTGGCTTCACCTTCCTATCTGGCGACGCACAGCGCACCGGCGCATCCCCGAGAGCTGGTCGCTCATCGGTGTATCGGCTGGCGCCCTTCCCCGGACGTTGCCCCCTATCGCTGGGAATTTGAAGAAGCAGGCGTCCCTTTCGATGTGGCCATTGAACCACAAATCACCACTAACGATCTGCGTCTTATGCTCAGTCTCGCACTGGCCGGCGGTGGAATTACCTTTGCCACGGAGGATACCTTCGCGCCTTACATTGAATCAGGACAGCTGGTTTCTTTACTGGATGCGTTTCTTCCGTCTTTTCCTGGCTTCTATCTCTATTTTCCCCAACGCCACAATATGGCCCCCAAGCTCAGAGCCCTGATCGAGCACATCCGCCAGTGGCGCCAGCTCCCCGCCACGCAACCTGCTCAGCGATAAACGGTTCCAACCCTGGATGCAGATTTTCCTCAATCTACCGCGTCCCTTTGATGAGCATCAACGACAGCACAGCGCTACCATGGAAAATGACAAAGGACACGATGGGCAGGACTTTACACAAGGATGGAACCGTAAAAATGCACAGACCAATGGTCGTTATCCTCTTTATTCTTTTGACATTAGCCGCCCTCGTGGAAATCGGCCTAATTTCTTTCGGCTAAAACCGGTTACTTCTGAAAGGCCACATTTGTGGCCATTTATTTATTAAACATGAGAAGAAATCACTTTATTTTTTGAGTAGCAGGAATTAAAGGCCCTATAAAAATATATTTTATAAATGAGATAATTTTAAATATATCATACACCAGATAATTTACCCTAACTTAAACCGCAATTAAGCAGCAATTAAACCTAACCAAAATTATATATATATCGCACATTTTAATTATTATTATCGCCCTGCCAGCCCCGTTTTAAGGGTTGCACCTTTTACGCCAAAACCCTTTCACCACGCGCCCTTGTAGCGAACGAAATATATTCATGCTATCAATTAATTTCCCCTGCAATAACCGCGCTGGGTTTACGAACGCTTAATTTGCATATTCAGACATTTATAGCTATATCATTTTCATAACGAAATAAATCAATACCTGCACAAATAATAAGGCTTATAAATCGCAAATATATAAATAAACAACAGTTTCCTGACTAAATAATTAGCTTTGCCCTGAGGTTGCCACTTTTAATCCTGGCGGGCATCGGTCGCGCTAAAGAAAGTGACGGTAAATTCTGTTTTTTAAACAGTATTTTCGCCGGGAGCGCGCTCATCCCTTCAGAAACGATGGCCTTGTTTGACACGCCGTAACCAATAACTCTGCTGGAGTAATAACTGTATGAGCCAAATATCTGTTATATCTAAATTAACTGGCGTGGAAACGACCACGGAAGGGACACAGATAACACTCGATCACTCATCTGTCGTTAAGCTTAACGTGGATCGAGCCGACATCGCAGGTTACTCCCGCAGCGGAAACGATCTGGTGATTACCCTCAACTCGGGCGAAGTGATTACCCTGAAGAATTTCTACGTCACTGATGCGCAGGGCGTAAGCCAGCTGGTGCTTGAGGAGAGTGACGGCGCGCTGTGGTGGATTGAAGATCCAACCGGTGCCGCGACCTATGAATCCATCGCCTCCACCGATGCATTACTGGCGGCGTCAGGGAGCGATGCCGGCGGCGCCGCAGCGTGGCCCTGGGTGCTGGGTGGCCTGGCCGTCGCAGGGGGGATTGCCATCGCGGCGGGAACCGGCGGTGGAGGGGGCGGAGATGACGATAACAACAACCCGAATCCTGGCAATCCGGGAAATCCTTCCGAACCTGATACTACGCCTCCGAATGCCCCCACCAATCTTCAGGTCTCACCTGACGGAAAAACCGTAACCGGTACGGCTGAGCCGGGCAGCACGATTACCCTGAAAGATGCCAATGGCAACACCATCGGAACGGGCAAGGTCGGCAGCGACGGTAAATTCACTATCGATCTCGGTACGCCGCTCACCAACGGGGAGCAGATCACCGCCACCGCCACCGATCCGTCCGGCAATACCAGCCAGGGCGGTCAGGTCACGGCACCGGATCTCACCGCGCCGGATGCACCTGCCAATCTGGAGGTTTCACCTGACGGCAAAACCGTAACCGGTACGGCTGAACCGGGCAGCACGATTACCCTGAAAGATGCCAATGGCAACACCATTGGAACGGGCAAGGTCGGCAGCGACGGTAAATTTACTATCGATTTGGGTACGCCGCTCACCAACGGGGAGCAGATCACCGCTACTGCCACCGATCCGTCCGGCAATACCAGCCAGGGCGGCCAGGTCACCGCACCGGATCTCACCGCGCCGGATGCGCCTGCTAATCTGGAGGTCTCACCTGACGGCAAAACCGTGACCGGTACGGCTGAGCCGGGCAGCACCGTGACCCTGAAAGATGCCGACGGCAACACCATCGGCACGGGCAAGGCCGGCAGCGACGGTAAATTCACTATCGATCTGGGTACGCCGCTCACCAACGGGGAGCAGATCACCGCCACCGCCACCGATCCGTCCGGCAATACCAGCCAGGGCGGTCAGGTCACGGCACCGGATCTCACCGCGCCGGATGCACCTGCCAATCTGGAAGTTTCACCTGACGGCAAAACCGTGACCGGTACGGCTGAGCCGGGCAGCACCGTGACCCTGAAAGATGCCGACGGCAACACCATCGGCACGGGCAAGGCCGGCAGCGACGGTAAATTCACTATCGATCTCGGTACGCCGCTCACCAACGGGGAGCAGATCACCGCCACTGCCACCGATCCGTCCGGCAACACCAGCCAGGGCGGTCAGGTCACAGCACCGGATCTCACCGCGCCGGATGCGCCGCAGATTGTCACCGTCAGTGATAACGTGGGCACCGACGCGGGCCCGCTGAGCAACGGACAGCGCACGGACGATGCACGCCCGACGTTCAGCGGCATCAGCGAAGCCGGCACCGTCATTACCTTCTATGACAACGGCAAGCCGATCGGTACCGCCACGGCCGATGCCAGCGGTAAATGGAGCTTTACCCCGTCGACCAACCTGTCTGAAGGAAACCACGCTATTACCACCACCGCGACTGATGCCGCAGGCAATACCAGCCCGGCGTCCACGGCGGTGACTTTCGTGGTGGATACGGTCGCGCCGGGTGCCCCGGCGATCGTCAGCATAACTGATGACGTTGCGCCCAATACCGGCACGCTCGGAAGCGGAAGCACCACGAACGATCCGCGCCCGCAGCTCACCGGCACGGCGGAAGCGGGCTCTACGGTCACCATCTATGACAACGGCATTGCCATTGGCACCGCGGTTGTGGGCAGCAACGGAAGCTGGAGCTTTACGCCGTCGGTAAACCTGAGCGAAGGCAGCCACCAGCTTACCGTACGCGCCACCGACGTCGCCGGTAACACCGGTCCGGCCTCGCCGGCCTTTACCGTAACGGTGGATGTCACCACCCCGCCGGCGCCAACAGGGTTTATCGTTAATGACGATACCGGAGGACTGAAAGGCGCGATTACCGCCGGACAGGTTACCGACGAGTCACAGCCGCGTCTGACGGGCCGCGGAGAGCCGGGCAGCACGATTACGGTTTACGATAACGGCGTTGCGATTGGCAGCACCACCGTTCTGCCGAACGGTACCTGGAGCATCACGCCGACAACGCCGCTGGCAGAGGGTGCACACTCAATTACCCTGCGCGAAACCGATGCGGCAGGCAACCAGAGCGGCCTGTCTCAGCCGATCAACTTCACCGTCGATCTTACGCCGCCAGACATGCCGGAGGCGACGCTCAACTCCACAGGCACGCAAATCACCGGTACCGCCGAGCCGGGCAGTAAAATTGTCATCACCAACAACGCCGGGGTGCAAATCGGGACCGCCACTGCCGACAGCAACGGCAACTACGTCGCCAACCTGAACCCTGCACAAGTGAACGGCGAGATCATCTCCGTGGTCGCCTCCGATGCCGCAGGCAACCAGAGTTCACCGGCGCTGGTTAACGCCGCGGATATCACCCCGCCTGCCGCACCGGGTAACCTTGTGGTGGCAGAAGACGGGGCAAGCGTCAGCGGAACCGCCGAGCCAAACAGCACGATTATCATTAAAGCGCCAGACGGTACGACCATCGGCCAGGCCACCGCCGGCCCGGATGGCACCTTCACTATCCCGATTTCGCCAGCCCAGACCAACGGCGAGGCCCTTGAAGTGACGGCTACCGACGGCAGCGGCAACACCAGTCCGTCCGGCTTTGCCGACGCGCCAGACAGCACGCCGCCGCAGGCGCCGGAAAATGTGGTTATCTCTGCCGACGGCACCACGGTGACCGGTACAGCCGAGCCGGGCAGCACCGTGACCATTCGTGAAAATGGCGTGAAGGTCGGGGAAGCGATTGCCGACGATCAGGGTAATTTCAGCGTTGATCTGATCCCGCCGAAAGCCAACGGCGAAGCCCTGACCGCCGATGCCACCGATACCGCCGGCAACACCGGCCCGACCGCGCCGTTTGACGCGCCGGACATCACCGCGGCGCAAACCCCGGTCATCACCGGCGTGGTGGACGATGCGCCAGGCGATACCGGTCCCGTCAGCCAGAACGGTCTCACCAACGACAGCACGCCAACCATCAACGGAACGGGCGAGCCGGGCACCACCATCACCCTTTACAGCGGCACTACCGTCATTGGCACCGGTACGGTTGGGCCTGACGGCCAGTGGTCCATCACGCTGGCTACCGCGCTGCCGGACGGCGGGCACGTGCTGACGGCGACCGCGGTTGATGCCGACAACAACCTCAGCGGGACATCGAACACCTGGAGCATCACGGTGGATACCGCCGTTCCGGGCGCCCCGGCCATTACGCAGGTCGTTGATGACGTACCGGGCACTACGGGGGCGCTGGACAGCGATGGCATCACCAACGACACGCTCCCTACCGTGAACGGTACCGGCGAGCCAGGAACCACCGTAACGATCCGTCTGGATGGGCAGGATATTGGTACAGCCCTCGTTAACAGCGCCGGCGCGTGGACCTTTACGCCTGCCACGCCATTAGTGAACGGCCAGCATACCTTCACCGTCGTTGCGAGCGATGCGGCAGGTAATACCAGCGCGCCTTCTGGCGGCTTTACCTTTACCGTCGATACGACTCCGCCACTGGCGGCCACCATTGACACCGTCTCCGATAATATTGGTCCAGTACAGGTTCCGCTTAACAGCGGGGATACTACCGACGATACGCTGCCGCAGTTGCAGGGTACCGCACCGGCAGGCACCACCATCACTATCTATGACGGCACCACCCTGCTCGGCACGGCCGTGCTCGACGGCAGCGGCGGCTGGAGCTTTACGCCAACCACGCCGCTGACGGAGGGTCCGCATTCGCTAACGGTCCACGCCACGGATGAGGCGGGTAACACCACCATCTCGCCACCGTTTGAGCTGGCGATCGACACGACCGCGCCTGCAACGCCGGATATTCCTGACATCACCGTCAACCCGGACGGCGGCACGCCGGGTACTGCCCTGAATCCGGGGGAGACCACCCGCGATACCACGCCAACCCTGAGCGGCTCGGGCACGCCGGGGGATACCGTGAACATTTACGATGGTGCCACCAAAATTGGTGAAGCCGAGATCGACGGCGACGGCAACTGGACCTGGACACCAACTACCCCGCTGCCTGACGGCACCTACGATCTCTCCCTGACGGTGACCAATCAGGACAGCGCCGGGAACGAAAGCGCGCCGTCCACGCCGGTGACCATTACCATTGACAGCGACGCCCCTGCCGCGCCGGATGTTCCGGTGGTGACGGACAGCGTGAGCCAGATCACCGGTCCGGTGGCCGATGGCGGATCCACCAACGATCCGCGTCCCGTACTGAGCGGCACCGGTACGCCAAACGACGTCATTACCATCTATGACCAGGTGGGTACAGGCGCGCCGCAGGCCGTAGGCAGCGTCACGGTAGACGGTAACGGCAACTGGACCTGGCGTCCGGAGAGCAACATCGGCGAAGGGACGCACGAATACACGGCGACCGCCACCGATGAATCCGGCAATGAATCTGTGCCATCAGCCGGTATCACGATAACGGTAGATACCCTTGATCCGACTACCCCGGTCATCAGCGACATCGCTGGCGCGCAGAACGGCGGGTCTACTAACGACACTACGCCAACTCTGAGCGGTACCGGCACTACCGGCGAAACGGTGATCATCTACAACAACGGCGTGGCGGTGGATCGCGTTGATGTCGTTAACGGTCAATGGTCCTATACCCTGCCGACGCAAACCGATGGCCCGCTGAACATCACCGTTGCCGCGGTGGATGATGCGGGTAACCTCAGCCCGGTCAGCCCGGTCTTTAGCGTGACGGTCGATACCCAGACGCCAACCGTGCCGCAAATTGACGCCGTCTCTGACAGCCAGCTGGCGAACAGCGTGCTTTACACCCGTGACGGCACCCCAACCCTTACCGGGATCGGCGAGCCGGGTTCGAACGTAACGGTCACCGTTGACGGCGTCGCCTCTCCGGTCGTGGTGGTGGTTCAGCCGAACGGGACGTGGTCCTGGACCGCCGACCCTGCGCTTGCGGAAGGGCCGCACACCTTCTCGGTCGCCGCGAGTGATGCCGCGGGGAATACCTCCGCCAGCTCCGGCGATCTCAGCGTGACGGTGGATACGCTGCCGCCTGCAACGCCAACGAATATCGACATCGCCGAGCAGGGTACGCCGCTGACCGGTACGGCGGAAGATGGCACCACCGTGACGGTACGTGACGCTAACGGCAATATCATTGGAACCGGCGTTGCGACGGGAGGCACCTTCTCCATCGCCCTCTCCCCGGCCCTGCTGGATGCCACCACGCTGACGCTGATCGCCACGGACGCAGCAGGAAACGCCAGCCCGTCAACCACCTTTGACGTGCCGGAGTCCACGCTCGATCTGCCTGCGGTACCGGTGATTACGGCAATCAACGATGACGTCGATCCCGTCACGGGCGACGTGAAAGATAAAACCACCAATGACACCACGCCTACCCTTACCGGCACCGCCGATCCGGGCAGCGTGATCGCCATTTATCAGGATGGATCGCTGCTTCCGGTGACCACTGTCGTTGCGGATACCAACGGCAACTGGAGCTACACGCCGCTCCTGCCGCTGACGGAAGGGCCACATACCTTTGCCGTGACCGCCACGAATACCACCACCGGCGAGACCAGTGGGCAGTCGCCAATCGCGACCGTCACCGTCGACCTCACCGCCCCGACAGCGCCAGCCATCGGTGCGGTGACCGATGATGTGGGTCCGGTTACTGGCCCTATCGCCGACGGGCAGAGCACCAACGACAACCGTCCTACCCTCACCGGGACAGGCACGGCTGGGGACACCATTACGATTTACAATAACGGCGACCCGCTGGGCACCGTTCTCGTCGGGCCAACCGGCACCTGGAGCTATACGCCGCCTGAGCTGGATGACGGCAGTCACACCCTGACCGTCACCGCCACCGACCCGGCAGGGAATGAAAGCACCCCATCGGCAGGGATCACCATCGTTGTCGATACCGTCTCCACCACGCCGGTGATAACCAGCGTGACGGATAACGCGGGCAATGCCGCAACGCCTGTACCAAGCGGCGATCCGACCAACGACACCACGCCAACCCTGACCGGCACCGCAGAGCCGAACAGCGTCGTCGCCATATTTGATGGCACCACGCAGATTGGTACCGTGGCAGCAGACAGTACCGGCGCCTGGACCTTTACCCCGGAAACCGCCCTCGGCGAAGGGACGCATGACTTTACCGTCAGAGCGACGGATCCGCAGGGCAACGTTAGCCAGCCGTCCGGCGTCTGGAGCGTCAATATCGATCTGACGGCGCCACAGGTGCCGACGATCGATTCGGTCAGCGATAACGCCCCGGGTGGCGTAACCGGCCCGCTTACCGCCGGGCAGGTCACCAATGACACCACGCCAACCCTTAGCGGCACCGGCCAGGCGGGCACCACCATTCACGTGCTGAATAACGGCGTGGAGATTGGTACCACCACGGTCGACAGCAGCGGCAACTGGACCTTTACGCCAGATCCGGTCCTGACGGACGGGACGTATAATCTGCGCGTTAACGCCAGCGATGACGTCGGAAACGTCTCCGCCAACTCGCCAGTGTTCGCCTTTACGGTGGATACCGCTGGCCCTGCGGCTCCGGTCGTCACGACGGTGATAGACGACGTGGGCCCGGGAACGGGAACCCTCGCCAGCAACGGGGCCACCAACGACACCCGTCCAACCTTCAACGGTACGGGGGAAGTGGGCGCAACGGTACACGTTATTGTTGATGACGTGGAAATTGGCACGGCGGTCGTCAACGCCCAGGGTACCTGGAGCTTCACGCCGACCACCGCGCTGAGTGAAGGGCCACACACCATTACCTTCAACGCCACCGACGCCGCAGGCAATACCGGCGACACCTCGCCGCCGTTCAACCTGACGGTGGATACGTCGGTACCCGTTGCACCGGTCTTTACGCCAGCCACCGATAACGTTGGCACCGTACTGGGCCCGGTCGCTTCGGGGCAAAGCACAGACGATACCACGCCAACGCTGAACGGTACCGCGGCCGCCAACGCGACCATCACCATTTATGAGAATGGTCAGCAGGTGGGCACCGCCGTGGCGGATGCCAACGGCGTATGGAGCTTCACCCCCGGCACGCTGGCAAACGGCAGCCACACCTGGACCGCCACGGCAACCGACGCCGCGGGCAACGTCAGCCCTGCCTCACCGGGCTTCACGCTGGTTGTGGATACGACCGTGCCTGTCGCGCCCGTTATCACGCAGGCGATTGACGATGTTGGCACCATCACCGGGGCGATCGGTTCCGGCCAGACCACCAACGATCCTCTCCCGCGCCTGGTGGGAACCAGCGAGCCGCTGGCAACCGTGAATATCTATGAGGGCAACACGCTGGTGGGCACCGGTACTGCCGATGCCAACGGCAACTGGACCATCGATATCACCGTGCCGCTGGACAACGGGCCGCATACCTTTACGGCAGAAGCCACGGATCAGGCGGGCAACACCAGTGCGCCATCCGGCGACTTCAGCCTGACCATTGATACCACGCCGCCAGCGCTGCCGGTGCTGACCAGCATCACCGATGACGTCGGTAACGCTGCGACGCCTGTCGCCAACGGCGGGTTAACCAATGATGCCCGACCAACGCTCACCGGTACGGCAGAAGCCGGCGCGACGATCACCATCTTTGATAATGGGGTACAGATTGGCACCGCTGTCGCCACCGGCGGCGCGTGGAGCTTTACGCCGTCTACCCCGCTGGCTGACGGGCCGCACAATCTGACCTTCTCCGCCACCGACGCCGTGGGCAACGCCAGCGCGCAGACCGGCGGCTACACTATCAATGTGGATGCCACCGCCCCTGTCGCGCCGGCCATCACCTCGATTGTGGATGATGTGGGAACCGTCACCGGCCCTGTCACCGGTACCAACCCAACCAACGATACGCGTCCAACGTTAAGCGGCACGGCGGAAGCCAATTCCACCGTACGTATTTACGACGGCACGACGCTGGTGGGAACGGTCACCGCGGATGCCAACGGCAACTGGACGCTGCCGCAAACCAGCACCACGCTGACGGAAGGCGCACATAACTTCACCGCCACCGCCACCGACGCCGCGGGCAATACCAGCGTGGCATCACCGATTATCACGATTAACGTTGACCTGACGCCGCCACCAGCCCCGGCGGGCCTGGCGGTGATCACCAACGGTACGCAGGTGACCGGTACGGCGGAAGCGGGAAGCACCGTCACCATCACCAGCAGCACCGGAACCGTTCTTGGTACGGCCGTCGCTGACGGTAGCGGGAACTTTAGCGCCACCATCACCCCTGCGCAGACCGCCGGGGAATCCCTGATCGTCTTTGCTACCGATAAGGCCGGTAACGCGGGTATCACCACCTCCGTGATAGCTCCAGTCACGGCGATCCCGAACGCGCCGGTTATCGCCACCATCGACGATAACGTCGGGACGGTGACGGGCAACCTGACCAACGGAAAAACCACCGATGACACCACGCCAACCCTGAGCGGTACGGCGCAGCCGAACGCGACCATCACCCTGTATAACAACGGGGTGCTGATGGGCACGGTCACCGCGAATGCCAGCGGCAACTGGAGCTTCACCACGCCGGTACTGAGTGAAGGTCCGCATGCCTTCACCGCCACGGCGAGCAACGGCTCGGGCACCAGCCCGATTTCCACGCCGACGACCGTGATTGTCGATCTCACTGCGCCAACGGCCCCAACCGGGACCTTCAACGCAGACGGCAGCGTACTGACCGGCAGCGCCGAAGCGGGCAGCACCGTCACCATCCGCCTGGCGGATAATTCAACGGTCACCGCCACGGCGGACAGCAACGGCAGCTGGAGCTACACCTTCCTCAATAAACAGACGGAAGGCCAGACGCTGCAAATCACCGCCACCGATGCGGCCGGCAACGTCTCGCTGCCTGGCTCAGCCCTTGCACCGGTGGTGCCGCTGTCGGCCAGCACCAACGCTGAGGAGCTGGCGCTGACGACCACCGCCACGGTGACCAACTCGCAGTACAGCGACTACGGTTTCCTGCTGGTGGGCGCCGTGGGTAACGTGCTGACGCTGCTCGGCAACGACACCGCGCAGGTAGGTTTCACCGTCGGCAGCGGCGGCACGGCGGATATTGCCGTGAACGCCAACGCCACGGGTGCCGTGCTCTCCCTGCTCAACACCCTTGAGCTGGTGGTGCAGCGCTTTGACGCCGTCAACAATACCTGGACTACTGTGGTGGATACCGGACAGCCGCAGTTCGCTGACCTGTTGACCCTCGGCGCGGCGGGGGTGTCGCTCAACCTGACCGGGCTGGCGAATGGCCAGTATCGCGTCCTGAGCTACAACACCAACCTGCTGGCAACCGGCTCCTACACCAGCCTCGACGTGGCGGTGAAAGAGACCAGCGCAGGTACCGTGTCCGGCGACACCAGCCTTGCGGGTAACGTGATCACCGACGTTGACCCGACCGCAGGCAGCGACAACGCCCCGGCGGGCACCACCGTCACCGCGGTCACCAACGCCCAGGGCACCACCACCAGCGTCACGGCTGACGGCACGGTGATTCAGGGGCAGTACGGCACGCTGACCATCAACCTGGACGGCAGCTATACCTATAACCTGACCAACACCAGCGCCTCGGTCATTGGCCGCACGGAGAGCTTTACCTACACCATCACCCACAACGGCACCAGCGCCTCGGCAAATCTGGTTCTGTCGCTGGGCGAAGGCGCCACCAGCAGCGGGATCGTGGCCGTGGACGATACCGCCTCGCTGACCTTCGACACGACCGTTGAGGCCATTAACAACGGTCCGTCGTCGCAGGGCGGCTTTACCCTGGTGGGCATTAACCTTGGCAATACGCTGGGGCTGAACCTGCTGGACGATCTGGCCAACCCGATCATCTATAACGTGGAAGAAGGCACCACCCGCACCATGACCGTTCAGGCCTCCGTGGGCGGCGTGGCGCTGGCCTCTGTGTTCGACCTCTACATCTATAAGTTCAACAATGCGACGCAGACCTTCGAGCAGATGCGCGTTGAACCGGGCTGGCTGCGCGCGCCGCTGCTGGGCGGCACCTCGCCGCAGCTGACGCTGAACCTGCCCGCCGGCGAGTACTTGTTCCTGCTGAATACGGCGGCGGGGATCACCGCGCTGACGGCCTACACGCTGAACGTCTTGCAGGATCATGTCTACAGCGTGGCAAGCGTGAGCGAGTCCACCACCGGGGATGTACTGTCCGACGATATCGCACCGGCGGGTACCGTGGTCTCCGACGTTAACGGCGTGACGGTGAACGGCAATGGTCTGACGGAGATTACCGGCGAGTACGGTACGCTGCGGATCAACGCGGCCGGGGAGTACACCTACACCCTGAAGAGCGGGGTCGGTGCTGACAGCATCAGCACGCCGGATACCTTCGTTTATACCATCACCGCGCCGAACGGCTCGAAAGACACGGCATCGCTGAACATCACCCCAACCGCGCGGCCAATGGACGCGGTGAACGATGTCAGCACGGCGATGGACGTGAACTCGGTACACCGCACCGCCGCCTACTCGGATACCACCGTCGGCTCGGCGAGCTGGAACGCCGCGCTGCTTACCTCAACGCAAGGTACCGGCACCGGTACCTTCGTGGTGGATCCTAATACCGCGCTGCACAACGTGGTGCTGACGTTTAACGTCGCCTCGTTGCTGACGCTTACCGGATTAACGGTGGACTGGACGCTGACCAACGGCACCACCACCATCCGATCCGGCTCGTTCAACGGCGGGCTGCTGCTGGGCGGCAGGGCGACCATCAACCTGACGGGACTCGATCTGGAGGCGGGAACCTACACGCTGAACTATACCGGCAAAATGGGGCCGCTGGGGGTGGGGAATATCACCGTTACCCCAAGCGTTACCGGCACCAGCTACTCGCTGTCGCAGTTCGACGCCACGGGCAACCACACCGTTGACGGCAATATCTTCGACGGCACCGGCTCCGCGGGCGCGATGGACCAGCTGCACTCGGTGGATACCCGCCTCAGCATTACCGGCTACGACGGCGTGACCACCACGCTGGATCCGTACACCGGCAGCACGCAGGTGAACATTACGGGCCACTACGGCACGCTGGCGATTGCCGCTGACGGCAGCTACACCTACACGCTCAACCCGGGGATATCGTTCTCTACCATTACCAGCAAGGAGGTCTTTAACTACACCCTGACCGATGCCAACGGTAGTAAGGATACAGCGTCGCTCACCATCAACATGGCGCCGAAATTTGTCAGTTCGGAGCATAACGATCTCATCAGCGGCACGGCCTATGGCGACACGCTGATTTATCAGGTGTTGAACAATACGGCGGGTAACGCAACGGGGGGCAACATCACCAGCGCTGGCGGTGACCACTGGACGAACTTCTCCCTGGCGCAGGGAGACAAAATCGACATTGGCGATCTGCTGGTGGGCTGGAACGGTAGCGCGTCGACGCTTGGGAACTATGTCTCTGTTTCACAAAGCGGTGGCAATACTGTGATCTCCATCGACCGTGACGGCACGGGAGCCGCCTACACTAAATCTACGCTCGTTACGCTTGATAACGTTCAGACCACCTACGACGAGCTTGTAAACCAGCAGCACATCATTACCTGATAGCACGTGCAATAAATGACCCGGGCGCGCAGCGCCCGGGCATAAACAATAAAGCAGTACTCTTTTATTAGGGACAAGACATGGGAAAGAAGATGCCTTACTGGTGGCTCTCGTGCTGCCTGATATCTGTGCCCGCTATCGCGGCAAACCCTGCGGCGATGATTAATACCGGACAATTACGCGAAACGCAGGAACTCCCCTCGTTAAACGGTCGCGTGGCGCCCGTTGCCGGCAAGGCCGCCCCCGGCACGCTTCAGCTGGATGAAGCCGTTAACCGCGCCGTGACCTGGCATCCGGCCATCAGTGAAGCCGTCGGCAAGCTCTATCAGCAGAGCGAAAATGTGGACGTCGCCAAATCAAAATATTACCCACAAATCAACGCTGGCATGGATAACGGCTATACCCACGACGGCGACGATAACGGCTTTACCCCCTCGCTGGTGCTTTCCCTTTCGCAGATGCTCTATGACTTTGGCAAAGTCGCCAGCCAGGTGCGCGCTGAAAACGCGGGCGTCGCCCAGCAGCAGGCTAACGTGCTGGTAAGCATTGATACCATCGCCCACGATACCGCCATCGCCATGGTGCAGGTGCAAACCTGGCAGCAGATGGTCGAGACGGCCAAAGAACAGCTGGACGCCCTGACCTCCATCGGCTCGCTGACGAAGCTGCGTAATGACGAAGGCGCCACGTCGCTCTCTGACGTGGTGCAGACCGACGCCCGTATCGAAGGCGCGCGCGCGCAGCTGATGCAGTATCAGGCCAGCCTCGACAGCTCGCGCGCCACGCTGATGAGCATGCTGGGCTGGGACAGCCTGAACGCGGTCAGCAATGAGTTTCCGCAGAGCCTGGCCCGCAGCTGCGACATCGCCGAGCCGGACGATCGTCTGGTACCCTCGGTGTTAGCCGCCTGGGCGCAGGCCAACGTCGCGCAGGCTAACCTTGACTACGCCAACGCGCAGATGACCCCTACCGTCTCGCTGGAGCCGGAGGTTCGCCACTATCTTAACGACCGTTACTCCGGCAACGAAACCCGCGACCGCACCCAGTACTCCGCGTGGGTAAAGGTGCAGATGCCGCTCTATCAGGGCGGCGGCCTCACCGCCCGGCGTAACGCCGCCGGACACGCGGTGGAATCCGCCCAGTCCACCATTCAGCGCACCCGTCTTGAGGTGCGGCAAAAGCTGCTTGAGGCGCGCAGCCAGGTGATGAGCCTGATGAGCACGCTTCAGATCCAGGGCCGTCAGGAAGCGCTCAGCGCCCGCACCCGCGAGCTGTATCAGCAGCAGTATCTCGATCTCGGTTCCCGCCCGCTGCTCGACGTGCTCAACGCCGAGCAGGAGGTTTATCAGGCGCGCTTTACCCAGCAGCAAACTGCCGGACAGCTGCATCAGCTTCAGCTGAACTGCCTCTACCAAACCGGACGCCTGCGTCACGCGTTCGATCTTGAAAACCGCACCATCCAGACCGTGGAGATCCAGCCATGAAGCAACGCGATATCCCGCAGGGTGAAAACATGACGGATGAGGCGCTGGAGCAGTGGGCGCAGGCGTTTGGCTACGTGGCGACGCGGTATCGCGTTGCCTGCTCGCCAGGCTCGCTCGTCGCGGGCGCGCCGTGGCTGAAAGGCAAACCGATGGTGCCCGCGCTGACTCAGCTCGCCCGTGAAGCCGGGCTGACCTTCCAGCTGCTGGGGGCCGATCAGCAGTCCATCAACAGCTGGCGTCTGCCGGTGGTGGTGGAACTGAACGACGGCAAAATCGGCGTGATCGACAATTTCGACGGCCAGGATACGCTGGAGGTCAGCTTTTTCGACGACAGCACGCACACCAACCGCCTGTCGATGAGCGCGATGCTGCCCGCCATCCGCCACGTTATTGCCCTGCGTCCGCTGGCGGCGCTGAAGGACAGCCGCGTGGATGCCTATATCTCAAAATATCGCCCGGACTGGCTCTACCGGCTGGTGATGCGCGACCTGCGCCCTTACAGCTGGGTAATGCTGGCGGCGCTCTTTATCAACGTGCTCTCCCTTTCCGGCATTGTGTTTTCCATGCAGGTGTATGACCGGGTGATCCCCGCCCAGTCCTACCCGACGCTCTACGTGCTGACCATTGGGGTACTGATCGCAACCCTGTTTGGCTTTGTGTTGCGCGTGGCGCGCGGGCACATTATGGATCTGCTGGGCAAGCGCTCGGATCTGCGCGTGTCGGATCGCGTGTTTGGCCACGCGCTGCGGCTGCGCCACAGCGCCATTCCGCGATCGACGGGAAGCTTTATCTCCCAGCTGCGCGAGCTGGAGCAGATCCGCGAGATGGTCACCTCCTCCACCATTTCCACCATCGTCGATCTGCCGTTCTTTATCCTGTTCGTGATCGTACTGGCGATCATCGCCCCGCAGCTGGCGTGGATCGCCCCGGTCGCGGCGCTGATCATGGTTCTGCCCGGCCTGCTGCTGCAAAAGAAGCTGGCGGAGCTGGCGAAGCAGTCGGCGCATGAATCCACCCTGCGCAACGCGGTGCTGGTGGAGAGCGTGCAGGGGCTGGAGGACATCAAGCTGATGCAGGCGGAGAACCGCTTTTTGCAGCAGTGGAACAGCTATATCCAAATCACCGCCGAATCCGGTCTGCGCACCCGCGAGCTGACCCAGAACCTGATCAGCTGGGGGATGACCATCCAGAGCCTGGTCTATGCCGGGGTGATCGTGGTGGGCGCGCCGATGGTGATCGACGGCACCTTAACCACCGGTTCGGTGGTGGCCGCCTCGATGCTGGCCTCGCGGATGATCGCCCCGATGGCGACGCTGTGCGGCGTGCTGGCTCGCTGGCAGCAGGTTAAGGCGGCCAAAGAGGGGCTGGACAGCATTATGCAGCTGCCGACCGAGAACCAGCGCGAAGAGACGCCGATCCGCCAGGACGTGCTGCGCGGCCACTATCTTTTCGAGCAGGCGCAGTTCCGCTATCACCCGGAAGATCCGCGCATGGCGCTGCGCATTAACCGCCTGGAGATCAAAGCGGGCGAAAAAGTGGCGATCCTCGGGCGCAACGGTGCGGGGAAATCAACCCTGCTACAGGCGATGGCGGGTGGAATGGATCTGGCGGGCGGCGAGCTGCGGCTCGACAACCTCAGCCTGCCGCATCTGGACGTGGCGGACGTGCGGCGAAACGTCGGCTTTATGACCCAGAACGCGCGGCTGTTTTACGGCACCCTGCGCGAAAACATCACGCTCGGCATGCCCCGCGCCACCGACGAAGAGATCTTCGAGGTGCTGGAGATGTGCGGCGCGGCCAGCTTTGTGCAGAAGCTGCCGAAGGGGCTGGATTACCCGATTATGGAGAACGGCGTCGGGCTGTCCGGCGGGCAGCGGCAGTCCATTCTGCTGGCGCGGATGCTGCTGCGCGACCCGAATATCGTGCTGATGGACGAACCGACCGCCTCCCTGGATGAACACACCGAGCGGGAATTTATTCAGCGTCTCGGGGCGTGGCTTGGCAACCGTACGCTGGTGGTTGCTACCCACCGCGTGCCGGTGCTGGAGCTGGTGGAGCGCGTGGTGGTGCTTAAAGACGGCATGCTGGTGATGGACGCGCCAAAAGCGCAGGCGCTGACCAACAGCCGTATGCAGCAACAGCAGCAGGCAACCGGACGGGAGTGGAAAAATGAAAATCAGTCAGCGTGACGTCGCCTCAGTAGAAGATCTGGATAACGCGCTCGATTCCGAAAGCGGTTATACCGGCGCCCGGCGCATCGTTTTCTTCTCCCTGGTGATGTTTGTGGTGCTCGGCATCTGGGCGTGGTTCGGGGTGCTGGACGAAGTCTCAACCGGCACCGGAAAAGTGATCCCCAGCTCGCGCGAGCAGGTATTGCAGTCGCTGGATGGGGGGATCCTCACCGAGCTGAACGTGCACGAAGGCGATCAGGTGCAGGCCGGACAGGTGCTGGCGCGGCTGGATCCTACCCGCTCGGAATCTAACGTTGGCGAAAGCGCGGCGCGCTACCGCGCGTCGCTGGCCTCCAGCGCGCGCCTGTACGCCGAGGTCAACGACCTCCCGCTGAAATTCCCCCCTTCGCTGGCGAAATGGACCGACCTGACCGCCGCCGAAACGCGGCTCTACAATTCGCGTCGCGCCCAGCTGGAGGATACGCAGCGTGAACTCCGCTCCGCGCTAGCGCTGGCCAATAAAGAGCTGGCGATCACCCAGCGGCTGGTAAAAACCGGGGCCGCAAGCCACGTGGAGGTGCTGCGCCTGCAACGGCAGAAAAGCGACCTGGAGCTGAAGCTCACCGACGTGCGTTCTCAGTATTACGTGCAGGCCCGTGAAGCGCTGTCGAAGGCCAACGCTGAGGTGGACATGGTGTCGGCGATCCTGAAAGGTCGGGAGGATTCCGTTACCCGCCTGACGGTGAAATCGCCGGTGCGCGGGATCGTGAAAAACATCAAGGTGACCACCATCGGCGGCGTTATACCGCCCAACGGCGAGCTGATGGAAATTGTGCCGGTGGACGATCACCTGCTGATTGAAACCCGCCTCTCGCCGCGCGACATCGCGTTTATCCACCCTAATCAGGAGGCGCTGGTGAAAATCACCGCCTACGATTACGCGATTTACGGCGGGCTGCACGGGGTGGTGGAAACCATTTCGCCGGACACCATTCAGGACGAAGCGAAGCCGGAGGTGTTCTATTACCGCGTATTCATTCGCACCAGCCAGGATTATCTGGTGAACAAGGCGGGCAGGCATTTTTCGATTGTGCCGGGGATGATTGCGACGGTGGATATTAAGACCGGAGAGAAAACGGTGCTGGATTATATGATTAAGCCATTTAACCGGGCGAAAGAGGCGCTGAGGGAGCGGTAGTTAAACGCCGGGCGGCGGCTACGATCTTCCCCCTCACCCTAACCCTCTCCCCAAAGGGGCGAGGGGATGATTCGCTGCTCGCATTAATTTGTGGCGATTCCTCCGCCCCGTAGGAAAGGGCCGGAGGGAGGGCATCATGCCGCGCCCACATCGCAATACGTCTTTTCTGGAACCCGCCTCGAAGAAACCGCTTTTAATGACGCCTTCCGCTTTCCTTCAGCCCGCATCAGGGTAACATAGCTGCCACTCAAAACGCACTTGCGCACTGTGCAAGAGTGCATTACTATCCACATAGCTTCATGGACTGGAGCTCATAAGCACTATGATTAATCATTTTCGTGATCAATGGCTTAAGGATTTTTTCTGTATGGGAAATCCAGCAATGTTATCCCTTCAAGCCTTGAATCAGCCTTAGCGAGGAAGCTGGATATGATCAACGCTGCCACCTCGCACCGGGATCTGAGATCCCCGCCAGGCAATATGTATGAATCGCTGAATCCCCCGCTTGCAGGGTACTCGGCGATTCGCGTGAACAGGCAATACAGGTTGGTATTCAGGTGGTCAGAGGGCAAAGCAGACGATCTCTACCTCTCTCCGCACAAGTACACGCCATACAAATGAGGCATTACCTATGACTCTTCAACAGGCTCTACGCAAACCCACCACGCCGGGCGACGTGTTGCAGTATGAATATCTTGAGCCGCTCAATCTGAAAATTAGCGATCTTGCGGAAATGCTTAACGTGCACCGTAACACCATCAGTGCTCTCGTTAATAATAATCGTAAACTGACGGCCGATATGGCATTCAGACTGGCCAAGGCGTTTGATACCACCATTGAATTCTGGTTGAACCTACAGCTAAACGTCGACGTCTGGGAAGCGCAAACCGATTCCCGGACTCAGGAGGAGTTGAGCCGTATAAAGACGGTCGCGGAAATTATGGCAAAAAGGAAATCAGGCCAGCCGGATGTGGCCTGATCGGTCGTTTACCCCGGTACGATATTGACCGCACCGGGTTTCACGCGTATTTACAGGGAGATTTTCAGGCGTCGAACCGCTTCTTTCAGCTGTTCATCCGTTGGGGTAACGAACGACATGCGCAGCGTTGTCTGGTCCGGTTCGTTGCAGTAGAAGAACTCACCCGGCACAAACACCACGCCGTTGCTCAACGTTTTTTCCAGCCATTTCGTCGTATTCATGCCGTTGTTCATTTTTGCCCACAGGAACATGCCGCCCTTCGGCTTGTGGAACGACATCACGTCGCCCAGCTCGGCTTCCAGTTCCGTTGCAAACGTCTGGTATTTCTGGCGATAGGCCTCGCGGATCATTTTAATCTGGTTCGCCAGACGCCCGGTTTTCAGATACTCGTAGGTCATCAGCTGCGACAGCGTGCTGGTGTGTAGATCGGTGGTTTGCTTGAGGTTCACCACCGCGCGCTTCAGCCATTCCGGCACCAGCACCCAGCCCACGCGGGTGCCCGGCGCGAGAATTTTAGAGAAGGTAGAGGTGTAAACCACGTTATCCTCATTGCCGATATCTTTCGCATGGGCAATCAGCGGGCGGAACGCTTCGTCGGTGTAATTGATCTCGCTGTACGGGTCGTCTTCGATAATCACGAAGTCGTAGCGCTTCGATAATTCCACCAGCTGTTTACGGCGCGCTTCGGAGAGCGTCACGCCGCCGGGGTTACCGAAGGTTGGCACGATATAGACCGCCTTGATGGTTTTCTTCGCCACCAGCGCTTCCAGCTCATCCACTTTCATGCCATCGCCGTCGGTGCCGACGGATTCAAAATTCGCCTGTGCCAGGCCAAAGACCTGCAACGCGGCGAGGTAGGTAGGACGCTCAACGACGACCGTATCGCCTGGGTTAATTAACGCACGCGCCAGCACGTCCAGAGACTGTTGCGAGCCCGAGGTGATGACCACGTCATCGGCTTTACAGGCGATGCCGCGTCCTTCGCAGATACGCTGGATCTCTTCGCGCAGCCCCGGGACGCCTTCCGTCAGGCCGTACTGGAACGCTTCGCCAAAATGCTGAGACAGCACGGCATCAGCAGCGATTTTTAAACCTTCGTGATCGAACAGGTCCGGGTTGGGAATACCGCCACCCAGCGAAATCACGCCTGCCATTTTGCTATGTTTTAATAATTCACGAATGGCAGAGGATTGCAGGCCCTGCGCGCTGCTGGCGAGTTTGTTTGCAGACATTCTTTGCTTACCTTCTTTTTTATAGTGTGCCCAATCTTAGCAGAATATGCGCAATAAATTCCGTTAGCTTAGGCAGCGGACGCAAATCCTGACGCCACAGTAAATGCACCGGCCTCGGCGCGGGTGTGAATGCCTCCAGCACCCGTACCAGCCTGCCGCTCGCCAGCTCTTCCGCCACCAGCACTTCCGGTTGCAGCAACAGTCCAGCCCCGGCTCGCGCCGCCATGCGTAACCCGTAGCCGTCATTGCACCTTAAGACGGCATCCCGCTTCCAGCGCACTTCGCCTTCAACCCCCGGCAGCCGCCACTCGTTGCGCGCCGTCCATACCGTGTGCGACAGGCACAGATGATCCACCAGATCGGCTGGCGTTTGCGGCGTACCGTGGCGCGCCAGATATTCCGGCGCGGCGCAGATCGTCATGTTGTAGGGACACAGGTATTTCGCCACCAGATCGTCATGACGAATCTCACCGATGCGAATGGCCAGATCGACCCCTTCTTCTACCAGATCGACCATTCGATTGGTGAGATCCAGCTCGATGCGCACTTCCGGGTAGCGCTGTAAAAACGAGGCGGTCAGGGGCGCGATAACGCAGCCGCCAAACGATGTGGGGGCCGTCACGCGCAGGGTGCCGGCAGGTGCGGCACGCAGACGTTCAACCGCGTTTTCGGCAATCGAGACCTGCTCCAGCACGCGCCTTGTCTCTTCGTAATAAACGCGCCCGGCATCCGTCAGGCTCTGGCGGCGGGTGTTGCGCTCCAGCAGCCGCGTGCCGAGCTGCGATTCCAGCTGTGCAATATACTTCCCGACCATCACCGCCGACATCTCCAGCCGCGACGCCGCGCCGGTAAAGCTGCCGCTCTCTACCACCGCGATAAACGTCTCCATTCCGCGAAGCTTATCCATATTCCAAACCTCTGGTTAGCAATCATCTAACTTTAGCCCAGTTTATCTGACTTTTTATTTATTAAAGAATGAGGGCTTACAACATGAGGAGTCGGATATGAAAATCGTCATTATTGGTGCCAGCGGTACGGTCGGTCGTGCAGTCGCAGAAGAGTTAAGCCAACGCCACGAGACGATCCGCGTGGGTCGCACGCAGGGCGATCGTCAGGTGGATATCACCTCTCAGGCGAGCGTACAGGCGTTGTTCGAAAAAATCGGCCCGGTGGATGCGATCGTCTCCGCAACCGGAGGGGTGCACTTCGGCCCGCTCGCAACTATGACCGACGGCGAGTTCAACCAGGGCTTGCAGGATAAGCTGCTGGGGCAGGTTCGTCTGGCGCTGACCGGTCAGCACTACCTGAACGAAGGCGGTTCGATTACGTTGATAAGCGGGATTGTGGCGCACGAGCCGATTGCACAGGGCGTCAACGCCACCACGGTAAACGCGGCGCTGGAAGGGTTTGTCCGCGCCGCGGCCTGCGAACTGCCGCGCGGGATCCGCATTAACCTGAT
This sequence comes from Enterobacter sp. GD03975, assembly GCF_029838645.1. Lineage (NCBI taxonomy): Bacteria > Pseudomonadati > Pseudomonadota > Gammaproteobacteria > Enterobacterales > Enterobacteriaceae > Enterobacter > Enterobacter sp. GD03975. Next base: position 81,644 of record NZ_JAOBZC010000014.1, read on the forward strand.
CAGCCCGACGGTGCTGACGGAATCCGCCGAAGCGTATGAGGGCTTCTTCCCCGGCTTTGAGAGCGTTCCCGCCGCGAGCGTGGCGCTGGCCTACCGCCGCAGCGTGGAAGGGGTGCAGAGCGGTCGGGTATATAAAGTCGGTTATTAAGCCTTACGGGCGGCGATGAGCACCAGCATCGGGCGCTCCGCCTCTTCAGCCAGCGCGGGCCAGACGTCAACCTGCGCCTGCGTTGGCCCCCACTCATTGACTTCACTTATCGTTAATCCCGCCTTGACCAGCGCGTTGAGGACCGTACCCAGCGTGCGGTGATATTTGATGACCCCCTCTGCCAGCCAGTTGCTGACGCGCTTGCCTTCGTCCTGATAATGGTTAACGCCCCAGAAACGCTCGCCGTTGTCGTCGGTGAGCCAGCCCTGACGGGTGGCGCAGGTGTAAATCGGGTGCTCCATCGAGAAGACCAGGCTGCCGCCGGGTTTGAGCGCACGCTGGACGTTGGCGAATAATATGTCCAGTTGCGGCAGGTAGTGCAGCGCCAGCGAGCTGTAGACCAGATCGAGACTGTTTTCGCGAAGCTGAAGAGAGTCGAGATCGCGACGCTGATAGTGAATCTGCGCGTCATCCGTCAGTTCAGCCGCGCGGGCCAGCATTTTTTCTGAGATATCGACGCCCGTAACGTCGCAAGCGCCCAGCTCGCGCGCCACGCGGCAGAACCAGCCGTAGCCGCAGCCGAGATCGATAACCGATTTTCCGGTTAAATCCGGCAGCATCGCCTTAAGCGCAGGCCACTCCGGCGCGCCGTCCAGCCCCTGCACCGAGCGCGGAAGCTGAGCGTAGCCTTCAAAAAACGCCGGGTTGTCGTAGATGTTTTGTGCCATGACGGACTCCTTTATCGCAACAGAGGCAAGGGTAAAGCCCCCCTCGCCCGTTGGCAACGTATCCGTCTGATAAATCACAGCCTGCGCCGGATTTTCTCCACCATGGCTGTGGTTGAGATCCCGTAGCGGTCATGAAGGGTTGGCAACGCGCCCGCATCAAGGAACGCGTCCGGCAGCGCGACGGTATCGAAATCCACGTTCACGCGGTTGCGCATCAACAGCGACGCGACGGCTTCGCACAACCCGCCTACGCTGCTGTGGTTTTCCGCCACAATGACCAGCCGTCCCGGCTTCGCGGCCTGCGCCAGGATCGTCTCTTCGTCCAGCGGCTTAATGGTGGGCGAGTGCAGCACCGCCACGCTGACGTTATCCTTACGCAGTTGCTTCGCCGCTTCCAGCGCACGCATGGTCATCAGGCCTGAGGCGACGATCAGGACATCGCTCCCCTCTTCCAGCAGCGCAGCTTTGCCAAGCTTAAACTGGTAGTTGTACTGGTCCAGCACCACCGGCACCTTGCCGCGCAGCAGGCGCATATAGACAGGGCCATCGTGCGCTGCCATCGCCGGCACCGCCTGTTCCGTGTCGATTGCGTCACAGGGATCGATAATCGTCATGCCCGGAATACCGCGCATAATCGCAATATCTTCCGTCGCCTGGTGGCTCGGCCCGTAACCGGTGGTTAGCCCCGGCAGCGCCGCGCAGATCTTCACGTTCAGGTGCTCTTCAGCAATCACCTGATGGATAAAGTCGTAGGCGCGGCGGGTAGCGAAGACGGCATAGGTTGTGGCGAAAGGAATAAAGCCCTCTTTCGCCATGCCGCCCGCGGCCCCCATCAGCAGCTGTTCGGCCATGCCCATCTGGAAGAAGCGTTCCGGGTAGGCCTGGGCAAAGATATGCAGATCGGTGTATTTGGACAGATCCGCCGTCATACCGACGATCTCCGGTCGCTGTTCCGCCAGCTTTACCAGCGCGTGGCCGAACGGTGCGGCGCGCGTCTCCTGGCCCTCTTCCGCGATAGAGGCAATCATCGCCGACGTGGTTAAACGCGGTTTTTTCTCCGTGGTCTGGCTCATTACAGCACTCCTTCAGGTTTGTTGGCATCCAGCACGGCGAGTGCCTTTTGCCACTCGTCAGCATCCACGCGAATAAAATGGTTCTTGTCACGCTTTTCGAGGAACGGCACGCCCTTGCCCATCAGCGTGTCGCACAAAATGACGCGCGGCTGGTTTTCCGGGTAGCGTTTGGCATTATCAAACGCCGTCACCAGCGCAGGAACATCGTTGCCGTTCACGCGCTGCACGTACCAGCCGAAGGAGGTCCATTTATCCTCCAGCGGCTCAAAGCCGAGGATCGCGTGCGAGTTGCCATCCGCCTGCTGGCGGTTAATGTCCACCAGCACGATCAGGTTCGACAGGCCGTGATGTGCCGCCGACATTGCCGCTTCCCAGGTTGACCCTTCGTCCAGCTCGCCGTCCGACATGGAGTTAACGACCCATGCCGCGCTCTGCTTGTGCTTCAGCCCCAACGCCATGCCAACGCCAATGCTTAAGCCCTGCCCCAGCGAACCGCCGGAGATCTCCATACCTGGTGTGTAGGTTGCCATACCGGACATCGGCAGGCGGCTGTCGTCCGCACCGTAGGTCTCCAGCTCCTCTTCAGGAACGATCCCGGCTTCAATCAGGGCCGCATAACAGGCAATGGCGTAATGGCCGTGGGAGAGCAGAAAACGGTCACGCCCTTCCCACTCCGGCTCGCCCGGCTTAAGGTTCATTCCGTGGGTAAACGCGGTGGCCAGCACATCGGCATAGCCCAGCGCCTGCCCGATGTAGCCCTGCCCCTGCACTTCGCCCATGCGCAGCGCGTAGCGGCGAATGCGCCAGGCCGCGGCGACAACGTGTTGAACTGTGGTATCCGTCATCGTCGTATCTCCTTAATGGATCAGCATCCCGCCGTTCACGTCGAGCGTGATACCGGTGGAGTAAGAAGAGAGGTCGCTGCCGAGGAACAGCGCGGCACGGGCAATATCCTGCGCGTCTCCGAGGCGGTTAAGCGGAATGCCCGCCAGAATGGACGTTTTCATCTCATCGCTCAGCTTGCCTGCGGTGATGTCCGTCTGGATAAGACCCGGCGTGATGCAGTTTACGCGCACGTTGTCGGGCCCCAGTTCACGCGCCATAGCTTTTGCCAGTCCCAGCACACCCGCTTTTGCAGCGCTGTAGTGTGGGCCGCCGAAGATGCCGCCGCCGCGCTGGGCCGATACCGATGAAATGCAGACGATGCTGCCCGACTTTTGCGCGCGCATAGTGGGAATAACCGCCTGGGACATTAGCAGCGTGCCGCGCAGGCTGACGTCAAGCACCGCATCGTAATTTTCGCGTTTGATATCCATCAGCTTGATCGGCTGAGTAATGCCGGCGTTATTCACCAGAATATCGATGCGCCCGTATTTCCCCAGCACCTGCTCAATGGCGGCATTAACCTGTAATTCATTGCTGACGTTCGCCGCAAGGCCCAGATGTTCGTCGCCCAGGCTCGCGGCGGCAGCCCGGCTGGCTTCAGCGTTTAAATCGATAATCACCACTTTCGCACCCTGTTCGGCATATAATTTCGCCGTAGCGAAACCCAAACCGCGTACGGAAGCCGCGCCGGTAATAACGGCGACTTTATTTTTCAGTAGCATATATTTACTCCATTCGGACAAGAGAGATTTAATGATTTATTTCGGTTCTTCCAGCAGCATAATCATAATTAAGCCAATGGCTGCGCAAATACCGAAATAAATAAACACGAAATTAAAACTACCTGTTTTATCCAGCAGATAACCTGCCAGCATCGGGGAAACAAATCCGCCGAGATTACCGCCGCTGTTGATGATGGACGCGGCAATGGGATAGGTTTTATTGTCCGCAACAGCCATGCCATAAGCTGTAAAAGCAGGCCAGCCAATATTCAGACAGAGGCCGACAAAAAATAGCCCGACGCAAACCGCCACGGTGCTTTGCGGAATATTCAGCATAATGACCATCATTAAAACGGTGCTGATGGCGGTAAACATCATGGTCGGTTTACGTCGGCGGCCGAGCAGTTTGTCGGAGACGTAGCCGCCAAAAATCGCACCGATAAATCCACCGATGCACGGCATGCTGGCGACCAGCCCCATGCTCATAAACGTAAAGCCTTTCTCTTTCACCAGATAGAGCGGGATCCACGTCAACAGTCCGTACAGCACGCTGACCATCATAAAATAGGCTACGCAGTCGCCGAGAATATTCTTCGAGGTAAACAGCCCTTTCACCGTGCTTACCGGGGCTAACTCCCGCACGCGGATCAGCCGATCGAGGCGTGCAAAGCCCGGTGAAATCACGATGTTTTCACGTCTGGCGTCCGGCGTCTCCTGACCGGCGGTAATGGTCTCCAGCTCCGCTTTAGAGACGAATGCGCTCTCGGACGGCTTCGTGCGTACCAGCAGATACCACAGGACGGCAATGACCAATCCTGGGATCGCAAAGGAGAAGAAGACCCAGCGCCAGCCCCAGGTCATGGCGATCCACACGGCCAGCGGCGGCACGAGGATGGGCGCGAACATGGTGGCGGCGATGTAGACGCCCGTGGCCGTGGCCTTCTCCTTTGGCGGAAACCAGTTATTGATGGTGGAGGCCAGCCCGACCGGGCACGGCCCCTCTGTTAACCCCAGCCCCAGGCGGATACACTTCAGGCCCAGAACCGAGGTTGCGGTGCCCATCAGCCAGGTAAAGGCAGAGAAGCCGAATATCGACAGTGCCACCATGCCGCGAATTCCCTTTTTGGCAATAAAAAAGCCCGCAGGAATTTGGCTCAGGGCATATCCCAAAAAAAACATGCTGGCGATAGCACCGGCTTCGAAATTATTGATATGAAATTCGTCAATGATAAACGGCAGTACCGCACCAATATTTGTTCGGTCAGCATAGTTAATGGCATAAACAATAAAAATTAATGCCAGCACAACGAAACGGTAATTGGTTTTTTTAGTCTTTATGTAGGGGACAGCTTGTTCTATACGAGACATAACTTACCTCATTATTCGAACACCGTGAGTCGTTTTATTATTGCGTTCAACGTCAATATATCGGCTCACCCATGAAACGCCATTCAATAAAGCTCATTTATTGCTGAGATAAATTTGATTCGCGATACAGCTCAAAAAAAATAACATCGGGATAAAATTGCCCGCTCGCAGTCACAATGTTATGTTTTTTATCAATTATCGTGTAAGGAGTAGGCCATGTCCGCGCAGGATCGCCAGACGTTATCGCTGCCCTCGCTCAGAAATTTGCAGGCGTTTATCGCCGTTGCTAACGCCCTGAGCATTCATCAGGCGGCGGAACAGCTCAACGTCACGCCTTCGGCGGTAAGCCACCAGATCGCGTCGCTGGAATCGTGGCTGGGCAAGAAATTATTTATCCGCAGCGGCAAAGGGGTTCAACTCACCCCGACGGGAGAAAAATATCTGCGGGAGGTCTCGGCGGCGATGAGCGCCATTGGGCGCGCCACCGATCAGATCGTGAAAGAAAAAGACAATGCTGTGCTTCGCGTGCACTCTTCCCCCACCTTCGGACTGTCATGGCTGTTGCGCCGTCTGGGCAGATTCCGCGCCGAATATCCTGATATCACCATCAATCTCACCTGCTCCTATGAGAACCAGCAGTTCGCCAGAGATAATATCGACATTGATATCCGTCATGGTATTCCGGACTGGGATGCTTACCGGGTGATGACCATTAAAAACGACACTCTGGTAGTATTGGCCTCGCCGGGCTATGCAGAAGAGCATCCCATCAGCACGCCCGCCGATCTGCTGCAACAGTCGCTTATCTCCTCCACCAGCACTCTGGTGAACTGGGAAAAATGGTTCGCCTGGCACAATATCGACAGGCCCTGGCTCAATTTCAGCCTCAGCTTCGACCGTTCCTATATGAGCTTTGAAGCGGCGCGCATGGGGCTGGGGTTTATTCTGGAGAGCAAAATGATGGCTACCGATCACCTGAAGGATGGCTCGCTGGTACAGGTTCTGCCGGATGAGATGGGAATCGCCATTAACGCGCATCATCTGGTGATGCCGCACATGAACGAACGCGCGTGGAAGATCCAGCAGTTCGTCGAGTGGATTGATCGGGAGTTGCGATTGTCGGGGTATCACCTGTAGCGATACCCCATCGTGGCGTCAGGCGACCGTGCCCCAGACGAGGTTCCCCTTGTGGAACGTCGCGGTGCGCGGAGAAATGCGCGCCACCGCCTCGGCGGAACAGGAGGCGTCCACCAGCACAAAGCTGGCGTCGTCCTGCGCTTTCGGCCAGATGCGTTCACCTTTATCGTTCAGCGGCAGCACGTCGCCGGTGGCGATGCCAAGCGCGCGGGAGAGCGTCTGCTCGTTCGGGCGAATATAGAGCTGGGCGTACAGATTAGCTTTCTCCAGCATGTCCCCGAGACCGTACGGTGACCAGTGGTCGATCACGCTGTCGGTGCCCGTCATCACGAACACGCCCTTCTCCCGCAGCTGCTTCAGCGGCATGTGCAGGGTGCCAATCGGCACGGTGGAGGCGATGGTCACCTGCTGCGCCGCCATGCGGGTGGCAATCTCATCCACCTGCTGCTCGTTGAGCGTCGCCAGTGCGAAGGCGTGGCTGATGGTCAGCTTCCCCTTCAGCGCCGGCGTTTTCTCCACGGTTTCCACCATGTAATTCACCGCCGCCACGCCCGCCGGGCTGGTTTCATGCAGGTGAATATCCACCCCTTTGTCGTAGTCCAGCGCAATCTGGAACATGGTATCGAGCGATTTTTCCATCGCGCCGTCAACGCTGGTTGGGTCCAGCCCGCCCACGTAGTGCGCCCCGGCCTGCATCGCCTCGCGCATCAGCTTTTCAGAGTTGGAGAGCAGCAGACCGTGCTGCGGGAAGGCAACGATTTCGCAGTCGAAACCTGCGCTGCGGCGCGCCAGCACCGCCTGCAAATTTTCCAGGTTTTTCAGGCCGGAAACCGGCTCAATATTGCAGTGGCTGCGGGCGATGGTGGACCCTTTGGACTGGATCAGGTCGATCAGCTTTTCCGCGCGCGCCTGGGTGTAAGGCTGTAATTCCGGCAGCAGCGTCTGCTCCAGGCGGATCATGTCCTGAATGGTGGTGCCCGCCGGGCGGTTGAGCGATCGCCACGGGCCGCCGTAAAAGGTTTTATCCAGATGGATGTGCATGTCGCGCATCGCCGGAAGCATCAGTTTCTTACCCGCGTCGTAGTGCGGCAGCGCGGCGTCGGCGTGGCTGTTGTTATCGCGAAGGGCGACGATTTTACCGTCTTTGATCTCCAGCGTTTTCAGCTCGGTGCGGGTGCTCGTCGCCACGTTGCCGTCGACGTTGAACCCGGCCTCCAGCAGCACGTTGTCCAGATAGTAATGTTTTGCGGTGATGTTCATCGGTTTCCCCGTCTCGCAGGTTGCCTTTGCAGTATCGGCAGCATACGCGACGGAGCCGGTTGCGCCAAACAGCGCGCAGGCGGTGACCATTTTACCGCTCTGGCTGATAAACTCGCGGCGGCTTTTGTTTTCACTCATCTTATCTTCCTTCATTAACAATGTGGGTACCCGTTTCACCGCGCAGCGCCGCGGGCAGGCAGTCCGGCGAGGTGATGATCACGCGCCTGCCGCCGTGGCGTAAAAATGCCAGCGAGGCGACGATTTTGGGCAGCATGCTGCCCGCCGGGAAGTGGCCTTCGTCCATGTAGCGCGTCATCTGCGCCACGCTGACGATGTCCAGCGCCTGCTGTTCTGGCTTGCCGAAGTTAATGCAGACTTTCTCCACGCCGGTGGTTATCACCAGCACGTCGGCGCAGATCTCGCGCGCCAGCAGCGCGGTGGAGAGATCTTTATCGATAACCGCATCGACGCTCTGATAATCCCCCTGCTCGCTGCGCACCACGGGAATGCCTCCGCCGCCCGCGCCGATGACCACAAAACCCTTCTGCGTTAGCGCCTTAATCGCATCCGCCTCGACGATGCGCAGCGGCTGGGGTGAGGCCACCACGCGGCGATAGCCCCGGCCTGAATCCTCGACAAAATGCCAGTCCGGGTGCGCGAGCTGTAGCTCGTCGCGCTGCGCCTCGCTGAAGAACGCGCCGATCGGTTTTGTCGGGTGCGTAAAGCCGGGATCGTTTTTATCCACCTCCACCTGGGTAACGACCGTGACCGCCTTCTGCTCGCCGCGCGCCGCCAGGCGGTTGTTGAGCGCCTGCTGGATCAGGTAGCCGATGCCGCCCTGGGTATCCGCCACGCAGTTTGCCAGCGGGGTCAGCGGCAGCCCTTCCCGCTCGTGGGCGATCTCGGCGCGGCGCAGATCCAGCCCCACCTGAGGTCCGTTGCCGTGGGTGAGGACGATGTCATAGTCGGAGGCCAGCATTTCAAGCACCGACTCGGCCACCGCTTTGACCGCCTGCGCCTGATGCTCAACCGACTGGCTGGCGTTGTCTTTGATGATGCTGTTGCCGCCGATGGCGACGACCATAAGCTCTTTCATACGTTTTCCTTCGCAACGGTAACTTCAGCGCTCGCAACTTCGCGGCTGTCGAGGAAATGCTTCACCACGAACATCCCGCCCATCATCAGGTAGGCCGTGACGAACATCAGGGAACTGCCCTCGGCAAAGCCCACCACCGGCGCGTGGATCACGCCAAACAGCGCCAGCAGCGCCCCACCTGCGGCGGCGACGGCCCCGCGCAGCGGTTTGTTGATGATGGCGAAGATAGCGATACAGCCCCAGAGCATGCTGGCGAGCGGCGCACCGTTGCCGAGGTGCATCAGCCCCTCGTAGTAAATCCCTTTGCTGTGCAGCACGTCGGTGCCAATTTTCGCCGCGCTGGTTCCCGCCGCGCTCATCACGCTGTTCATCATGGTCAGCGCCCAGTTAGCGATCCACGGGAACAGGCAGATAAAGATGACGGGCACCTCCAATTTCGGCGTTTCCCGCACCACCTGGTTGGCGGTGACGACGCCGATAAACACCAGAATCGGCACGATAGCGGTCATCGGTATGATGGCGAGCATAAAGGCCCCCAGCCCGAACAGCGGCACGATGAACATGGTCACCCCGGACGCCAGCGTGTAGCCGATGCTCGCCCCCATCGCCTTCCAGCCAGGATGGCCCACGTAGACCGTGACCGGAAACGGGTTGCCCATCAGGCAGCCAAGCATGGAAGCCAGGCCGTTTGCCAGCATTACCTTGCGGGTCGGGTACTCATCCCCCGCCGCGTGGGCGCTTTCAATGTTCTCCAGGTCAAAGATGTAGTTCGCCAGCCCCAGCGGTACGGCGGACGCCAGATACGGCAGCGCGTGCGGCAGGCCCTGCATAAAGCTGTCGACGTGAACCTCCGGCGGGTTAAAGCCGAAGGAGGACATAGACGCTTTAATGGCATCCGGGCTTTGCAGTCCGGAAATCCACGCTAATGCCGTTCCGGCAATCAGCAGCAGCAGCAGGCCGGTCGGGATTTTGGCGAAAATCGGCTTTTTACCGAACCAGTTAATGAAGATCAGCAGCAGGACGATGAACGACACGGTGGGCGCTTCGAACGCCTGCAACATCGGGTTCATCGCCAGCAGCAGCAGGCCAAGACCGGACAGGCACGACAGCAGCACGGTACGCGGGATCATCTTGCGGATGGTCTCACCCAGGAACGAGCCGCCCGCCAGGATCATCGCTTCCACGAAGCACCACACCAGGCCAATCTGAATCGCGAAATCCGCATCCCCGGTTTGCTGGTAGACGGGCATCAGGACCAGGAAGGTCACGGTAAAAATCGAGGGTGCGCTCGGGCCGGACGGCAGCGCGGTGACGTCCGTACGTCCGGTGGCGCGCGCCATTTGCAGGCCAAACCATGTGTAGCATAAGCTCGCTACCAGCACCGCCAGCCCGAAGGCCGGCGCGATGCGTCCATAAACAATCTCCTTCGGGATGCCGACGACAAAAATGAGCAACCCCATCATGGTCAGCAAATTGGTCAGGTTGTTGGTCATCAACCCGAAATAGGCTGCCCAGTCACCTCTTTTCCACTCCAGTTTCATGTTTTTCATGGATGCATGCCTTATAAAAAGTAGCGATCGCGGAAGGTCAACAGCGCCTTTTCAAAACAGCTAAACGGCGGGTGAACGATGCCCGCCCCAATCATGCCGATGCCCGCGTCCTTGTGGGCTATGGCGGTGTTGATCACCGGCAGAATGCCGCTGCCCGCCACTCTGGTGATGTCGATGGCGGTTGGAATGCCCATAAACGACAGCAGCGGAATGGTGACGTTCGGGTTCTCGCCGAGGGTGATTTCGCGCATCTGGCGGGAGAAGTCGATGGCTTCCTCCACCGTGCCGCCCACCAGCGCAACGATGGCCGGCGCCGTCGCCATCGCAAAGCCGCCGATGCCGTAGGTTTCGGTGATGGCGCTGTCGCCAATGTCCAGTCCGGAATCTTCCGGCTTATAGCCTGCGAACATCGGGCCAATCACCTGTTGCGCCGGACCGGTAAACCACTGCCCCGGCAGGCCGGAAACGCGCAGGCCGAACTCGTAGCCGTTGCGCGCCATGGTAGTCACGACGGTGCTGTACTCAATGCCGTGGGCGGCATCCAGCGCGGCTTTACACATCGCCATCCACGTCGGGCCGGAGAAGTAGTCGCTGCTGGCGACAAACTCGAACACCTCACGCTGCTGCTCCACCGGATAGCCCGCCTGGATCAGCCCCGGCGTCAGGGCCTGGATCAGCAGCGTGGTGCCCGCGTTGTTGCGGTTGTGGCACTCGTCACCCATGTGCAGCGCCTGGGCCAGCATCAGGCGCAGGTCGATTTCGCCGATGATGTTCATCGCGTCGCGCAGCATCGGGCCGAGCACGTCGCGCATCCAGTTCAGACGGTCGATCACGCTCTGGTCGTTAGCCCCCATGCGCAGGATCTTCGCCATCTGCTCGCTGAGGTTGGTGAACGCCCGGTTGCCGTAGGTTTTGTTCTCAACAATGTGCATAAACATTGACGCGGAGGTGACGCCCGCCATGGAGCCCACGCAGTCGTGCTCGTGGCACGGCGAGAAGGTGATCTCCCCGGAAGCCGCCAGCCTTGCGGCATCCTCCAGATCCGTCGCCAGCCCTTCAAACACCAGCGCACCGGTAACCGCGCCCTTCATCGCCCCGCACATGTTTGTCCAGGAAACCGGCGGACCGGCGTGCAGAATGGTGGTGCGGGTCATGCCCGGCACCACGTTAATCGCCTGGTCATAGCCCACCAGCACCGGATGGGACTGAATAATGCGCTCAAGGGCGATTTTGTTCGCGGCGGCGATCTTCTCCGCCAGCGGTTTCTCTGCCAGCTGGTCGAGCGCCTCCACCACCTGCATATTGCCCTGCCCCGGCGGCGTCCAGTCGAGCTGGGTCACGGGAACGTGCTGCTTTTTGAGGTCGTCGCTGAACATCGCAATGCCGACGTTAATGACGTTAAGCGGCTGGTTGAATAAAGTGGTCATTATGCTTTCTCCCCTTTGCAGACAAATTCGCGTGCCAGTAATCCGGTGTTGGTGCTGCTGCTGGCCCAGATGACGCCTGCGTCGGTCAGCCGCTGGCACTGCTGCGCCAGCGATTGCGGATCCTGGTCGGTGCCGAGCACGTAGCCGAGGATCTCCAGCGGACGGTTATCGGCTTTCGCAATGGCCTGTGCCTCTTTGATCGCCTCGATCATCACCCCCACCGGATCCTCGTGTGCGCCAAAGCCGAGCACGAAGTCCATCACGATGACGCCCACCTGCGGATCGCGCGCCTCCTGTAGCAGGCGGCTGATGCGGTTGGTCGGGTCAATCATTGGGTGCGGTTTGCCGTTGGTGAAGTCGTCGTCACCGAAGTCAAGGAAGGTGTGGGCCTGGCTGACGCTGATGTCCTTCAGGCGCTTAGCCGGATCGGGCTGGATATTGCTCCAGACATCGTCGAATTTCGCAAGCGCGGCGAACATCGCTTCGTCGCACAAGGTGCCGCCGCAGAACAGGCCGCGAATGTACTTCTGCTGCGGCGTCAGGCGGGCGCGCACCTCTTCAATCAGCGGCCAGTTGAGCGGATGTAAATCCAGCGACTCTTTTTTAACGCCGGTGAGCAGCACCGCTTTGAGCGCCGCCTCTTTGGTGCCACGGGCAAACTGCAAGCCGTCTTCATCGGCGGGCGGGTCGTTGCGGCCAAGGAAACAGACGACCACGGGCTTGCGGCAGGCGCGCGCGCGGGCCAACACTTTCCCGGCCACCGCGGGTGCAGGCGGCTTGGAGATGAGCGCAATCACCTGGGTGCCCTCATCCGCCTCAAGCATGTCAATGGCGTCGAGCATCATCAGGCCGCCGATTTTCTCGCTGAGATCGCGCCCGCCGGTGCCGATCAGCTGCGACACGCCGCCGCCGAACTCGTGAATGCGTACGCTCAGCTCCTGGCTGCCGGTGCCAGAGGCGCCCACAATCCCAATCGGCCCGCGACGGACCGCGTTGGCGAAGCACAGCCCCGCACCGTTGATGATGGCGGTCCCGCAGTCCGGCCCCATCATCAGCAGCCCTTTCTCATGCGCCAGCTGCTTCAGCGCCAGCTCGTCGTCCAGCGACACGTTATCGGAAAAGAGCATGACGTTAAGATCGTTTTCCAGCGCCTGACGCGCTTCGCGGGCGGCAAAGGTGCCGTTGACGGAAATGACCGCCAGGTTGCTGTCCGGGCGATGGGTTTTGGCGCTGGCTATCGTCGCGTAGCGTGCTTCATGGGCGCCGCTGCTCGCTTTGCGGGTAAATAAGGCTTCTATTTCCGCCAGCGTTTCATCGTTCGCCGCATCGCCTTTAATCACGATCATCAGGTCGCCATTTTTAGCTTCTGCTAATTCCGGCGTGAGCAGCCCGAGATTTTTCAGAACGCCTTTATTCATTTCCGTCGCCATCGCCACAAATGCCTGTTCGACGCCCGGCAGTTTATTGGCTTTGGTGGAAACCGACATTAAGGAAACCGAATCGAAATACGTGTTCTTTTTTATGACGATTTTGGTTGGCATTATTTTCACCTGTTTAAGATAAAAGGGGGCCGCCGTCGTGCTAAAAGCACGTCGGTAACAATGCGTTTTTGATTAATGGCCAGCCGGAAAAGGCTGGCCAATTGCGCTATGCGCCTGCCGCCAACAGCAGGTCTGCTATCGCGTTGAAGCCTTTTTCCCGCGCCAGTTCGAGCGGGGTTTTGCCGTATTTATCGGTCATGTGCGGATTCGCGCCGTGATCCAGCAGCAGCTTCACAATTTCCTGCTGCTTTGCGCCGCCGTCGTTTAACACGATGGCTTCCAGCAGCGGCGTCCAGCCGACAAAATTGGTGTGGTTGACGTTAATATCGGTTTTTTCCAGCAGTTCGCGCACGATTTCAACGTGCCCTTTTTCACTGGCAGGGGTTATACCCACGCCGCCAAAACGCGTCAGACGGTCGAGATCCGGCTCCGCTGGAAGAACAATGCGCAGCAGGGTTACATCATTGGTCAGGCAGCTAATCAGGAAGGGGTTAAAGCAGGTCTGGTCCTGTTTATCAATATCCGCCCCAGCGGCAATTAAAAATTCTACGCAGGCGTAATGCTTTTTCAGGCTGGCAATAATAATGGCGGTTCTTTTCTGGCGGTTGGTCGCGTTAATATCCACGCCTTTCTTCAGGCAGGCTTTTAGCGCATCGATATTGCCCTCTTCTGCCGCCAGCAGAAATTCTGTAACCAGTGCAGTTGCAGACATATTAAGACTCCCTATGTGTCACTTCTGATGACCTGAGAATAGCAACAGGCTGTTCATAAAAGAATCCGCTTAAAAATGATTCATCGACACGCAATTCATTGTTGAGTTAAATTCAACGGTCAGGCAAAAACGTGCGTCTGTGCAACCTTTTTCTTATGTTTTACCGCGTTCAGGCACCTCAGGCTGCATTATCCTTATGGCTGAAAAAGCCTTACATGACGCGGATCTGCGTGAAAAGCCAGAACTGTGACCCACTTCAAATATGATGTAACGGCGCTGTTAAAATATGTTCAAAACTGATGGTCACCCGGAGCCATAATATGAATTCCATCTTTACCGAAGAGAATTTGCTGGCCTTCACCACCGCGGCGCGTTTTGGCAGTTTTAGCAAAGCTGCTGCCGAGCTGGGCGTGACCACCTCCGCCATCAGCTACACCATTAAACGCATGGAGACCGGGCTGGACGTGGTGCTGTTTGTACGCAACACGCGCAGCATTGAGCTGACCGAATCCGGCTTTTACTTTTATCGTAAAGCGACCGACCTGCTGAATGACTTTCACGCCATCAAGCGCGGGATTGATACCATTTCGCAGGGCATTGAGACGCGGGTGCGCATCTGCATTAATCAGCTTTTGTATACGCCACGCCATACCGCGCGTTTGCTCCAGGTGCTGAAAAAACAGTTTCCCACCTGCCAGATCACGGTGACGACCGAGGTGTACAACGGCGTCTGGGATTCCATCATTAATAATCAGGCCAACATTGCCATTGGCGCGCCAGATACGCTGCTGGACGGCGGCGGCATTGATTACACCGAAATAGGGGCGATCCGCTGGGTATTTGCCATCGCCCCGACGCATCCGCTGGCATTCGCCCCGGAGCCCATTTCCGAAAGTCAGCTGCGTCTGTATCCCAATATCATGGTCGAGGACACTGCGCACACCATCAACAAGAAGGTCGGCTGGCTGCTTCACGGCCAGGAGGCGATTCTGGTACCGGACTTCAACACCAAATGTCAGTGTCAGATCCTGGGGGAAGGTATTGGATTTTTACCGGAGTATATGACGCGGGAGGCGGTAGAGGACGGGCTGCTGGTGACGCGGCGGATCAATAATCCGCGCCAGGACTCGCGCATGCTGCTCGCCACGCAGCATGCGGCGACCGGTCAGGTCACGCGCTGGATCAAACAGCAGTTTGGCCCCGAGGGCGCGCTGACCCGGATCTACAGTGACTTACTGTGGCGTATTTAGCTTTTCGTCTGAACCCAAAACGCGTGGATAAGGCCCGGGAAGTAACCCAGGATGGTCAGAAGGATATTCAGGATGAACGCCCAGCCCAGTCCCTTGCCAAGCAGCACGCCCAGCGGCGGGAGAATAATCGTAAAAACAACACGCCAAAAACCCATAAAAACTCCGTGCAAGCTAACCAATTGAAAAGTATAAAAGACACAACTCTAAGCGTAGCCAGTTTACGGGTAACTGCCATTCGGCACTCGCGCTTTTACCTGCCTTTACCCTCTTTACAGTGGCTTAAACCTTGCCTTAAATGCTCTACTGTTCTGAAAATGACCGTAAGGAAACACAATGTCTCTTCCCCTTATTACGCCCCGGCAGGCAAGCGCGCTGATTGCAGAGGGCGCTAAACTCATCGATATTCGCGACGCCGACGAATTTGCCCGCGAGCACATTCCGGCGGCGCACTCCATCCCGCTGGATTCGTTACCCGGCGGGCTAAACCCAGCGCCGGGAGAAACGGTGATTTTCCACTGTCAGTCCGGCGCGCGAACCTCAAACAATGCCGCTCGTCTTGCCCGGGCAGCCTCCCCTGCAAACGCCTTTGTGGTTAAGGGGGGTATTCAGGGCTGGAAGCAAGCCGGGCTGCTGACCGTTGAAGACAGATCGCAACCCCTTCCGCTGATGCGTCAGGTGCAGATCGCCGCCGGGCTGCTGATCCTCTGCGGTGTGGTGCTGGGTTACAGCGTCTCCAGCGCCTTTTTCCTGCTGAGCGGTTTTGTGGGCGCCGGGCTGCTGTTTGCCGGTGTGACGGGTTTTTGCGGCATGGCGCGACTACTGAAAGTGATGCCGTGGAACCGGCGTACCTGATAAAGGGTATTTGCAAGATTAGACTGTACCCCGCCCCCGGACGTGGGCTATGGTGAAGATCATAACAACGTTAGGAGGTGCTATGTTTTCTGTCGGCGATTATGTTCAACCGCGTCAGGGCGGTCCGAAACTGAAAGTGCTCGAAGTGAATGGTGAAAATATTGTGGCCGTACAGGCCAGCAATGAGCAGGGCGAGAAATATAACCTGAAAGCGGCGGACGTGGTTCTTTACTCCGAAGAAGGTGACTTTGGCGTCTGCTGAGTCAATAACCGGGCGGAATACACCGCCCGAATTATCATCAGATCAGAAAATCGTCCAGAGATTTACCGTTTGCCAGCGCGTTCGCAATGGGCTTTGGCGTACGTCCCTGACCGGTCCACGTTTTCTCTTCACCGTTCGCATCGATGAAACGATATTTCGCCGCACGCGCTTTACGTTTTTTAGCCGGCTGGCCCGCATGAGCCAGTTCACCGCCTAACAGATCGCTCGGGGAAATACCGTCAGCCTTCATCAGTTCCAGCAGAGCATTAATTTTTTCCTGCTGCTCAGCGCGTTGACGCTCTAATTCAGCCTGCTCGCTGCGTTTTTCTTCCGTGACCATCCGGACTTTTTCCAGCATTTCTTCCAGAACATCCATGGATAATTCACGCGCCAGCGCCCGGAGCGTACGGATATTATTAAGATTCTGTAACGTTAAAGCCATAATAATGAGAAACCTTTCTTCGTGTGTATAACATAAATCAGGCAACAGAATAATTGATTTTTGTTCTGATATCTACCCATCCTGTCGTTTTGACATTATTGTAAATGTTTTAGAATATCCCGTTAATATAACCCGGAATTATCCGTCAGTTATAATGCGTAATATACCGTCCTGCACCTGGTCAAAAACGCCTGTTTAAAACCGTTCATAAAACCGCCCTTAAACGCTCGTACAACAAAGGTTTCACGCGTGCTCAGATAAGCTAATCGATTGATTTCTTTTAACAAAAACGTTGATGGGAAAGAAAATAACGAAGCGCGCAAAAAACAGACAACTTTAGAGAATTTTATGGACAAAGCGCCACTAAATAAAGATTAATCACTACTTGTTAGTTAAAAGCCAGAGAGATACGCTATACACTCAAAACAAACCAACCTAAAGCACTAAACGCCGCAGGTAAAACGCCACTTTTTTGTCCTGTTCGAGGAGTTCAGACATGTTCTCACCGCAGTCTCGCCTGCGCCATGCGGTAGCGGATACTTTCGCGATGGTCGTTTACTGTTCCGTCGTGAACATGCTGATTGAAATATTTCTGTCGGGAATGTCCTTTGAGCAGTCCCTCTCGTCGCGCCTGGTGGCCATTCCGGTGAATATTATGATCGCCTGGCCGTACGGATTGTATCGCGATGCGGTGATGCGTTATGCCCGGCGTATTAGCCCGGCAGGTTGGGTAAAAAACCTGGCTGACGTGCTGGCTTATGTAACGTTCCAGTCCCCGGTGTATGTGGTTATTTTGCTGACGGTGGGCGCAGACTGGCATCAAATCGCCGCCGCGGTAAGTTCGAATATCGTGGTATCAATGCTGATGGGTGCGGTGTACGGTTACTTTCTCGACTACTGCCGTCGCCTGTTTAAAGTCAGCCCCTATAGCCAGGCCAAAGCGTAAGGTGAGGCGACTGGCACATGCCAGTCGCAGAGTTATTGTACGTCGCCAAACAGCCCTTTCAGGAACCGCTCCAGCGCCATACGCGAGCTGAAACCGTGCGGAATACCATAATGTTCATGCGTCTCGCCGCCTAAATAGAGCGGAAATTGCTGATAATGATCGCAGGTTTTAATATCCGAGGCGGGCTCAGCAAATGACAGGCTTCTGTCTTTCAGTGTCGGGTGAATAATGAGAGCAGTACGCCCCATTCTTGCTTCACGGTTAACGTAAACATAATTCTCGCCACGGCGATATCCGTACGCTTTTGATGTTACCTCATCCATGGTGAACCCTTCTTTTTCAAGAACGCGCGCCACCTCATCGGGTCGTAAATACATATCTCTTCCTCATTATCATACCTGCCGGGCAACCTTACAGTATTCAGCATTAGCAGGGCTTTCAGAATATTCCATAAACTGCCCGATAACCCGTGACTGGCTTCAGATATTAAATTTCTGAACTAAACTAAACGGGAACACAAATTATGGAGGATCGTATGTTTAACAGACCGAACCGAAACGATATTAACGACGACACACAGGATATTCGTAATGATGTCAGCCAATTAGCGGATACGCTGGAAGCGGTGCTGAAATCCTGGGGCTCTGATGCGAAGGATGAAACAGATGCCGCGAAACGTAAGGCTCAGTCTCTGCTGCGTGAAACGCGCGCAAGGATGAATGGCCGCTCACGTACCACCCAGGCGGCCTGCGACATGGCCAGCTGCGCCACCACCTTCGTACGTGAAAAACCGCTGTGTACGCTGGGAACGGTGGCGGCGGTCGGTATTTTTGTCGGCGCCCTGCTTAGCCTGCGTAAGTAAGCGCGAGTTCTTAGCCCCGGTTGCCCCTGGCGCCGGGGCTTTTCTTTGCCGGAAAGCCTGAAAAACATGTACAGCCCGCCCTGCCCCGCCGGGCTCATCATTAGGGCCTTATCAATCTAAATTTCCCATATCTTGTGTGGTTGAAACTTATCGCAACTACATCTAGTATTCCCTTTAGACAGACACACACAACATGACGCGTTTACTCGCGCCGTTCTCTCATTCTAAATGGAAATACGAATCATGAGCATTATTATTTACACTCGTAACGATTGTGTTCAGTGCCACGCCACGAAACGGGCGATGGAGAGCCGCGGCGTGGCATTTGAGATGGTCAATCTTGATCAGGTGCCCGACGCGGCTGACATCCTGCGGGCGCAGGGTTTTCGTCAGCTTCCGGTGGTGGTTGCCGGTGATACCAGCTGGTCTGGCTTTCGCCCGGACATGATCAACCGTCTTGCCGCTCAGGCCGTCAGTGCATGAGCAGGCTGGTCTACTTTTCCAGCAGCTCGGAAAACACGCTTCGGTTTATGGAGCGCCTCGGGCTGCCTGCGATACGCATCCCGCTGAACGAGCGGGAGCGTATTCAGGTAGACGAACCTTACATACTGGTGGTGCCGAGCTATGGCGGCGGTGGCACCGCTGGGGCCGTTCCCCGTCAGGTGATCCGCTTTCTGAACGATCCCCATAACCGACAGCTGATTCGCGGCGTGATTGCGGCGGGCAATCGCAATTTCGGCGAGGCCTTTGCCCGCGCCGGGGATGTCATCTCTCAAAAATGCGGCGTGCCGTATCTCTATCGTTTTGAACTGATGGGGACACAGCAGGACGTAGAGAACGTGCGTAAAGGAGTGAACGAATTTTGGCAACGACAACCGCAGAACGCGTGATTCAGGCGACGCCGGATTACCACGCATTAAACGCAATGCTTAACCTCTATGACCGCGAGGGGCGCATTCAGCTCGATAAAGATCGTGAGGCGGTGGACGCCTTTTTTGCCGCCCACGTACGCCCGAACAGCGTTGCCTTTGACAGCCAGCGGGAACGTCTCGACTATCTGGTAAAAGAGGGATATTACGAAGAGCGCGTCCTGACCCGCTACGATCGCGCCTTCGTGGAGGCATTGTTTGCACATGCGCACGCCAGCGGTTTTCGCTTCCAGACGTTTCTTGGCGCATGGAAGTATTACACCAGCTACACCCTGAAAACCTTCGACGGCAAACGCTATTTAGAAAGCTTTGAAGACCGGGTGGTCATGGTGGCCCTGACGCTGGCGCAGGGCGATGAAGCTCTGGCCGAAAGACTGACGGAGGAGATCCTCTCAGGCCGCTTCCAGCCTGCCACGCCAACCTTCCTTAACTGCGGCAAAGCCCAGCGCGGCGAGCTGGTCTCCTGCTTCCTGCTGCGTATTGAAGACAATATGGAGTCGATTGGCCGTGCGGTGAATTCGGCGCTACAGCTGTCGAAACGCGGCGGCGGCGTGGCGTTTCTGCTCTCAAACCTGCGGGAAGCGGGCGCGCCGATCAAACGCATCGAAAACCAGTCCTCCGGCGTCATCCCGGTGATGAAGATGCTGGAAGATGCCTTCTCCTACGCCAACCAGCTTGGCGCACGCCAGGGTGCGGGCGCGGTTTATCTGCACGCGCACCACCCGGACATCCTGCGTTTTCTCGATACCAAACGTGAAAACGCCGACGAAAAAATCCGCATCAAAACCCTGTCGCTCGGTGTGGTTATCCCGGATATCACCTTTAAGCTGGCCAAAGAGAATGCCGACATGGCGCTGTTCTCGCCGTATGACATTGAACGGATCTACGGCAAAGCGTTTGGCGACGTGGCGATAAGCGAGCTTTATGACGAGCTGGTTGCAGACGATCGCATCCGCAAGAAGTACATCAACGCCCGCGATTTCTTCCAGACGCTTGCGGAAATTCAGTTTGAGTCCGGCTACCCGTACATCATGTACGAGGATACGGTTAACCGCGCCAGCCCGATTGCCGGGCGCATCAACATGAGCAACCTGTGCTCGGAGATTTTGCAGGTCAACAGCACCTCCACCTATGACGAAAACCTCGACTACGCGGACATCGGCAAAGATATCTCCTGTAACCTCGGGTCGCTGAATATTGCCCACACCATGGATTCGCCAGATTTTGGCCGCACGGTGGAGACCGCCGTTCGCGGGCTGACGGCGGTATCGGACATGAGCCACATCCGCAGCGTGCCGTCCATTGAGGCGGGCAACGCCGCGTCGCACGCCATCGGCCTGGGGCAGATGAACCTGCACGGCTACCTGGCGCGGGAAGGCATCGCCTACGGCAGCCCGGAAGGGCTGGATTTCACGAATCTCTATTTCTACACCATCACCTGGCATGCGCTGCACACCTCAATGATGCTGGCGCGCGAGCGCAACCAGCGGTTCGCAGGCTTTGAGCAGTCGCGCTACGCCAGCGGGGAATATTTCAGCCATTATCTGGAAAGCGACTGGCAGCCGAAAACCGAAAAAGTGCGCGCGCTGTTTGACCGCGCCGGCATTACCCTGCCGACGCGCGAGATGTGGCAGCAGCTGCGCGACGACGTGATGCGCTACGGCATCTATAACCAGAACCTTCAGGCGGTACCCCCGACCGGCTCTATTTCTTACATCAATCACGCCACGTCGAGCATTCACCCGATCGTGTCGAAAATTGAAATTCGTAAGGAAGGCAAAACCGGGCGCGTCTACTACCCTGCCCCGTTTATGACTAACGACAATCTGACGCTCTATCAGGACGCCTATGAGATCGGGCCGGAGAAAATCATTGATACCTACGCCGAGGCGACAAAACACGTGGATCAGGGGCTGTCGCTGACGCTCTTCTTCCCGGATACCGCCACCACGCGGGATATCAATAAGGCGCAGATTTATGCCTGGAAGAAAGGCATCAAAACGCTGTACTACATTCGCCTGCGCCAGCTCGCGCTGGAAGGCACCGAAATCGAAGGCTGCGTGTCCTGCGCGCTGTAAGGAGAAAGGATGAAACTGTCACGCGTGAGTGCCGTTAACTGGAACAAGATTCAGGACGATAAAGACCTGGAGGTGTGGAACCGCCTGACCAGCAACTTCTGGCTGCCGGAAAAGGTGCCGCTCTCCAACGATATTCCGGCCTGGCAAACGCTCAGCCACGCCGAGCAGCAGCTGACAATCCGCGTCTTTACCGGCCTGACGCTGCTGGACACGATTCAGAATACCGTGGGTGCCCCCGCGCTGATGAGCGATGCGCTGACGCCGCACGAAGAGGCGGTGATGTCGAATATCAGCTTTATGGAGGCGGTCCATGCCCGCTCCTACAGCTCGATTTTCTCGACGCTGTGCCAGACCAGAGACGTTGACGCGGCCTACGCCTGGAGTGAAGAGAGCGCGTCATTGCAGCGTAAGGCGGAGCTGGTGCTGGAGTATTATCGCGCCGACGAGCCGCTGAAGAAAAAGATCGCCAGCGTGTTCCTGGAATCTTTTCTCTTCTATTCCGGCTTCTGGCTGCCCATGTACTGGTCGAGCCGGGGCAAGCTCACCAATACCGCCGATTTGATTCGCCTCATTATTCGTGACGAGGCGGTGCATGGGTATTACATCGGCTATAAGTACCAGAAAGGGCTGGAAAAAGTCAGCGCAGCGAAGCAGGAAGAGCTGAAGGGATTTGCGCTCGATTTGCTGATGGATCTTTACGACAACGAGCTGAGCTATACCGAAGAACTGTACGCCGGAACGGGCTGGGAAGAGGACGTAAAAGCGTTCCTCTGCTACAACGCCAATAAGGCGCTGATGAACCTGGGCTACGAGGCGCTTTTCCCGCCGGAGATGGCGGAGGTGAACCCGGCGATCCTCGCGGCGCTGTCACCCAGCGCGGATGAAAACCACGACTTCTTTTCCGGGTCCGGCTCATCGTACGTGATGGGTAAAGCGGTGGAGACGGAAGATGAGGACTGGGATTTTTAATGAGTGAATTAACGTTCGTTAATTAAATATAAAGTTCATTATTCCCGGCCGAATATTTCACTACGTACTACACTGTAATTTCCACGTCATATTCGCCTGAATCACACCGATTCAGGCGGAATTTCCCCATGCAGCAGCAAAAAATTGAGAAAAATTCAAACCGCCCTCAGCCCTTTATTCATGGGAAATTCAGCCGTTTCGCTTGTGGCAAAATTCCGACCTCATGCCCGCTCAGGGTTGTCTCAGATTCTGAGTATGTTAGGGTAATGCCAGTTAACTATTTACCATGGTAATCATATCGACATAAACAAATAACAGGACACTCTCTATTGCATGGCAATTAAATTAGAAGTGAAAAATCTTTATAAAGTATTTGGCGAGCACCCGCAGCGTGCTTTCAAATATATTGAGAAAGGCCTTTCGAAAGAGCAAATTCTGGAAAAAACCGGGCTATCGCTTGGCGTTAAAGACGCCAGTCTGGCCATTGAAGAAGGCGAGATTTTTGTCATCATGGGATTATCCGGTTCGGGTAAATCCACTATGGTTCGCCTTCTCAATCGCCTGATTGAACCCACCCGCGGACAGGTGCTGATTGACGGCGTGGATATCGCCAGAATCTCAGACGCAGAACTCCGCGAGGTGCGCAGAAAGAAAATTGCGATGGTGTTTCAGTCATTTGCGCTGATGCCGCACATGACGGTGCTCGATAATACCGCCTTCGGCATGGAGTTAGCCGGCACGCCCGCTCAGGTACGTCAGGAAAAAGCCCTTGATGCGCTGCGTCAGGTTGGGCTGGAAAATTATGCTCATGCCTACCCGGATGAGCTGTCGGGCGGCATGCGTCAGCGCGTGGGATTAGCCCGCGCATTAGCCATTAATCCAGATATTTTATTAATGGACGAAGCTTTCTCGGCGCTCGATCCCTTAATTCGCACCGAGATGCAGGATGAGCTGGTAAAATTACAGGCCAAACATCAGCGCACCATCGTGTTTATTTCTCACGATCTGGATGAAGCCATGCGTATTGGCGACCGAATTGCCATTATGCAAAATGGCGAGGTGGTGCAGGTCGGTACGCCGGATGAAATTCTCAATAATCCGGCAAATGATTATGTGCGCACCTTCTTCCGCGGCGTGGATATTAGCCACGTATTTAGTGCGAAAGATATTGCCCGCCGAACGCCAAACGGCATTATTCGAAAAACGCCAGGTTTTGGCCCGCGCTCCGCGCTGAAGCTGTTGCAGGATGAAGATCGTGAATACGGTTATCTGGTTGAACGCGGCAATAAATTTGTCGGCGTTGTCTCCATCGACTCTCTGAAAACCGCCCTGAGCGAAAACCAGGGAATCGATGCGGCGTTGATTGACGCTCCGCTTGCCGTGGACGCCGAAACGCCGCTCAGCGAGTTGCTCTCTCATGTGGGTCAGGCGCCTTGCGCCGTGCCGGTTGTCGGTGAAGAACAACAGTACGTTGGCATCATTTCAAAACGGATGTTGCTACAGGCTTTAGATCGCGAGGGGGCAAACAATGGCTGATCAATCAAACCCATGGGGTACCACTGACGCTGCGGACAGCGCGGCGCAATCTGCCGATGCGTGGGGTTCCACGCCCGCACCTGCCGACGGCGGCGGCGCGGCGGACTGGCTCAACAGCGCACCTGCGCCTGCGCCAGAGCATTTCAATATTATGGATCCGTTCCACAAGACGCTGATCCCGCTGGACAGCTGGGTGACGGAGGGGATCGACTGGGTCGTTACCCACTTCCGCCCGGTGTTCCAGGGGATCCGCATCCCGGTGGATTACATCCTGAACGGTTTCCAGCAGCTGATGCTGGGCATGCCTGCGCCCGTAGCGATTATCCTGTTCTCGCTGATCGCGTGGCAGTTCGGTAGCGCGGGGATGGGCGTCGCCACGCTGATCTCCCTGATCGCCATCGGCGCGATTGGCGCGTGGTCTCAGGCGATGATTACCCTGGCGCTAGTGCTGACCGCCCTGCTCTTCTGCATTGTCATCGGGCTACCGATGGGGATCTGGCTGGCGCGCAGCCCGCGGGCCGCGAAAATTATTCGCCCGCTGCTGGATGCGATGCAGACCACGCCGGCGTTCGTTTACCTGGTGCCTATCGTCATGCTGTTCGGTATCGGTAACGTGCCGGGGGTAGTGGTGACCATAATCTTCGCCCTGCCGCCGATTATTCGCCTGACGATCCTGGGCATTAACCAGGTACCTGCGGATCTGATTGAGGCCTCGCGCTCGTTCGGCGCCAGCCCGCGTCAGATGCTGTTCAAGGTTCAGCTTCCGCTGGCGATGCCGACCATTATGGCAGGCGTGAACCAGACCCTGATGCTGGCGCTGTCCATGGTGGTAATCGCCTCGATGATTGCCGTTGGCGGTTTAGGCCAGATGGTACTGCGCGGTATTGGCCGTCTTGATATGGGGCTGGCGACCGTCGGCGGCGTCGGGATTGTGATCCTCGCCATCATTCTTGACCGCCTGACCCAGGCTGTCGGTCGTGATTCACGCAGTCGCGGCAACCGTCGCTGGTACACCACCGGCCCTCTCGGGTTACTCACCCGCCCCTTTACAAAATAAGGAACAACGATGCGACATAACGTATTTTTTGCCACAGCGTTTGCGACCCTTGTCTCCACCAGCGCGTTTGCCGCTGACCTGCCGGGCAAAGGCATTACCGTGCAGCCGGTGCAAAGCACCATTTCGGAAGAGTCCTTCCAGACGCAGCTCGTCAGCCGCGCGCTGGAGAAGCTGGGCTATACCGTGAATACCGCCAGCGAAGTGGATTACAACGTGGGCTATACCTCGATTGCCTCCGGTGATGCCACCTTTACCGCCGTGAACTGGCAGCCATTGCACGACGATATGTTTGCTGCCGCAGGCGGTGACAAGAAATTCTACCGCGAAGGCACCTTCGTGACCGGCGCGGCGCAGGGCTATCTGATCGACAAGAAAACCGCCGACCAGTACCACATCACCAATATTGAACAGCTGAAAGATCCGAAGATCGCCAGACTGTTCGACACCAACGGCGACGGCAAAGCGGACATGATGGGCTGTTCACCGGGCTGGGGCTGTGAAGCGGTGATCAACCACCAGAACAAAGCGTTTGATCTGGCGAAAACCGTCGACGTGAGTCACGGCAATTACTCCGCGATGATGGCCGACACCATCGCCCGCTTTAAAGAGGGCAAGCCGGTGATCTACTACACCTGGACGCCGTACTGGGTGAGCGACGTGCTGAAGCCGGGCAAAGACGTGGTGTGGTTGCAGGTGCCCTTCTCCTCCCTGCCGGGCGAGCAGAAAGATATCGACACCAAACTGCCGAACGGCATGAACTATGGCTTCCCGGTGAACACCATGCATATCGTGGCGAACAAAGCCTGGGCAGAGAAAAACCCGGCTGCGGCGAAATTGTTCTCGGTGATGAAGCTGCCGCTGGCGGACATCAACGCTCAGAACGCGATGATGCACGCGGGTAAATCGTCCGAAGCCGATATTAAAGGCCACGTGGATGGCTGGATCAAAGCCCACCAGCAGCAGTTTGATGGCTGGGTGAAAGAGGCGCTTGCGGCGCAGAAGTAAAAATACAACATAACCTTACCCCTCACCCTCTCCCCTTTGGGGAGAGGGCTGGGGTGAGGGGGATAACCGCACAAACACACACATAACAATCCCCCAACATTCTCAATCATTGGTTATTATGTTTCCGGAAAAATAATCACTTAACTCACGATTCCTGAAACTAATGACAAAAACATCTCAGGGGCTTAGCCCCGCACTCATCCTTTTAATGTCCGTGGCAACGGGTCTGGCAGTCGCCAGCAACTATTACGCGCAGCCTCTGCTTGATACTATCGCGCGCGCCTTCGATCTTTCCGCCAGCTCCGCCGGCTTTATCGTCACCGCTGCGCAGCTCGGCTATGCGGCAGGGCTGCTGTTCCTGGTGCCATTGGGCGATATGTTTGAGCGCCGGATGCTTATCGTCTCTATGACGCTTCTGGCGGCTGGCGGGATGTTGATCACTGCCAGCAGCCAGTCGTTAACGATGATGATTATTGGCACCGCGCTGACCGGCCTGTTCTCGGTGGTGGCGCAAATTCTGGTTCCCCTTGCCGCTACGCTGGCGTCCCCGGAAAAACGCGGCAAAGTGGTCGGCACTATCATGAGCGGCCTGCTGCTAGGCATCCTGCTGGCGAGAACCGTTGCCGGGCTGCTGGCGAGCCTCGGCGGCTGGCGCACCGTCTACTGGGTGGCGAGCGTGCTGATGGTTATCATGGCGCTGGCGCTGTGGCGCGGCCTGCCGAAAGTGAAGCAGGAGAATCACCTGAACTATCCCCAGCTTCTCGCCTCCGTTTTCAGCCTCTTTACGCAGGATAAACTCCTGCGCACGCGCGCCATTCTGGGGTGTCTTACCTTCGCTAACTTCAGCATCTTATGGACGTCGATGGCATTTCTGCTCGCCGCACCGCCGTTTAACTACTCAGAAGGGGTGATTGGCCTGTTTGGGCTGGCAGGCGCGGCTGGCGCGCTGGGCGCACGCCCGGCCGGTGGGCTGGCCGACAAAGGCAAATCGCATATGACCACCTCCGCCGGGCTGGTGTTGCTCCTGCTCTCCTGGGCGGCCATCTGGTACGGACACGTCTCAGTGCTGGCACTGATTGTTGGTATTCTGGTGCTCGACCTCACCGTGCAGGGCGTACACATCACCAACCAGACCGTTATTTACCGCGTGAAGCCGGACGCACGTAACCGCCTGACGGCCGGATATATGACCAGCTACTTTATCGGCGGCGCGGCGGGCTCGTTGATCTCAGCCTCCGCCTGGCAGCATGCGGGCTGGACGGGCGTGTGCGCCATTGGCGCCATCGTCGCGGCGATAAATCTGCTGGTGTGGTGGCGCGGCTACCACCGCCAGGAAGCAATTCACTAAGTTTTACATTGCTTTGGGCCCCCTGGGGTGTAAAGGGGGCCTGCATCTGTTAATGTAACGGTAATCATTTATCCCAGAAATTTTACTGTGGGTGACATATTTACTACCGGCATGAATAGTTCAGACCCCTGTCCTCACATCCCCTCTTTCGCGGGTATACACCCCACGCTTTCTGTGCTCACCGGGTCACGGATTTACCCGGCGCTTTCTGATGGTGACATTCGTTTGGCGGATATAACCGCACAAATAATTCATTTACATTATTTGTCACTATCGTTACTATATCGGCTGTAATTAATGAGGTTATGCCCAAAATGGATAGTTCGTTTACGCCCATTGAACAAATGCTTAAGTTCCGCGCCAGTCGTCATGAGGACTTCCCGTATCAGGAGATCCTGCTGACCCGCCTGTGCATGCACATGCAGGGTAAGCTGCTGGAAAATCGTAATAAGATGCTGAAAGCGCAAGGGATTAACGAGACGTTATTTATGGCGTTGATTACGCTTGAGTCTCAGGAAAACCACAGCATTCAGCCGTCTGAACTGAGCTGCGCGCTGGGTTCATCCCGTACCAATGCCACCCGTATTGCTGATGAGCTGGAGAAGCGCGGCTGGATCGAACGCCGTGAAAGCGATAACGATCGCCGCTGCCTGCATCTGCAACTGACCGAGAAAGGTCACGAATTCCTGCGCGAAGTGCTGCCCCCGCAGCATAACTGCCTGCACCAGCTCTGGTCCGCCCTCAGCACCGCCGAGCGCGACCAGCTTGAGCACATTACTCGCAAGCTGCTCACCCGTCTGGATCAGATGGATGAAGATGGCGTCATTCTTGAGGCGCTGCGCTAACGCGACGATCCGCTCAACCATCCAGATTTCAAAAGAAAAACTGACAGGCCAGCACGTGAAACTGCTGGCCTTTCTGACAACAGGTCGGCTCAGCCGATGTGAAAATAAAAAGATCGTGGAGAACAACAATGAGCGCAAATGCGGAGAACACTCCCCCGCAGCAACCGGTTAACAAGAAGGGCAAACGTAAGAGCGCCCTTATTCTGCTGACCTTGCTCTTTATTATTATTGCCGTGGCATATGGGATTTATTGGTTTTTAGTATTGCGTCATGTTGAAGAGACAGACGATGCATACGTGGCAGGGAATCAGGTTCAAATCATGGCACAGGTGTCGGGCAGCGTGACGAAAGTCTGGGCTGACAACACCGACTTTGTAAAAAAAGGGGATGTGCTGGTCACGCTCGACCCGACCGACGCCCAACAGGCGTTTGAAAAAGCACAGACGGCGCTGGCCTCCAGCGTTCGCCAGACCCGCCAGCTGATGATCAACAGCAAACAGCTTCAGGCCAGTATCGACGTGCAGAAAACGGCCCTGGCCCAGGCGCAAAGCGACCTTAAGCGTCGTGTTCCTCTCGGCACCGCCAACCTGATTGGCCGTGAAGAGTTGCAGCACGCCCGCGATGCGGTGGCCAGCGCACAGGCGCAGCTGGACGTGGCTATTCAGCAGTACAACGCTAACCAGGCGATGGTGCTGGGCACCTCTCTGGAAAACCAGCCGGCGGTGAAACAGGCGGCGACCGAAGTGCGCAACGCATGGCTTGCCCTGCAACGTACCAAAATCGTCAGCCCGATGACCGGCTACGTTTCCCGTCGTTCCGTACAGCCCGGCGCGCAGATTGGCACCACCACGCCGCTGATGGCGGTCGTTCCGGCGAACAATCTGTGGGTGGATGCGAACTTCAAAGAGACCCAGCTGGCGCATATGCGTATCGGCCAGACCGCAACCGTGGTCAGCGATATCTACGGCGATGACGTGAAGTACACCGGTAAAGTGGTCGGTCTGGACATGGGGACCGGCAGCGCGTTCAGCCTGCTACCTGCGCAGAACGCCACCGGCAACTGGATCAAAGTGGTACAGCGCCTGCCCGTGCGTATTGAACTGGATGCCAAACAGCTGGCGGACCATCCGCTGCGAATTGGCCTTTCCACGCTGGTGACGGTTGATACCGCCAACCGCGACGGTCAGATCCTCGCAAATCAGGTGCGCAGCACGCCAGCTTATGAAAGTAACGCCCGTGAAATTAGCCTCGATCCGGTTAATAAGCTGATCGATGACATCGTGAAGGCAAACGCCGGTTAATCCGAAGGTGAGCGTTATGCAACAGCAAAAGCCGCAAAAACCGCTGGAGGGGGCGCAGCTGGTCATTATGACCATTGCGCTGTCGCTGGCGACATTCATGCAGGTGCTGGACTCCACCATCGCAAACGTGGCGATCCCAACCATCGCCGGGAACCTTGGCTCATCGCTGAGCCAGGGGACCTGGGTCATTACCTCGTTCGGGGTGGCGAATGCCATCTCCATCCCCATTACCGGCTGGCTGGCGAAGCGCGTCGGTGAAGTGAAGCTGTTCCTCTGGTCGACGATCCTGTTCGTGCTGGCCTCCTGGGCCTGCGGGATGTCCAGCAGCCTGACGATGCTGATATTCTTCCGCGTCATCCAGG
Organism: Enterobacter sp. GD03975; assembly: GCF_029838645.1. Classification (NCBI taxonomy): domain Bacteria; kingdom Pseudomonadati; phylum Pseudomonadota; class Gammaproteobacteria; order Enterobacterales; family Enterobacteriaceae; genus Enterobacter; species Enterobacter sp. GD03975. The sequence continues at coordinate 111,335 of NZ_JAOBZC010000014.1, forward strand.
GGATTGTCGCCGGGCCGTTGATCCCGCTGTCGCAGAGTTTGCTGCTGAACAACTATCCGCCCGCCAAACGCTCCATCGCGCTCGCGCTGTGGTCGATGACGGTGATTGTCGCCCCGATTTGCGGGCCTATCCTCGGCGGTTACATCAGCGATAACTATCACTGGGGCTGGATCTTCTTCATCAACGTGCCCATCGGTGCGCTGGTGGTGCTGATGACGCTACAGTCTCTGCGCGGTCGCGAAACGCGAACCGAACAGCGGCGGATCGACGGTATCGGTCTGGCGCTGCTGGTGGTCGGCATCGGCAGCCTGCAAATCATGCTCGACCGGGGTAAAGAGCTGGACTGGTTCGCCTCTACGGAAATCATCGTGCTGACGGTGGTCGCCGTGGTCGCCATTAGCTTCCTGATTGTCTGGGAGCTGACGGACGATAACCCGATAGTCGATCTCTCGCTGTTTAAATCGCGAAACTTCACCATCGGCTGCCTCTGTATCAGCCTCGCCTATATGCTCTACTTCGGCGCGATTGTTCTGCTGCCGCAGCTGTTGCAGGAGGTGTACGGCTATACCGCAACCTGGGCGGGGCTGGCCTCCGCGCCGGTGGGGTTAATTCCGGTTCTGCTGTCGCCGATTATTGGCCGTTTCGCCCATAAGCTCGACATGCGCAGGCTGGTGACGTTCAGCTTCATCATGTACGCCGTGTGCTTCTACTGGCGCGCGTATACGTTCGAACCGGGAATGGACTTTGGCGCCTCCGCGTGGCCGCAGTTTATTCAGGGCTTTGCCGTGGCGTGCTTCTTTATGCCGCTGACTACCATTACGCTTTCCGGCTTGCCGCCAGAGCGGATGGCGGCGGCATCGAGCCTGTCGAACTTTACCCGTACGCTGGCGGGCTCCATCGGGACCTCGATTACCACCACGCTGTGGACCAACCGGGAATCGATGCACCACGCCCAGCTGACCGAAGCGGTGAACCCGTTCAACCCTAACGCTCAGCAGATGTATAGCCAGCTTGAGGGGATGGGCATGACGGAGCAGCAGGCGTCCGGCTGGCTTGCCCAGCAAATCACCAACCAGGGGCTGATTATCTCGGCAAACGAGATATTCTGGATATCGGCGGGGATCTTTATCGTCCTGCTGGGGCTGGTGTGGTTTGCCAAACCACCGTTTGGTGCCGGTAGCGGCGGCGGCGGTGCGCATTAACCCTGTTTATGGGTTGCCGGGTGGCAGCTACGCCTTACCCGGCCTACGATAACCGGGCCTCTGTCCGGCCCGGTTATCCACAATTATCAGTACCGATAAAGGATTGTAGGCCCGGTCAGCGAAGCGCCACCGGGCATCCACGGGCACAATACTAAATGTGCAGTTCCTGAAGTTTTTCTTTTGGCAGGGCCAGCTCGTCGTTGCTGTTTACACGAACATCACGTTCGATGATATGACGGGCAATGTCCTGGGCTTCTTCCAGAGAGTGCATCTGGTAAGTGCCGCACTGATAAACGTTCAGCTCAGGGATCTGGTTCTGCTCTTTCACCTTCAGCACGTCTTCCATCGCCGCTTTCCACGCATCCGCAACGCGTTTCTCTTCCGGCTGACCAATCAGGCTCATGTAAAAACCGGTGCGGCAGCCCATCGGAGAGATATCGATGATCTCCACGCCGTTGCCGTTCAGGTGGTCGCGCATGAAGCCAGCGAACAGGTGTTCCAGCGTGTGAATGCCTTTCTCCGGCATCACTTCTTTATTCGGCACGCAGAAGCGCAGGTCGAAAACGGTGATCGTGTCGCCGTGCGGCGTGTTCATGGTCTTCGCCACGCGGACTGCTGGTGCTTCCATACGGGTATGGTCGACAGTAAAGCTATCTAATAACGGCATACGTCACCTCCGATAGTGATTTTTTTAAAATAAACTGAACTCTTCTACAGAATGCGCGTCTGAGTATATGAAAGACGCGCATTTGTTATCATCATCCCTGAATTCAGAGATGTATATTTTGGCCACAGCGATGTGGCCTTTTTCTTTTGGTTCAAGCCTGCTTCGCCAGAAACGCCTCAAACGACTCCGTATCCGCCGCTTCGATCGCTTTCTGACGCATAACGGATGCGTCGCGCTCTGCCACAAAATCCGCTTCGCTCAGAACCTCTAACGGCTCCTGCATCAGCATCTCACGGTACTCCGCTGACAGTGAACGTCCTGTGCCGCCAATTCCCTGCTCAATCATAGAACGCAGAATGCGTGCCGAGAACGTCAGTTCCGGGTTATCAAAGCTTTCAACCAGTTCGTCGCAGACCTTCTGGTATGCTTCGCCGCCGTACACGCTGTCCAGCGTCTGGGCAACGCGCTTCAGGTCACTGAACAGATCTTTCCCCACCTTAGACAGCGGGAACTGCGCCGTTTCACAGCCAATCCCTAACGTCAGGCCCGGCTTACGCCCTTCCAGAATCACGCGATTCCAGTTGGTACGGGTACACAGCAGCTCGTCGGAACTCATTTCCGGCGCATCCGCCAGAACGCACCAGACCATAAACAGGTCGAGGAAGCGAACCTGCTGCTCGTCAACGCCAATCGGCGAGAACGGGTTGATATCCAGCGAGCGCACTTCAATGTATTCAATCCCGCCGCGCTGTAGCGCATCCGACGGCGTTTCACCGCTGCGCGTTACGCGCTTCGGACGAATCGGCGCATACAGTTCGTTCTCAATCTGCAATACGTTGCTGTTGATTTGCAGGCGCTTGCCGTCTTTTTCGAGGCCGATTTTTTCGTACTCTTCCGACGGAGTTTTGATCGCCCGCTTCAAGCCTGCCACATAGTCGTGCAGATCGTTAAACGTAATTCCGAGATTGCTTTGCGATTTATTGGTATAGCCAAGGTCGCTCAGGCGAAGAGAGGTCGCGTACGGCAGGTAATACATGCCACACTCGGTCTTCTCGAACGGCAGCGTGGTCGGTTTCCCTTGCAAGAACGATGAACAGATGGCCGGCGACGCGCCAAACAGATACGGAATAACCCAGCCAAAACGGTAATAGTTGCGGATCAGGCGGAAGTAGCCCGCAGAGATCGCGTCTTTATCCGTTTCACCGCATTTCGCCTGCCAGAACGCCATCGGCAGAGAGAAATTGTAGTGCACGCCAGAGATCGTCTGCATCAGTGCGCCGTAGCGGTTTTTCAGGCCTTCACGGTACAGCGTTTTCATCCGCCCCACGTTAGAGGTGCCGTACTGCGCCAGCTCGATATCCTGCCCCTGCTCGATATAGCACGGCATGCTGAGCGGCCACATACGCTCGTCGCCGAGGTTGCGGGCGGTAAAGCGATGCACATCGCGCATGATCGTCAGCATATGATCAATATCACCGTCTACCGGCGTGATGAACTCCAGCAGCGCTTCGGCGAAATCGGTTGTGATCCATTTATGTGTCAGCGCCGAGCCTAACGCCTTCGGGTGTCCCGTTGTCGCTAAGCTACCATCCGCATTTACGCGCAGCGTTTCGCGCTCAAGCCCACGCTGAATCCCCTTCAGTGCCTGAGGGTGGTTTTCCAGCCAGGCCAGCGCCTGTGATACGTCCGGGATCAATTTGACCTCCCGCCTGTCAAAAAATTGTCACTCAGCATAATTGTAATGGTTGACGATTGAAGGTCGCGAATTCATTCCACCAATTAGTGCCACCACGTCATACCCTGTAGTGTTACCCATGCCAATAAAACATAGCGTAACGCCTTGCCAAGGCACAAAAAAAAGAGCACCGGCCCCCAGGAGATGCGCATCCATCCCGCCAGCAGACACAGTAAATCGCCTATTACAGGCATCCAGCTTAATAACAGCGTGGCAGCGCCATAGCGTTTTAGCCAGCCCACTGCCTTTTCCTGCCAGCGAGATTTTTCGCGTAGCGGAAAGAAACGTCCAAGAATAACGTTAGTCAGCCCTCCAAGGCTATTACCCATTGTTGCTATTAAGACCAGCAACCAGGGCTGACTCACGCCGGACAACAGCATCGCCACCAGTACCACTTCCGAATTCCCCGGCAAGAGGGTGGAGCTTAAAAAACTGCTGGCGAATAATGAAGCAAGTGACAGCGCGTCACTCACAGTAAGCGAACGTCCACCGCCGCCATTCCGGCATCACGCGCGGCCTGGAGACCAAAGTCGGCATCTTCAAACACAACGCATTTTGCAGCCGGGACACCCATTAATTCTGCGCAGAGCAGGAAGGTGTCCGGAGCGGGTTTGTGATTTTTAACGTGATCGGCGGCCACGACGGCAGAAAAATAGTGGCGCAGGCCAAGATGGTTGAGTAGCGCTTCAGCAATCGCGCTCTCGCTGCCCGTGCCGACAGACATAGGACGACGCCCGTGCCACGCTTTGACGACGTCAATGAGCGGTAATGGCTGCACGGTGTCCAGCAGTATGGCTTTTACCGCGTCGGTTTTTTCACGCGCGAGCAGGTGCGGGTCGAGATCGGCCTGATTCAGCTCAATCACGGCCTGTGCGATACGCCAGGTGGGCGATCCGTTGAGGGCAATCATCGCCTGTAGATCGAAACGCATACCGTAACGGGCAAGAACGTCGGTCCAGGCCTGGCGATGCGTGGGTTCGGTATCCAGGAGGGTGCCGTCCATGTCGAAGATCAAACCGTCATACTGTGCGTACATCGTGCTCTCGCTAACCGATTAACAAAGCATTACTTTATCGTAAAAGGGGATTTTTGTCGCTGACTGAGAGTGTGATTGCTGACGGAACGTCGAAGGAATAAACAAAGAAGGAGAATATGGTGCATCCGGGAGGATTCGAACCTCCGACCGCTCGGTTCGTAGCCGAGTACTCTATCCAGC
>NZ_JAOBZC010000015.1:0-110720 GCF_029838645.1 Enterobacter sp. GD03975
CAACGCGGCTTTCAGCTCACCGTTGCGAGGTCCCGTATATTACGTTTTCCTCATTCAGAGTCAAGCAATTATTTTTACTTTTCTCTGTTGGCGTTCATCTCTGAACCCCGCTGTCCCGGCGGCCTGTAAGCCGTTGTTCCGTGTCAGTGGAGGCGCATTATAGGGAGTTCTCAGACGTTGACAACCCCTCTTTGAAAAAAAACGTTCAACCGTCTCTTTTTTGCTCAAAACCGTGCTACAGCGCCAGTTTTTCGAGCGTTTCGAAGCCGTAACGCTGTAAAACGGGTAAAAGTTGTTCAGTTTCTTTTGTTATCGCCATACAGAAAGCGATGTTCGCTTCCGCTGATTTCGCATCCGGCGCCTCGTGTTCCAGCAGCCAGGCCGTCCGACGCGCAATCGCCGCACCGGAATCCACCAGCCGGGTTCCTTCAGGCAGGACCTTTAATAGCTCTTCCTGTAACAACGGGAAATGGGTACATCCAAGAACAACCGTATCCGGGGGTTCCTGCATCCGCAGCCATGGACGCAGAATGCGGCGCAGCTCTTCAAGCGAGACCGTCTCGCCGTGCAGCTTCGCTTCCGCCATTTCCACCAGCTCCGCGGAGCCGAGCATGGCGATCTGGCATTCATTAGCAAAGCGCTCAATAAGCTCGCGCGTATAAGGACGTTTTACCGTACCGCGCGTCGCCAGCAAACCCACGATGCCGTTCGCCGTCAGGCGCGCAGCAGGTTTAATTGCCGGCACAACGCCCACAACCGGGAACGGGAATTTTTCGCGCAGGGCAGGAAGAGAGACCGTGCTTGCCGTATTGCAGGCAATCACCGCCAGCGCCAGGGGGTAGCGCTTTTGTACCGCGGTAACGATTTCAACCACGCGCTCAACGATAAAGTCTTCACTCTTTTCCCCATACGGGAACGCGACGTTATCGAAGGCGTAGATGTAATGGAGATCCGGCAGGAGCTGCCGAATCTCATCATAGACTGAAAGCCCACCGACGCCGGAATCAAACACCAGCACGGTGGGACGCGGATCAGAAGGTGTAGCTGCCAGACAAGGTGTATTCCCGTCCTGCAGTTTCGTAGCCATAAACTGTCTCGTAATCTTTATCGAACAGGTTGGCTATTTTACCACGAACTGTGAGATGAGAGGTGACAGGATATGAAACCGCGACATCCCACAGGCTGACGCCGCCCATTTTTACGCGTTCTGTTGCATAAGTATTGGGATCAACGGCGACGTCATAGCGGGTGCCCAGATAACGGTACGCCAGATTCCAGTCGAGGTCCCACACCTGCCAGTCAAGCTGATACTTAACCTGCTGCTTTGAGCGACGCGCCAGGACTTCGTTGGTTTTCGCATTGCGCGGGTCAACGTAGTCATAGGAAATTTGGTGCCCTACCGGTCCGGTATCGAACTGCGCCGTCGCCTCGATCCCTTTGATGCGAGCCTCATCCACGTTGTAATAACGGTAGGTCCGCGGGTCGCTGTTAATCAGGTTATCAATATCATTACGATAGCCCGTCACGCGCCAGTTTACCGGCCCCGTCAGGCCTTCAAAACCACCTTCCCACTGCTTACTCTCTTCTGGCTTCAGGTCCGGATTGCCGTAATCCTTACTGTGGATCTGGCTCATGGTCGGCGCTTTATACGCTGTGCCGTAAGAACCGATGATGCGATACCCGTCGATGAATTCCCACGCGGCACTGGTCTGCCAGGTGGCATGATTGCCAAAGTTAGAGTTATCGTCATTACGCGCCGCCGCTTCCAGCGTCACGCTGTTGAACTGCTGCATCGCTGAAAGGAACACGCCGGTGTTACGCTGTTCGTAACCTTTTTCCAGATAGCCCGTTCCCGCCTGGGTTTTCTGCTTCTGCCAGTCCAGACCCGCGCCGATATTGCCGTGTCCCACTTCAACCGTATTCAGCCACTGGGTGGTGTACTGCTTCACGTCATCCATGGTTGCGGAGTCAGCGTAGCGGCCTTTTTTCGGATCATAGTTCTGGTCTTTGCTGCGGCCATAGCCTGCCACCAGCTGTGACTGGAAGATACCCTGGTTGTAACGCAACCCGGTGTCCCAGTTCTGGCTATAGACCTGACGCGTGTCCGGACGCCCGTCAATGCCGGTCGCGCCATAGTGATCGTAACCGTCGTACGCGGAGCGGTTATCGTAGCCAAAGCCACGGAAGAACCCGCTGACGCTGTCGGTAAACTGCTGTTCCACCGAGCCAAACAGAGATTTACTCATAAAACCATCGCGGTCTGGCTGGCGCGGGGCATCTTTTGCGGCAATATCAAAACCACGGGTATAGGTGTAATCCCCGGCCATGGTGATTTTCGTTTTATCGAACACCTGCTGGAAGGCACCGTTATAGTTTTGATACCCCTTTGAACCAACGCCCGCCGAAATTTCCGCGCCCGGCTTATCGCGCCCGGTGATGATGTTAATCACGCCGCCAATCGCGTCGGAGCCGTACAGCGCCGAACGCGGGCCGCGAATATACTCAATACGCTGAATCAGCGAGGTCGGGATCTGACTTAAGTCGGGAACGTTGCTGATCCCGGCATTGTTCAGGGGGATGCCATCAATCAGCACCAGAACATGACGGGATTCCGTACCGCGAATAAACGTAGAAGAGGTCGACCCCATCCCACCGCTTTGTGCGATGTCCACGCCCGGCAGGCGTGACATGATTTCCACAACGCTCGTTGCCTGCCAGCGTTCAATATCCTCACGCGTCACGACGGATGTCGGAGCCAGAACAGTTTTTGCCGGTTGTTCGAAACGGTTTGCTGTCACCACCAACGAGTCAGCGCTTTCCTGCGCCCAGCCCGAAAATGCCGTGACGGAAAACGCCGTCAACAGCGATACTTTTTTAATCATTGTTAAAGCATCCAAAATATAAGAAGGATGCCGCAGGCCTCATCGATAGCACGCGATGATGAAACCAAATGCGACGTGGTTCCGGCAGGTCTTCGGGCTGGGTGGCGTTTATGGATGAAGACTTCCCGTTTTCACAGTGTCTGTAACTCTCATCCCGCCAGTCTTTACCGCTGCGCGTCAGCTCCAGATTTGCACTGGATTCCCTTTTCACTCTCAGGAGACCGGAAACAGAATGCTACAATTAGACACGTATAGATGTCCAGATAGCTATTAGCCATTAAATCTGGACATCCCCTGCACAATCCCTACAATCCCCGCGTAATTCTTTCTCACTCAGGATGCATCATGACCCCAGAACACCTCCCGACAGAACAGTACGACGCACAGCTGGCAGAAAAAGTTGTCCGCCTGCAAAGTATGATGACGCCATTCAACGCGCCCGTTCCTGAGGTGTTTCGTTCTCCGGTCAGCCACTACCGTATGCGCGCCGAGTTTCGCATCTGGCACGATGGCGATGACCTGTACCACATCATTTTCGATCAGCAGACGAAATCCCGCATTCGCGTAGACAGTTTTCCGGCGGCAAGTGAACTGATAAACCAGCTGATGACGCTGATGATTGACGGCGTGCGCAACAATCCAGTGCTGCGCAACAAGCTGTTCCAGATAGACTACCTGACCACCCAAAGCAATCAGGCCATTGTCTCTCTGCTCTATCATAAAGCGCTGACCGACGAGTGGCGCGAGCAGGCCGAAGCCCTGCGCGATGCGCTGCGCGCGCAGAACATCAACGTGCACCTGATTGGCCGCGCGACCAAAACCAAAATCATGCTGGACCAGGATTACGTCGATGAGCGTCTGCCGGTAGCGGGTAAAGAGATGGTTTACCGTCAGGTGGAGAACAGCTTCACCCAGCCGAACGCCGCCATGAACGTGCAGATGCTGGAGTGGGCGCTGAACGCGACGGAAGGGTCGACGGGCGATCTGCTGGAACTGTACTGCGGTAACGGTAACTTCTCGCTGGCGCTGGCGCGTAACTTCGATCGCGTGCTGGCGACGGAAATTGCCAAACCGTCGGTGGCGGCCGCGCAGTACAACATCGCCGCTAACCACATCGATAACGTACAAATCATTCGTATGGCGGCAGAAGAGTTCACCCAGGCGATGAATGGCGTACGTGAGTTTAACCGCCTGCAAGGCATTGATTTGAAGAGCTACCAGTGCGAGACGATTTTTGTCGATCCGCCACGCAGCGGGCTGGATAGCGAAACCGAGAAGATGGTGCAGGCGTACCCGCGTATTTTGTACATCTCCTGTAACCCGGAGACGCTGTGCAAGAATCTGGAAACATTGAGCCAGACGCACAAGGTTGAACGTCTGGCGCTGTTCGATCAGTTCCCGTATACGCACCATATGGAGTGCGGCGTACTGCTTACTGCAAAGTAATGTGAATCTTGTAGGGCAGGTAAGCGAAGCGCCACCTGCCAAAAAAGCCGGATGGCGCTTCGCTTATCCGGCCTACAATGACAAAACCCTTTATTCTGGCAACTGGCTCTTGCGGCTACGCATACGAGAGCCAATCCAGAACACCAGCGCCACGGACAGTACCGCAGGCAGGAAGTTAGAGCCAATATCCGGGTATTCCGCACGCACCACGGTGCTGTACAGCAGCACACCCAGGATAAAACTGGCTGCGGCCAGCCCCGGTAACCCGACAGGCATGGTGCGGTTCAGATAACGTTGATGCAGGCAGTACACCGTCAGCACCAGCGCGATAATCGGGAAAATCGAGAACGGTACAATTGAGCTGAAAACCGCCGCAAACGTACCATTAATGGATAAGCCAGCGATCAATGCCAGCAACAGCGTTCCTTTATCCTGACCTGACTGTTTCATTACTCACCTTCACTCATCGTTTTGATGTGCCAACTTCTCTTGTTCACGGCGATACCAGTAGTACGCACCTTTAGAAATCATCCGCAGCTGCAATACCAGTCGCTCTTCGAGTTGCTTACGTTGTTCAATGCTGACGTCCAGCGCTTCGGCACCCGCGCTGAACACAATCGTCACCATCGCCTCAGCCTGTGCTTCGGTAAACGCACGCGGCATATGGTTTTCGAGTTCCAGATAGTCGGCAAGTTCCGCGATGAAATGCTGAATTTCACGCGCGACGGCGGCACGAAACGCGGCTGATGTCCCGGAACGCTCACGCAACAGCAGGCGAAACGCGTTAGGGTTATTGCCGATAAATTCCATAAACGTCGATACGGAGGTGCGGATCACGCTGCCGCCTTTGGCGATACGTTGACGCGCCTGACGCATAAGCTGGCGCAGCATTAAACCGCTCTCGTCGACCATGGTCAGGCCCAGTTCATCCACATCACGGAAATGACGATAGAAGGACGTTGGCGCAATCCCGGCCTCGCGCGCCACTTCACGCAGGCTCAAACTGGCAAAACTCCGCTCAGCACTCAGTTGACTGAATGCGGCTTCCACCAGCGAACGCCGGGTTTTCTCTTTTTGTTGTGCTCTTACGCCCATCACGATAGTTGAATCCTTCCAAAGGCCCGTTGGCACTATACCAGAGAATAAAATTAATCTGTTTACCTGGCTTTGTGAATGATTGTTTACGCGCGGTTTGTGCCCCACTGCCCGAAAAAAGCACAACGATAATTGGGTTACCCAGGCAATGATGTTATGATTCTGTTGCTTTTATGTATAAGAACAGGTAAGCCTTGCCATGCCACATTCCTACGATTACGACGCAATAGTTATTGGTTCCGGCCCCGGCGGCGAAGGTGCTGCTATGGGTCTGGTAAAACAGGGAGCCAGAGTAGCGGTAATTGAGCGCTACCATAATGTTGGCGGCGGTTGCACCCACTGGGGCACCATCCCTTCGAAAGCCCTCCGCCACGCCGTTAGCCGCATTATCGAATTTAACCAGAATCCTCTTTACAGCGACCACTCCCGACTTCTTCGTTCCTCCTTTGCCGATATCCTGAATCACGCAGACACGGTCATTAACCAGCAGACGCGCATGCGTCAGGGTTTTTATGAGCGCAACCACTGTGAAATTCTGCAAGGCAACGCCCATTTTGTGGATGAACACACCCTGGCGCTGGAGTGCCACGATGGTTCGGTTGAGACGCTCACCGCTGAAAAATTTGTGATCGCCTGCGGTTCCCGTCCGTACCATCCGGCAGACGTGGACTTCTCGCACCCGCGCATTTACGACAGCGACTCCATCCTCAGCCTGCATCACGAGCCACGCCATGTGATCATCTATGGTGCGGGGGTGATTGGCTGTGAATATGCCTCGATCTTCCGCGGAATGGAGGTCAAAGTTGACCTGATTAACACCCGTGACCGCCTGCTGGCGTTCCTCGATCAGGAGATGTCGGACTCTCTCTCCTACCACTTCTGGAACAGCGGCGTGGTGATTCGCCACAACGAAGAGTACGAGAAGATTGAGGGCTGCGACGACGGTGTGATCATGCACCTGAAGTCAGGTAAGAAGCTGAAGGCGGACTGCCTGCTGTACGCCAACGGCCGTACCGGCAACACGGATTCGTTGCAGCTGGAGAATATCGGGCTCGAAACCGACAGCCGCGGTCAGCTGAAGGTCAACAGCATGTATCAGACCGCGCTGCCGCACGTATACGCGGTGGGCGACGTGATTGGTTACCCAAGCCTGGCCTCCGCTGCGTACGATCAGGGCCGCATCGCCGCACAGGCCCTGGTGAAAGGTGAAGCGACGGCGCATCTGATCGAAGATATCCCGACGGGTATCTACACCATTCCGGAAATCAGTTCTGTCGGGAAAACCGAGCAGCAGCTGACGGCCATGAAGGTGCCTTACGAGGTGGGTCGTGCCCAGTTTAAACATCTGGCGCGGGCGCAAATCGTGGGGATGAGCGTGGGTACGCTGAAGATCCTGTTCCATCGCGAGACGAAAGAGATCCTCGGTATTCACTGCTTCGGTGAACGCGCGGCGGAAATCATTCACATCGGCCAGGCGATCATGGAGCAAAAAGGTGGTGGCAACACCATTGAGTACTTCGTTAACACCACCTTTAACTACCCGACCATGGCGGAAGCCTATCGGGTAGCCGCGCTGAACGGCTTAAACCGCCTGTTTTAACGCGCTGTCGAAATGGCCATCCATCGCACCGCGGATGGCCTCTGCCAGCTGCTCATAGCGGCTGCGCAGCGGTGACCCCGGACGATAAACCAGACCAATGGTGCGACGCGGCTCCGGCTTGATGCACGGCAGATAGACCACGCCATCGCGTTTACGCTCGTGCGGCACCGCCAGCGCCGGCAGCAGCGTAATACCGCTTCCCGCCGCCACCATATTACGCAGCGTTTCCAGACTGGTTGCGCGGAAATGGGTATCTTCGTCAGCGCCCGCTTCGAAGCAGAAGCCCATCGCCTGATCGCGCAGGCAGTGACCGTCTTCCAGCATCAGCAGCTTTTCCCCCGCCAGATCGGCCATCGGCACGCGATCGCGGTTCGCCCATGGGTGATCTTCATAGATCGCCAGCATCATCGGTTCGTCGAACAGCGGGACTTCAATAAACGCTTCACTCTCTTTGACCAGCGCCAGAATCGCACAGTCGAGCTTGCCGCTGTCCAGCTGCGCCAGCAGCTGATGGGTTTGCGCTTCGTGCAGGTACATTTCGAGTTTCGGGAACGTCTGGTGCAGCATTGGAATGATTTGCGGCAACAGGTACGGGCCAACGGTTGGGATCAGGCCAATATGCAGCGGGCCGGACATCGCCTCCCCCTGCTGGCTTGCCATTTCCTTGAGCACTTTGACCTCGCGCAGCACGGTGCGCGCCTGATCCACCAGCAGCAGACCTGCCTGGGTGAACAGTACCTTACGACTGGTGCGCTCCAGCAGCATTACGCCCAGCTCATCTTCCAGCTTGCGGATCTGTCCGCTCAGGGTAGGCTGGCTGACATGGCAGGAATCTGCCGCGCGGCGAAAATGGCGGTGCTCGGCTAACGCTACCAGGTATTCAAGATCACGAATATTCATTATTCATCCTCCGTCGCCACGATAGTTCATGGCGATAGATAGCATAGCAATGAACGATTATCCCTATCAAGCATTCTGTTGAATAATACGCCACATAGACGAGGCGGCCGTGTTTGACCCTTGACGTCCCCGCACCGTCAGCGAGTTTCTCTCAAAACTCGAAAAACTAAAGCCAACGTGAACTTTTGCGGACCCCGTGGTCCGCTTTTTTTTTGCAAAAAAAAGCCCAACTCAGGGTTGGGCTGGGGTTTTGTAGGTCGGGTCAGGCGAAGCCGCCACCCGACGTTTCAGGCATCAAATCAGGCGGTTTTTCGCATCCGCAATCGCCTGCGCCACCTGCTTCGGCGATACGCCGCCTTTCGCTGCACGCTTATCCAGGCAGGATTGCAGGGCCAGAATCGGATAGACGTCATCCCCGATAACCGCGCTGAATTTTTGCAGGTCGGCCAGCGCCAGCGCTTCAAGGGCTTTACCCTGACGAATCGCTTCCACTACCGCTTCGCCCACAATATGGTGCGCCTCGCGGAACGGTACGCCTTTCGCCACCAGGTAGTCCGCCAGCTCGGTGGAGTTAGCATAGCCCTGCTGCGCCGCTTCCTGACAGCGCGGACGTTTCACCTGAATGCCGTCCAGCACCAGCGCGCCCATGTGCAGACAGTCCAGCCAGGAGTCGAGCGCGTCGAACAGCCCTTCTTTGTCTTCCTGCATATCTTTGTTATACGCCAGCGGCAGCCCTTTCAGGGTCATCATCATGCCGGTAAGCGCGCCCTGCACGCGACCGCACTTGCCGCGGATAAGCTCCAGCGCGTCCGGGTTTTTCTTCTGCGGCATCAGGGATGAGCCTGAGGTCACGCGGTCGGACAGCTCCACGAAGCCCGCTTCGCCAGAGTTAAAGAAGATCAGGTCTTCGGCAAAGCGCGACAGGTGCACCATCCCGATAGAGGCATTCGACAGCAGCTCCAGCACGTGGTCACGATCAGAGACGCTGTCCAGGCTGTTGCGGGTGGCGGAAGCAAAGCCCAGCCAGCCTGCCAGCTGCTCGCGGTCGATTTCATATGCGGTACCGGCCAGCGCGCCGCTGCCCAGCGGGCTCACGTCCAGACGCGTTAGGGTATCCTGCAACCGGCTTTCATCACGCGCCAGCATCTCAACGTAGGCCAGACACCAGTGCGCGAACGTCACCGGCTGCGCGCGTTGCAGGTGGGTATAACCCGGCATCACCGCGTCCTGGTTGTTCTGCGCGGTTTCCACCAGCGCGCCCTGCAACTGACGATTTGCCGCCAGCAGTTCGCCTATGGTCTCTTTGCACCACAGCTTCAGGTCGGTCGCAACCTGGTCATTACGGCTACGGCCGGTATGCAGTTTTTTACCCAGCTGGCCGACTTTGTCGATGAGTTTACCTTCCACCCAGCTGTGAATATCTTCGGCATCGCTCTGGAGGATTTGCTGCGGATCCAGACGCACCTCTTCCAGCAGGTTGTTCAGCGCCTCTTCCAGCTGCTGCTGTTCGTCTGCGGTCAGCACGCCAACGGTCACCAGCGCTTTGGACCAGGCCACAGAGCCGACGATATCCTGTTCGGCCAGGCGGTAGTCGAAGCGCAAAGAGTCGTTGAACTGTTTGAACCGCTGATCCGCTGCCTGTGTAAAACGCCCACCCCAAAGTGCCATAACGAATTTCCTTAATGATGATATTTTTGCCCGGTGGCGCTGCGCTTACCGGGCCTACAAAATTCACGTAGGCCGGATAAGCGAAGCGCCATCCGGCACAGAATCTTAAGCCAGAATACGCGTACCAATCGGCGTGCCGTTAAACAGCGCCGGAAGCTGCTCCGCGTGGCGCCAGGAGGCGATATCCACCGGGCGACCCAGCGTGCGCGCCGCATCCAGCGCCGCATTCACCTTAACGATCATGCCGTCGGTTATAATGCCCTGATCGATCAGCTGCTCGGCTTTTGCGGCGGTCATTTCCGCTATGCGCTGGCCTTTGCCGTCCAGAATGCCGCTCACGTCGGAGAGCAGGATCAGGTCAGCGCCCAGCGTGGCCGCCAGGGCGGTTGCCGCCTGGTCCGCGTTGACGTTCATCAGCTCGCCCGCTTCGGTCACGCCGATAGAGCTCACTACCGGCAGAAAACCGCCTTCCAGCAGGGTGCTAATCAGCTTAGGCGAACCTGGCTGCGCCAGTCCAACATGGCCGAGCTCTTCGTCAAGCTGGGTCACTTTTACGCTGTCACCGTCGCCCAGGTAGAGGCCAACGGAGGCGATATGGTGTTTCTTCGCCCATGCCAGCAGCGTTTTGTTCGCCGTGCCCGCCAGTGCGCCGGTAATGATGTCAATCTGGTCAGCAGGGGTGACGCGCAGGCCATTTTTCTTTTTCACCGGCAGATTCAGCCCTTTCATCAGCTCATCCACCACGCAGCCGCCGCCGTGCACAATCACCAGCGGACGCTGGTGCGATTCGCGATAGTTCACCAGCGCGGTAAACAGGCGCTCCAGCGCTTCTTCGCTGTCCAGCAGTACACCACCGAGTTTGATAATTAATGGGTTCATCATCACACCTTAAATAAGAGCCTGCGTTTCAGGGAAGCCGAAACGAATATTTGCACACTGCATTGCCTGTGCGGCAGCGCCTTTGAGTAAGTTATCTTCTGCGGCGACCACAATCAGATGCTCGCCCTGTACGGCAAAGCCGATATCGCAGAACGGCAGGCCAACCACGTTTTTCAATGCCGGCACGCCTTTGTCGTACAGACGCACCAGCGGTTTATCCGCGTATGCCTGCGTGAAGGCCTCGCTCACCTGCGCCTGGGTCACGCCCGGCTTCAGGCGGCAGGTAATGGTTTCGAGGATCCCGCGCGGGAAGCTGCCGAGGTGCGGGGTAAAAATCACCTCCGCGCCCAGATGCGTGGTGATTTCAGGGTGATGACGGTGATTGAACACGCCATACGGCTGAAGGCTCACTTCGCAGAAGCTGTTGGAGATAGCGGCCTTGCGCCCTGCTCCGCTCACGCCGCTGGTGGCGTTGATCACCGGCCACTGGTGCAGATCCAGCAGACCGGCGTCGATCAATGGCTTCAGGGAGAGCTGCGCCGCCGTCGGGTAGCAGCCCGGCACGGCAATCAGGTTCGCTTCTTTCAGTTTATCGGCGCTCCACTCCGCCAGGCCGTAGACCGCTTTTTCAAGCAGAACCGGATGCTGATGAGTGAAGCCGTAATATTTTTCATAGAACGCGCCGTCGTTAACGCGGAACGCGCCGGAGAGGTCAAAGACCACGCAGCCGGCCGCTAAAAATTGCGGTGCCAGGTCGTGGCTGACTTCATGCGCCGTGGCTAAAAACACCACGTCAACGCCATCGGTGAACTCGCTGATGTCGGACATCGGCTGCAACGGCAGATCGACAATGCCTTTAAGCTGCGGATGCAAATCAGAAATTAACTTTCCGGCATCATTGCTTTGCGCTGACACGGTCAAAGCGGTTATGGTCATATGAGGGTGGCGATTTACGTAGCTTACAAGCTCTGCGCCCGCATAACCGCTAGCGCCTACAATCAGCGTATTCAACATCGGGTTCCTTTATGCTCAACGTTAATGTATTTTTATTCACATTTATTGCATGAATATTGATACTATCACGACCTAAGGTGTGTCAACAATGAAAATGAACTTACCGCCATTTATCGAGATTTACCGCGCCCTGATTGCCACACCCTCCATCAGCGCGACGGAAGAAGCGCTGGATCAGAGCAATGAGTCTTTAATCAATCTGCTGGCGGGTTGGTTTAGCGATCTTGGGTTTAACGTTGAGGTTCAGCCCGTCCCCGGAACACGCCACAAATTTAACCTGCTCGCCAGTACCGGAACCGGTGCGGGTGGCCTGCTGCTGGCCGGACATACCGACACCGTGCCGTTTGACGATGGCCGCTGGACGCGCGATCCGTTCACCCTGACCGAACACGACAACAAGCTCTACGGTCTCGGCACGGCGGACATGAAAGGCTTCTTCGCCTTTATCCTCGACGCGCTGCGTGACGTGGACGTGACAACCCTGAAAAAGCCGCTCTACATTCTGGCGACCGCCGATGAAGAGACCAGCATGGCGGGTGCACGTTATTTCTCTGAAAACACAGCGATTCGCCCGGACTGCGCGATCATCGGCGAGCCCACCTCTCTGCAACCGATTCGTGCGCACAAAGGGCATATTTCTACCGCGGTGCGCGTGCTGGGCCAGTCCGGCCACTCCAGCGATCCGGCGCGCGGCGTGAACGCCATTGAGCTGATGCACGACGCCATTGGCCGCATCATGACCCTGCGCGACGATTTGAAAGAGCGTTATCACTACGAGGCGTTTACCGTGCCTTATCCAACGCTGAACCTCGGTAGCCTGCACGGCGGCGATGCGTCCAACCGTATCTGCGCCTGCTGCGAACTGCATATGGATATTCGTCCTCTGCCGGGCATGACGCTGAGCGATCTGGATGGCCTGCTGAACGAAGCGCTGGCTCCGGTCAGCGAGCGCTGGCCGGGACGCCTGACGGTCTCTGAACTGCATCCGCCGATTCCTGGCTACGAATGCCCGCCAGACCATCAGCTGGTTCAGGTCGTGGAAAAACTGCTTGGCGAGAAAACCGACGTGGTGAACTACTGCACCGAAGCGCCGTTTATTCAGACCCTGTGCCCGACGCTGGTTCTTGGTCCTGGCTCCATTAACCAGGCCCATCAGCCGGATGAATATCTGGAAACCCGCTTCATCAAGCCCACCCGCGAACTGATTACCCAGGTTGTGCATCATTTCTGCTGGCATTAATGACGCTTCCCCTCTCCCTGGAGAGGGGAAAATCCCGCGATCTCTGTCACATTCCCATAAGCATCTCTTATCTGACGCGAAGCGAATTAAATTTCGTAAATTGCCCGCATTTATTCGTTTGCTGAACCGTTTTCGCAGCAATTGACGACGGGGGTTTTACGTGGCTTTATAAAGGGAGATGACAAAATAATGTCCAGAAGATTTTCGCCTGGGCATAAACAAAAATGATGGGGTGACTGGGTTTTTATGAACGAACAATATTCCGCGTTGCGTAGTAATGTCAGCATGCTCGGCAAAGTGCTTGGAGATACCATCAAAGACGCATTAGGGGAGAACATCCTCGACCGCGTTGAAACCATCCGCAAGCTATCCAAATCTTCCCGTGCCGGTAACGAGGCCAATCGTCAGGAGCTGCTCACCACCTTGCAGAACCTTTCTAACGATGAGCTGCTGCCCGTTGCCCGCGCCTTTAGCCAGTTCCTGAACCTGGCAAACACCGCTGAGCAATATCACAGCATTTCGCCAAAAGGCGAAGCGGCCAGCAACCCGGAAGTCATTGCCCGCACCCTTCGTAAACTCAAAGACCAGCCCGACCTCAACGAAGCGACCATCAAAAACGCGGTGGAATCCCTTTCGCTGGAGCTGGTGCTGACCGCTCACCCAACCGAAATCACCCGTCGTACGCTGATCCACAAAATGGTGGAAGTGAACAACTGCCTGAAGCAGCTGGATAACAAAGACATTGCCGACTACGAACGTAACCAGCTGATGCGCCGTCTGCGCCAGCTGATTGCCCAGTCCTGGCACACCGATGAAATTCGTAAGCATCGCCCAAGCCCGGTCGACGAAGCCAAATGGGGCTTTGCGGTGGTGGAAAACAGCCTGTGGGAAGGGGTGCCTAACTACCTGCGCGAGCTGAACGAACAGCTGGAAGAAAACCTGGGCTATCGCCTGCCGGTAGACTTTGTGCCGGTTCGCTTTACCTCCTGGATGGGCGGCGACCGCGACGGCAACCCGAACGTGACGGCGGAAATCACCCGTCACGTCCTGCTGCTGAGCCGCTGGAAAGCGACCGACCTGTTCCTTAAGGATATTCAGGTGCTGATCTCCGAGCTGTCGATGGTAGAAGCAACGCCGGAACTGCGTGCGCTGGCCGGCGAAGAAGGTGCCAGCGAGCCGTACCGTTTCCTGATGAAAAAACTGCGCGGTCAGCTGCTTGCAACTCAGGCCTGGCTGGAAGCGCGCCTGAAAGGCCAGCGCCTGCCAAAGCCAGAAGGTCTGCTGAGCCAGAACGAACAGCTCTGGGAACCGCTGTATGCCTGTTATAAATCGCTCCAGGCCTGCGGAATGGGCATCATTGCGAATGGCGAACTGCTCGATACCCTGCGCCGCGTGAAATGTTTCGGCGTACCGCTGGTGCGTATCGACGTCCGTCAGGAAAGTACCCGCCATACCGAAGCGCTGGGCGAACTGACCCGCTATCTCGGCATCGGCGACTATGAAAGCTGGTCAGAAGCCGACAAGCAGGCGTTCCTGATCCGCGAGCTGAACTCCAAGCGCCCTCTGCTGCCGCGCAACTGGGAGCCAAGCAATGATACCCGTGAAGTGCTCAACACCTGTAAAGCGATCGTGGATGCGCCGAAAGGATCGGTGGCCGCCTATGTGATCTCCATGGCGAAAACCCCGTCCGACGTGCTGGGCGTTCACCTTCTGCTGAAAGAAGCGGGCATCGACTACGCTCTGCCTGTCGCGCCGCTGTTTGAGACCCTCGACGACCTGAACAACGCCAACGACGTGATGACCCAGCTGCTTAACATCGACTGGTATCGCGGCTTTATTCAGGGCAAACAGATGGTGATGATTGGCTATTCCGACTCCGCGAAAGATGCGGGCGTGATGGCGGCGTCCTGGGCGCAGTATCAGGCTCAGGATGCGCTGATCAAAACCTGCGAGAAAGCCGGTATTGAGCTGACCCTGTTCCACGGACGCGGCGGCTCCATTGGCCGCGGTGGCGCACCTGCTCACGCGGCGCTGCTCTCTCAACCGCCGGGAAGCCTGAAAGGCGGCCTGCGCGTGACCGAGCAGGGCGAGATGATCCGCTTCAAATACGGTCTGCCGGAAGTGACCATCAGCAGCCTGTCGCTCTATACCAGTGCGATCCTGGAAGCGAACCTGCTGCCGCCGCCGGAGCCAAAAGAGTCCTGGTGCCGCATCATGGACGAGCTGTCAGACATCTCCTGCGACCTCTACCGCGGCTACGTGCGTGAAAACAAAGACTTCGTGCCTTACTTCCGTTCAGCAACGCCTGAGCAGGAGCTGGGTAAACTGCCGCTGGGTTCGCGTCCGGCCAAGCGTCGCCCGACCGGCGGCGTCGAGTCCCTGCGCGCCATTCCGTGGATCTTCGCCTGGACGCAAAACCGCTTAATGCTGCCCGCCTGGCTGGGTGCCGGTGCGGCGCTGCAAAAAGTGGTGGAAGACGGTAAGCAGAGCGAGCTGGAAACCATGTGCCGCAACTGGCCGTTCTTCTCCACTCGCCTGGGCATGCTGGAGATGGTCTTCTCGAAAGCCGACCTGTGGCTGGCGGAATACTACGATCAGCGTCTGGTGAAACCAGAACTGTGGACGCTGGGTAAAGAGCTGCGCGAGCTGCTGGAAGGCGACATCAAGGTGGTGCTGGATATCGCCAACGATTCCCATCTGATGGAAGACCTGCCGTGGATCGCCGAATCAATCCAGTTGCGTAACATCTACACCGACCCGCTGAACGTTTTACAGGCTGAACTGCTGCACCGTTCCCGCCTGGCGGAAGAGGAAGGTAAAGAGCCGGATCCGCGCGTTGAACAGGCGCTGATGGTGACGATTGCCGGCGTTGCGGCGGGTATGCGTAACACCGGTTAATGCTTAATGCCCGGCAGCGCTAAGCCAGCCGGGCACATCTCGATCTTCCCTCTTCCCTACCGCCCGTAAGGCAATCACGCTTCCCTTAGACATAGCGCAACAAATGTCCGGCACGCCGGGAGTAGAGTCACGCTCAGAGCCGTTCGAACAGGACAGGATTTACCTCAAACACTAAGGGAGTAATGTTATGGACCGTATTATTCAATCCCCGGGAAAATACATCCAGGGTGCTGATGTGCTCACCCGTCTCGGCGACTATCTGAAGCCGCTGGCAGCCCGCTGGCTGGTGGTGGGCGATAAGTTTGTGCTGGGTTTTGCTGAAGAAACCCTGCGCCAGAGCTTCAGACAAGCCGATCTCCACGCCGAAATTGCGCCGTTTGGCGGCGAATGTTCGCAAAATGAAATCGATCGTCTGAAAAAACTGGCAGACAGCGCCGACTGTCTGGCAGTGCTGGGTATCGGCGGCGGTAAAACGCTGGATACTGCCAAAGCGCTTGCGCACTTTATGAACGTTCCGGTTGCCGTTGCCCCGACCATCGCCTCCACCGATGCGCCGTGCAGCGCCCTGTCCGTGATTTACACCGACAGCGGTGAGTTCGAGCGTTATCTGATGCTGCCGCACAACCCGAACATGGTGATTGTCGACACCAAAGTGGTGGCGGGTGCACCGGCTCGCCTGCTCGCCGCCGGGATTGGCGATGCGCTGGCAACCTGGTTTGAAGCGCGTGCCTGCTCGCGCAGCGGCGCCACGACCATGGCGGGCGGCAAGTGCACGCAGGCGGCGCTAGCGCTGGCAGAGCTGTGCTACAACACGCTGGTTGAAGAGGGTGAGAAGGCGATGCTGGCGGCAGAGCAGCACGTGGTGACGCCCGCGCTGGAACGCATTATCGAAGCCAACACCTATCTCAGCGGCGTGGGTTTTGAAAGCGGCGGTCTGGCGGCGGCGCATGCCATTCACAACGGCATGACGGCGGTACCGGATGCACATCATTTTTACCACGGTGAAAAGGTCGCGTTCGGCACGCTGACGCAGCTGGTTCTGGAGAACGCGCCGGTTGAAGAAATAGAGACCGTCGCCGCGCTTTGCCACAGCGTTGGGCTGCCGATCACCCTGGCGCAGCTAAACATCAAAGAGGATATCCCGGCCAAAATGCGGCTGATCGCGGAAGCGTCCTGTGCCGAAGGGGAAACCATCCACAACATGCCTGGCGGCGTAACGGCGGATCAGGTGTATGCGGCGCTGCTGGTTGCGGACCAGTACGGACAGCGATTCTTGCAGGAGTGGGAGTAATAAAAAAGCCGGGTGGCGCTGCGCTTACCCGGCCTACATGGCACTTTAATTTGTAGGCCGGGTAAGGCGTAGCCGCCACCCGGCACAAGGGTTACTTCACGTCAAAGCGGTCCAAATCCATCACTCGCGCCCATGCGGCAACGAAATCACGAACGAACTTCTCGTGCGCATCGCTGCTGGCGTAAACCTCGGCCAGCGCGCGCAGGACAGCGTTTGAACCGAAGACCAGGTCAGCGCGGGTGGCGGTGTATTTCACCTCGCCGCTGGCGCGATCGCTCCCGGCAAACAGTTCGTTTGAGTCGTCGGTCGCTTTCCACTGGGTGTTCATATCCAGCAGGTTCACGAAGAAATCGTTGCTCAGCACGCCCTCGCGGTTAGTGAACACGCCATTCTTACTGCCGTCGAAGTTTGCACCCAGTACGCGCAGGCCGCCGATCAGCACCGTCAGCTCCGGCGCGGTCAGGGTCAGCTGCTGGGCTTTGTCGATCAGCAGCGACTCGGTGGTAGATACATCCACCTGTGCGCGATAGTTACGGAAACCGTCGGCAATCGGCTCGAGCAGGTTAAACATCTCGATATCCGTCTGGTCCTGACGCGCGTCCACGCGGCCCGGGGTGAACGGTACATTGACGTAAACGCCTGCCGCTTTCGCTGCCTGCTCAACGCCCACCACACCCGCCAGCACGATGATATCCGCAAGTGACGCTTTGTTGGTGGTGCGCTGGATCGCTTCCAGCGCCGGCAGCGCGCGAACCGCTGCGGCGTTAACGTCCCAGTCGCGCTGAGGCGCCAGCGCCAGACGTGCACCGTTGGCGCCGCCACGCTTGTCGCCGCCGCGGAAGGTGGATGCCGACGCCCAGGCCACGGAAACCAGCTCGCTCACGGAGAGTCCCGAGGCCGCGATTTCCGCTTTCAGGCTTTCGATATCTTCCTGAGTCGGATGGAACACCGGCTGAGGCAGTGGATCCTGCCAAATCAGATCTTCCTTCGGCACTTCCGGACCAATGTACCGCGCTTTTGGCCCCATATCGCGGTGGGTCAGCTTGAACCACGCGCGCGCAAAGGCTTCATTGAAGGCCTGCGGATCGTTCAGGAAGCGACGGGAAATTTTCTCGAATTCTGGGTCGAAACGCAGCGTCAGGTCGGTGACCAGCATGGTTGGCTTGCGTTTTTTCGACGGGTCGAACGGATCAGGCATGATCTCTGGCGCATCCACGGCTTCAAACTGAATCGCGCCCGCCGGGCTGCGGGTCTGCACCCATTCGTACTTGAACAGGTTCTCGAAGAAGTAGTTGCTCCACTGGGTCGGGGTTTGCGACCAGATGACCTCCAGCCCGGAGGTAATGGCGTCAGCGCCAATTCCGGTGCCGTGGGTGCTGGTCCAGCCTAAGCCCTGCGCTTCAATCGGCGACGCTTCCGGGTCGGTGCCCACGTGCGTGGCTTCCCCTGCGCCGTGCGTTTTACCGAGCGTATGACCGCCAGCAATCAGCGCGACGGTCTCTTCGTCGTTCATGCCCATGTTGCCAAAGGTGGCGCGGATTGCCGCCGCCGCGGACAACGGTTCACCGCTGGCGTTTGGCCCTTCCGGGTTAACGTAGATCAGGCCCATTTCAGTGGCCGCCAGCGGGCGCTTCGCCAGCGCTTCCGGGTCACGGTGGGTCAGCCAGGCTTTTTCATCGCCCCAGTTCACGTCCAGATCCGGTTCCCAGACGTCTTCACGCCCGGCACCAAAACCAAAGGTGCGGAAGCCGGAGTTCTCCAGCGCCACGTTACCCGCGAGGATAAACAGGTCGGCCCAGGAGATTTTTTGTCCGTATTTTTGCTTGATTGGCCACAGCAGGCGGCGCGCCTTGTCCAGGCTGACGTTATCCGGCCAGGAGTTCAGGGGCGCGAAGCGCTGTTGACCGCGACCTGCGCCGCCGCGACCGTCCACGGAGCGATAGGTGCCCGCGCCGTGCCAGGCCATACGGATAAACAGGCCCGCATAGCTGCCCCAGTCGGCAGGCCACCACGGCTGAGAATCGGTTAACAGGGCCTTGAGGTCGCCCTTAAGGGCAGAATAGTCGAGCTTGCTGAATTCTTTGCGGTAGTCGAAGTCTTCACCCAGTGGGTTTGAACGGCTGGAGTGTTGATTAAGTAGATCGATGCGGAGTTGTTTAGGCCACCACTCTTTGCTGCTGGTACCTGCACCCGCGCTATGATCGACGCCGCCCTGATGGAACGGACATTTGCCGGCGGATGCCGCGTTATTGGTCTCGTCTGACATGCTCATCGCTATGCTCCCTTTACAGTGTTACCGTTACGATATACACCACTAGCGATAAGAGATAGTTGAATTAATCCACAGATTCGATAGTTAATACCTTTTAACTATCGGTTCGATTAAAAATCCCTCATCTTTGTGAGGGATTTTGCTTTACAGGGCAGGACGAACGCCCAGCGTGTGGCAAATGGCGTAACTCATTTCCGCGCGGTTCAGCGTGTAGAAGTGGAAATCCTTCACCCCTTCGCGGCTCAAGATCTTCACCATGTCCATGGCGATATTGGCGCCCACTAGCTTGCGGGTTTCCGGATCGTCGTCCAGCCCTTCGTACATTTTGGACATCCACAGCGGAATGCGCACGTTGGTCATATCGGCGAACTTCTTCGCCTGTTTGAAGTTCGAGACCGGCAAAATGCCCGGAATGATTTCAACATCAATACCCGCCGAGACGCAGCGGTCGCGAAAGCGCAGGTAGCTTTCCACGTCAAAGAAGAACTGAGTAATCGCGCGGTTGGCACCGGCCTCCACCTTACGCTTCAGGTTAAGCAGGTCTGCCTGGGCGCTTTTCGCTTCCGGGTGTACTTCAGGATACGCCGCAACGGAAATATCGAAGTCGGCCACCTCTTTCAGCAGCCCGACCAGATCGGCGGCAAACATCTCTGGCTTACCGCTGCCCGGCGGAAGGTCGCCGCGCAGGGCCACAATGTGGCGAATGCCGTTATTCCAGTAGTCCTGAGCGATGGCGCGCAGCTCGTCGCGGGTGGCGTCGATACAGGTCAGGTGCGGCGCCGCTTCCAGGCCGGTTCGGTCTTTAATGCCCTTAATGATGCTGTGCGTGCGGTCACGCTCGCCGGAGTTGGCACCGTAGGTTACGGAAACAAACTTCGGTTTAAGACTGCTCAGGCGATCGATAGAGCTCCACAGGGTTTGCTCCATTTCACTGGTGCGCGGCGGGAAAAATTCAAAAGAGACGTTAATCTGGCCGTTAACTTCTGCCAGGCTCTGATTCAGGGCTTCCCGCTGGTTGGCGTGAAAAAAGCTCATACCTTACCTCTACCTTTCGCGTGTCGTTGTTTATTGTGTTGTGAACTTCTATACGTTTAGACGTCCAGATGTAAAAATGACGGAAAAGCGGAGTGCCGTCAACTGAAATAATCAACAATAACGGTGAGGATTGCTCAGGGAAGATGAGGGGCGTTCATGATGGGGGTGAGTGCGGTCTGCCGCCCTCACCCTAACCCTCTCCACGGGGAGAGGGAACAAGAGAAATTACAGCAGCTTAGCCAGACGGTTGATGTCAGACTGGATTGCCCCGGCGGTGACATCGCGTCCCGCGCCCGGGCCACGGATCACCAACGGATTATCGCGGTACCAGCGGCTTTCAATGGCGAAGACGTTATCGCACGGCAGCAGAGCGGCCAGCGGATGCTCAGGACGCACCGCCTCCACGCCCACGCGCGCTTTACCGTTCGCCTCGAAGCGTGCCACGTAGCGCAGCACCAGGCCCATCTCGTTTGCCGCTTCCAGACGCTGCACCATCTGCTCGTTCAGCTCATCGCCGTTCTCGAAGAAGTGATCAACGGATCCTTCCTCGCAGCCCGCAGGCACCAGCGACTCAACGCGCACCTGACCCGGCTCAATGTCGTAGCCCGCTTCACGCGCCAGGATCACCAGCTTGCGCATCACGTCTTTGCCGGCAAGGTCAACGCGCGGATCCGGCTCGGTTAAACCCTGCTGCCACGCCTGATCCACCAGGTCGGTGAACGGAACGGTGCCATCAAACTGCAAAAACAGCCAGGAGAGCGTGCCGGAGAAGATGCCGCTCAGCGCCAGAATGCTGTCGCCGCTTTCAATCAGATCACGCACGGTATGGTTAACCGGCAGACCTGCGCCAACGGTGGCGTTGTAAAGCCAGTGACGACCCGTTTTTTCAAACGCGTCGTGGATCTGGCGATATTTATCGGTACTGCTCGCTCCCGCCAGCTTGTTGGCGCTGATGACGTGGAAGCCGTGGCTGGCGAAATCCAGATACTGATCGGCCAGCTGTTCGCTGGCGGTAACGTCCAGCACCACCAGATCGTCATACGGGTGCGCGCGCATCCACAGGAACAGCGACTCTTCATCCTGCTCAACGGCTTCATCGTTAAAGAAGGCCAGCGCCCGGCTGGCGTCCAGCCCTTCGTAGTTCAGCAGGCTGCGGCGGCTGTCCACCACCCCCGCAAGAATAAATTCAAACCCGGTACGCGCCGAAAGCGTCACCTGCTCACGGGCGAACAGCTCCAGCCAGCGGGAACCGATATTCCCTTTCCCGAACAGCACCAGGCCGATGCGTTTCTCCGCGCGGAACAAAGAGGTGTGCAGACCCTGAATCAGGCTCTCAGTTGGCCCTTTACGCAGCACGGCAACCAGGCTGATGCCCTCTTCCGACTGCCAGGTAAATTCAACCGGCTGGCCTTTCAGCTGCTGCCAGAAGCGGTGGCAGTGCAGCGGGTTACGGGTGACGCCCGCGCCTACCATCGCCACCAGCGCCAGCCCCTGACGCAGGCGAAGCTCGCCCGGCAGGCCCGCTTCATCAAGAATTTTTAATGCGCTGTCCACCACTTCGGCGGTATAGCAGAACTGCAACAGCTGACGGTCATTATGCACGCCAACGGCCAGCGGACGCACCTGCGCACGTTTCAGGATGGTATCGATATCTTTATGCGCCAGCCTGAAGTCCTGGCCCGCAGGCACCTGGAACTCAATCAGGCAGATGTCATCATGACTGGTGACAATACGCGCCCCCGTGCCGGATGCCAGCACGCGCTCGATGCGGGTGGAACCCTGATCCGGCGTGTAGCTACAGCGTAGTTGCAGGTCAATGTCGCTGCCGGAAACCGGCTGTAGCGTGCGCGCATGCAGCACAGGGGCCGCCAGACGCGCCAGCTCGCTCGCTTCGTCGAGACGCAGCAGCGGCAGCAGGCAGGCATCTTTTACTTTGCGCGGATCCGCGCTGTACACACCCGCGACATCGCTCCAGATGGTGACGCGGGATACGCCCGCCAGGGCACCGATCTGCGTTGCCGAGTAGTCAGAGCCGTTACGGCCCAGCAGTACGGTTTCGCCCGCGTTGCTGCGGCTGATAAAGCCGGTGACGACGATACGTTTCCCGGGATGTTGCACCAGCAGCTGTTGCAGCAGCGGATAGGACAGCCCTTCGTCCACCTGCGGCTGTGCGGCGCGTTCCGCACGCAGGAAATCACGCGCGTCGAGCCAGGCGGCGTCCACGCCGAGATGTTGCAGCACGGCGGCCATCAGGCGCGCGGACCACACTTCACCGTGACCCACCACTTCGGCATACACCGCATCGGTGATCCCGCTGTCCAGCAGGGCCGCCAGACGCTCAAGGTCGTGCGTGAAGGCGCTAATCAGCCCGTCCGCCACGTCCGCAGGCAGCAGGCCGGCAATCAGCTCGCTCTGGTAACGACGTAAAGACTGTTGCACCTGATGCGCAGAGAGGCGATCGGTCTGACTCAGTTTCAGCCAGCTGATCAACTGGTTGGTGGTGCTGCCCGCCGCTGAGACAACCATCATGTCCCCCGGCTGTGAATACTCGGTCATGATCCCTGCGACACGCAGGTAACATTTCACATCAGCAAGACTACTACCACCAAACTTGTGCAGCTGACGACCCTTCGCCCCTGCCTGCGCTATCACACTCATGATTACCCCTTGGCTGCGACCCGGAAGCCATTTTCCAGGTCGGCAATTAAATCTTCAGAATCTTCAATACCGGTCGAGATACGCAGCAGCGTCTCGGAAATCCCGGCGGCGGCACGTGCTTCCGGTGCCATACCTGCGTGCGTCATGGTTGCGGCGTGGGAGATCAAGCTCTCAACTCCCCCTAAGGATTCCGCCAGCGTAAACAATGACAGCCCGCTCAGGAAGCGACGCAGCGTTTGCTCGTCACCATCCAGTTCAAAACTTAACATCGCGCCAAATCCCTTCTGCTGGCGCGCGGCAATCTCGTGCCCCTGGTTTTCCGGCAGCGACGGGTGATAAAGCTTCTTCACCAGCGGCTGGGTTTGCAGGAAATCCACGATCGCCTGGGCATTGCGCTGCGCCACGTCCATACGCGGCGACAGCGTGCGGATGCCGCGCAACAGCAGGTAGCTGTCGAACGCGCCCGCGGTGACGCCGATGTTATTGGCCCACCATGCCAGTTCCGTGACAACGTCGGGATCTTTTGCAATCACCACGCCCGCCACCACGTCAGAATGGCCGTTCAGATATTTAGTGCATGAATGCAACACCAGATCGGCACCCAGTGCCAGTGGGTTCTGAAGGGCCGGACTGAGGAACGTATTATCCACTACACTTATCGCTCCCGCATCCCTTGCGAGCTGACAAATTTTCGCAATGTCGACAACGCGCAACAATGGATTGCTTGGACTTTCCACCAGAACGAGCTTCGGCTGCTCGGCAAGCGCCTGTTTCAGCGCCTGTTCGTCGTTTTGATCGACAAACAGCACGCGGTAGCAGCCACGCTTTGCCAGGCTATCAAACAGACGATAGCTGCCGCCGTAACAGTCGTGCGGTGCTACAAGCAGATCGCCAGGCTTCAGGAACACCGTGGTCACCAGGTGAATAGCAGACATGCCGGTATTGGTTAATACCGCCCCCGCGCCGCCTTCCAGTTCCGCCAGCGCGCGCTGAGTGACGTCACGCGTAGGATTGCCGCGACGCGAGTAATCATGCGCGCGGGGTTCATTAAATCCGGTGAAATTGTAGGTACTGGAGAGATGAATCGGCGGGACAACGCAGCCGTACTGCTCGTCATCATTCAATCCGCTACGCACTGCGATGGTGGCCTGTTTACGCGTCATGGTGAGGGCTTCCTGGCGAATGAGGTGAAAAGTCAGCCACCAGAGTAAACATTGAAAGTATGGACGTCAATACATCTGGACATCTAAACTTCTTTGCGTATAGATTGAGCAATGCGCAAATAGCCGTTAAAATTATATGCTTTAGGACACGCTACAGCGGCAATATCCGTGCCTCGGTATCGTCTCTACGGTAAACTACGCAAGATTACGGTTCAAAACCCGTCAGTTACCGGTTTTGCGCCTTTAGATTAATGACTGAGAGGATTAAAGGTATCTCATGGCTGAATGGAGCGGCGAATATATCAGCCCATACGCTGAGCACGGTAAGAAGAGTGAGCAAGTCAAGAAAATCACGGTTTCCATTCCTCTGAAGGTGTTGAAGATCCTCACCGATGAACGCACGCGTCGTCAGGTGAACAACCTGCGTCACGCCACCAACAGCGAACTGCTGTGCGAAGCGTTCCTGCATGCGTTTACCGGTCAACCGTTGCCAAACGATGAAGATCTGCGCAAAGAGCGCAGTGACGAAATCCCGGAAGAGGCGAAGGTGATCATGCGTGAGCTGGGCATCGACCCGGAGACGTGGGAATACTGAGAAGCGGATACAAAAAAGGCACCTTGCGGTGCCTTTTTTTCGGGAAACTTATTTAGCGCCCGGGATGCTGAAACGCTTGTTGAAGCGGTCAACACGGCCACCGGTTGCAACATCACGCTGCTTACCAGTGTAGAACGGGTGGCATTTGCCGCACACGTCCAGGTTCAGATCGTGACCCACGGTGGAGCGGATCTGGATAGAGTTACCGCAAGAACAGTTTGCAGTAATCATTTCGTATTTCGGGTGAATATCTTTTTTCATGGGAGAACCTCAGTTAAGGCCGCGTCGCTCTTCCAGCCCTAACGCCAGACACCACGCGATGTTGAATGTAAGTTCTTTGGCGTAAAATACACCAAAGGCGGCGAATCATACAGAATTTGACCAACGTATGCAAACTGATCCGCACGCCGCTTTCACTAATGTGTATACTAACGCGCCACTTTTCAAGTCAGGAAGATTCGATGCCCGTCGCTCACGTTGCCCTGCCCGTTCCGCTTCCCCGCACCTTTGACTACCTGCTGCCCGACAGCATGAGCGCCAAAGCGGGCTGTCGCGTGACCGTGCCGTTTGGCAAACAGCAGCGCGTCGGGATCGTAGTGTCCATCAGCGATAAAAGCGAACTGCCCCTTAACGAACTGAAATCGGTCGTTGAGGTGCTGGACGATGAACCGGTTTACTCTTCCAGTACCTGGCGGCTGCTGCTGTGGGCGGCGGATTACTATCACCATCCGGTTGGCGACGTCCTGTTCCACGCCCTGCCCATCATGCTGCGTCAGGGCAAGCGCGCCAGCCATGCGCCCATGTGGTACTGGTTTGCCACCGAGCAGGGGCAGGCGGTCGACATTAATAGCCTCAAGCGCTCGCAGAAACAGCAGCAGGCGCTGGCCGCGCTGCGTCAGGGAAAAATCTGGCGCCATCAGGTCGACGAGCTTGAGGTGAGCGAAACCGCGTTACAGGCATTAAGGAAGAAAGGGCTGAGCGAGCTGGCCAGCGAAGCACCTGCCCTTCACGACTGGCGCGACGGCTTTTCCGTGTCGGGCGATCGCCTGCGTCTGAATACCGAGCAGGCCACCGCCGTGGGCGCGATTCACAGCGCCGCCGATCGTTTCTCTGCCTGGCTGCTGGCGGGCGTCACCGGCTCCGGTAAAACCGAAGTTTATCTGAGCGTGCTGGAAAACGTGCTCGCGCAGGGGAAACAGGCGCTGGTGATGGTGCCGGAAATCGGCCTGACGCCGCAAACCATCGCCCGCTTCCGTGAACGCTTTAACGCGCCCGTTGAGGTGCTGCACTCCGGCCTGAACGACAGCGAGCGCCTCAGCGCCTGGCTGAAGGCGAAAAATGGCGAAGCGGCGATTGTAATCGGTACCCGTTCCTCGCTGTTTACGCCGTTTAAAAACCTCGGCCTTATCGTGATCGATGAAGAGCACGACAGCTCCTATAAACAGCAGGAAGGCTGGCGCTATCACGCCCGCGACTTAGCCGTGTACCGCGCCCACAGCGAGCAAATCCCCATTATTCTCGGGTCCGCTACGCCTGCGCTCGAAACGCTGCACAACGTGCGCCAGCGTAAATACCATATGCTGCGCCTGACGCGCCGCGCGGGGAATGCCCGCCCGGCCATCCAGCACGTGCTGGATCTGAAAGGCCAGCAGGTGCAGGCCGGCTTAGCGCCCGCCTTGATTTCCCGCATGCGCCAGCATTTGCAGGCGGGCAACCAGGTGATCCTGTTTCTGAACCGCCGCGGCTTCGCGCCTGCGCTGCTGTGCCACGACTGCGGCTGGATTGCAGAGTGCCCGCGCTGCGATCACTACTACACCTTCCACCAGGCCCAGCGCCACCTGCGCTGCCACCACTGCGACAGCCAGCGTCCGGTGCCGCGCCAGTGCCCGTCGTGCGGATCAACGCACATCGTGCCGGTCGGTCTGGGCACGGAACAGCTTGAACAGGCGCTCGCGCCCTTCTTCCCGGACGTGCCCATCTCCCGTATCGACCGGGACACCACCAGCCGTAAAGGGGCGCTGGAGCAGCAGCTGGCGGAAGTGCATCGCGGCGGGGCGCGCATCCTGATTGGCACCCAGATGCTGGCGAAAGGGCACCACTTCCCGGACGTGACGCTGGTTGCCCTGCTGGACGTCGACGGCGCGCTGTTCTCGGCAGATTTCCGCTCCGCCGAGCGTTTCGCCCAGCTTTATACTCAGGTTGCCGGGCGCGCCGGCCGCGCGGGTAAACAGGGCGAGGTCGTACTGCAAACGCACCACCCTGAACATCCGCTGCTGCAAACCCTGCTGCATAAAGGCTATGACGCCTTCGCGGACCAGGCGCTGGCTGAACGCCAGACGATGCAGCTTCCCCCGTGGACCAGCCACGTCATCATCCGTGCGGAAGATCATAACAACCAGCAGGCGCCGCTGTTCCTGCAACAGCTGAGAAATCTCCTGCAAGCCAGCCCGCTGGTGGATAATCAGCTGTGGATTTTAGGCCCGGTCCCCGCGCTCGCCCCGAAACGCGGGGGCCGTTTCCGCTGGCAACTCTTGCTTCAGCACCCTTCGCGTGTCCGTTTACAGCAGATCGTCAGCGGCACGCTGGCGCTGATCAACACCCTGCCTGAAGCGCGAAAAGTGAAGTGGGTTCTGGACGTCGATCCGATTGAAGGCTGAATGCGGATCGAAAAATTTAACTCGCCTCACACTTTTTATGAAAATTCTGTAACCGATTCCATTAACTATCTGTAAAAATGGTGCTGTACGCAGTTCGGTGTTCAGGCGAGGAGAAGACGTTGAAGTCCAGGAAAGAGGTTGCCTCGGCGACCATGAAAGACGTTGCCGAGAAAGCACAAGTCTCAACAGCAACCGTGTCCCGCGCATTGATGAACCCTGACAAAGTCTCCCAGGCAACCCGAAACCGGGTTGAAAAGGCGGCGCTTGAGGTGGGTTATTTCCCGCAAGCCATGGGGCGCAACGTTAAACGCAATGAATCCCGCACCATCCTGGTGATCGTGCCGGACATCTGCGATCCCTTCTTCAGCGAAATCATTCGCGGCATTGAGGTTACCGCCGCCGCCCAGGGCTATCTGGTGCTGATTGGTGATTGTGCCCACCAGAACCAGCAGGAAAAAACGTTCATCGACCTGATCATCACTAAGCAGATTGACGGCATGCTGCTGCTTGGCTCGCGCCTGCCGTTTGATGCCAGCATCGAAGAACAGCGCAATCTACCGCCGATGGTCATGGCGAACGAGTTTGCGCCGGAGCTGGAGCTGCCGACCGTACATATCGACAACCTCACCGCCGCGTTCAACGCTGTGAACTATCTTCAGGAGCTGGGGCATAAGCGTATCGGGTGTATTGCCGGGCCAGAAGAGATGCCGCTGTGTCATTACCGGTTGCAGGGCTACGTTCAGGCGCTGCGCCGTACCGGGGCTATCGTCGATCCGCACTACATTGCGCGCGGTGATTTCACCTTTGAAGCGGGCGGGCAGGCGCTGGAAAAATTGCTGGCCTTGCCAGAACCGCCTACCGCGGTGTTCTGCCACAGCGACGTGATGGCGCTGGGCGCATTATCTTACGCCAAACGTCACGGTCTGCGCGTGCCGCAGGACCTGTCGATTATCGGCTTTGATAATATTTCGCTTTCGGAATTTTGCGATCCGCCGCTTTCGACCGTTGCACAACCGCGGTATGAGATTGGCCGGGAAGCGATGCTGCTTTTGCTGGATCAGCTGCATGGTCAAACAGTTAGCAGCGGGTCACGGCTACTGGATTGTGAGCTGATTGTGCGCGGCTCTACCCAGGCATTAACTTAAAGTAAATACCTTTCTACACCCTTATCTGGTCAAAGCCCCGTCGCTTAAGTAACATGGCGGGCTGACGAACGAATAAATACAGCGAAACGATAGTGGCACAACGAGATTATGTACGTCGCGGCCAGCCGGCACCTTCGCGACGCAAAAAGAGTAGTTCAAAAAGCAAGCAACGTAGCCTGTCTGCTGTCTCTCCAGCCATGGTCGCCATTGCTGCGGCCGTGCTGGTGGCCTTTATTGGCGGCCTCTACTTCATTACGCATCATAAAAAAGAAGAGTCTGAAGCCCTTCAGGGCAACAAGGTCGTCGGTAACGGCCTGCCTCCGAAGCCTGAAGAGCGCTGGCGCTACATTAAAGAGCTGGAAAGCCGCCAGCCAGGCGTACGTGCGCCTACCGAACCTTCTGCCGGGGGTGAAGTGAAGAATGCCGATCAGCTGACGGACGAACAGCGTCAGTTGCTCGCTCAGATGCAGGCAGACATGCGCCAGCAGCCTACGCAGCTGAACGAAGTGCCGTGGAACGAACAAACCCCGGCGCAGCGTCAGCAAACGTTGCAGCGCCAGCGTCAGGCTCAGCAGCAAACGCAGCAGCAACAGTGGACGCAAACGCAGCCGGTACAGCAGCCGCGCACCCAACCGCAGCAACAGACGCGTACCGTACAAACGCAGCCTGTCCAGCAGCAGCCGAAAGCGCAGCCGCAGAAGCAAACGGCACAGCCGTATCAGGATCTTTTGCAGACGCCTGCGCATACCACTGCGCAACAGCCAAAAACGCAGCAGGCTGCGCCGGTCACCAAAGAGACCGAGGCGCCGAAGCAGACGGCGGAGAAAAAAGATGAACGCCGCTGGATGGTTCAGTGCGGCTCGTTTAAAGGCGCCGAGCAGGCCGAAACGGTGCGTGCTCAGCTGGCATTTGAAGGATTTGACTCACGCATTACCACCAATAACGGCTGGAATCGCGTGGTGATCGGCCCGGTCAAAGGCAAAGAAAACGCAGACGGCACCATTTCCCGTTTGAAAGTGGCTGGCCACACAAACTGCATTCGACTCGCCTCCGGGGGTTGAAACCCCCGAAATCCCCCCCATCTATCATTTAATTCAGCCCTGAGCACAGGCTCAGGGCTTATGTTTCCCGAATCTGTAACCAGGGGGTCTGCTCGTGACAACAATAGTAAGTGTACGCCGTAACGGCCAGGTGGTAATTGCCGGTGATGGCCAGGCCACGCTGGGTAATACCGTCATGAAAGGCAACGTGAAGAAAGTCCGTCGTCTTTATAACGACAAAGTGATCGCCGGTTTCGCGGGCGGCACGGCGGATGCCTTCACGCTGTTTGAACTGTTTGAACGCAAACTGGAAATGCATCAGGGTCATCTGGTGAAAGCCGCCGTTGAGCTGGCAAAAGACTGGCGTACCGACCGCATGCTGCGCAAGCTCGAAGCGCTGCTGGCCGTGGCCGACGAAAACGCCTCGCTGATCATCACCGGTAACGGTGACGTGGTTCAGCCTGAAAACGACCTGATTGCCATCGGCTCTGGCG
This sequence comes from Enterobacter sp. GD03975, assembly GCF_029838645.1. Classification (NCBI taxonomy): domain Bacteria; kingdom Pseudomonadati; phylum Pseudomonadota; class Gammaproteobacteria; order Enterobacterales; family Enterobacteriaceae; genus Enterobacter; species Enterobacter sp. GD03975. The sequence continues at coordinate 29,973 of NZ_JAOBZC010000015.1, forward strand.
GCCCGTACGCCCAGGCCGCAGCCCGTGCGCTGTTGGAAAATACCGACATGAACGCGCGCGATATCGCGGTGAAAGCGTTGGATATTGCAGGTGATATCTGCATCTATACCAACCACAATCACACCATCGAAGAATTGACCTCCAAAGCGTAAGGATCGCCCATGTCTGAAATGACCCCACGCGAAATTGTCAGCGAACTGAACAAACACATCATCGGCCAGGACAACGCCAAGCGCTCCGTGGCTATCGCACTGCGTAACCGCTGGCGTCGCATGCAGCTCGACGAAGAGCTGCGCCACGAAGTGACGCCGAAAAACATCCTGATGATCGGCCCGACCGGGGTGGGTAAAACCGAAATCGCCCGTCGTCTGGCCAAGCTGGCTAACGCGCCGTTCATCAAAGTGGAAGCCACCAAGTTCACCGAAGTGGGCTATGTGGGTAAAGAAGTGGACTCCATCATCCGCGATTTGACCGATTCGGCAATTAAGATGGTGCGCGTCCAGGCGATCGAGAAAAACCGCTATCGCGCCGAAGAGATGGCCGAAGAGCGCATTCTCGACGTGCTGATCCCACCGGCAAAAAATAACTGGGGACAGGCTGAACAGCAGGCTGAACCTTCTGCTGCGCGTCAGGCATTCCGCAAAAAGCTGCGCGAAGGTGAACTGGACGATAAAGAGATTGAGATCGATCTCGCTGCCGCGCCGATGGGCGTAGAAATCATGGCGCCTCCGGGCATGGAAGAGATGACCAGCCAGTTGCAGTCCATGTTCCAGAACCTGGGCGGCCAGAAGCAGAAAGCGCGTAAGCTGAAAATCAAAGACGCGATGAAGCTGCTGATTGAAGAAGAAGCCGCGAAGCTGGTTAACCCGGAAGAGCTGAAACAGGACGCTATCGACGCCGTTGAGCAGCACGGTATCGTCTTTATCGACGAAATCGACAAAATCTGTAAGCGCGGCAACGCGTCCGGCCCGGATGTTTCCCGCGAAGGCGTTCAGCGCGACCTGCTGCCGCTGGTAGAAGGTTGCACCGTTTCCACCAAGCACGGCATGGTGAAGACTGACCACATTCTGTTTATCGCCTCCGGCGCGTTCCAGATTGCCAGTCCGTCTGACCTGATCCCGGAACTCCAGGGTCGTCTGCCTATCCGCGTTGAGTTGCAGGCGCTGACCACCGAAGATTTCGAACGTATCCTGACCGAGCCAAACGCTTCTGTGACCGTACAGTACAAAGCGCTGATGGCGACCGAAGGCGTGAACATTGAATTTACCGATGACGGTATCAAGCGCATCGCCCAGGCCGCGTGGCAGGTCAACGAGACCACCGAGAACATCGGTGCGCGTCGTCTGCACACCGTGCTGGAACGCCTGATGGAAGACATCTCTTATGATGCGAGCGACCTTAACGGTCAAAGCATTACCATTGACGCAGACTATGTGAGCAAACACCTGGATGCGTTAGTGGCAGATGAAGATCTGAGCCGTTTTATTCTATAATCGCGTTCAATGCATTTTCATCACTGTTGATGGGGGCTATTGCCCCCATTTTTTATTGGCTAAATAACTATGACTGATATCAGCCGTACGCAGGCGTGGCTCGAAAGTCTGCGCCCTAAAACGCTTCCTCTGGCTTTTGCCGCTATTATTGTCGGCACCGCGCTTGCCTGGTGGCAGGGGCATTTCGATCCGCTGGTGGCAGGTCTGGCGCTCATTACCGCCGGGCTGCTGCAAATCCTCTCTAACCTCGCGAACGATTACGGCGATGCGGTAAAAGGCAGCGACAAGCCTGACCGTATCGGGCCGCTGCGCGGGATGCAAAAAGGGGTGATCACCCAGGCACAGATGAAGCGGGCGTTGATTATCACCGTGGTGTTAATTTGCCTGTCCGGGCTGGCGCTGGTGACGGTCGCCTCGAAAACCACCAGCGACTTCATTGGCTTCCTGGTGCTGGGCCTGCTCGCCATTATCGCGGCCATTACCTATACCGTCGGCACGCGCCCTTACGGGTATATTGGCCTGGGCGATATCTCCGTGCTGGTTTTCTTCGGCTGGCTAAGCGTGATGGGAAGCTGGTACTTGCAGGCACATACGGTGATCCCTGCCCTGTTCCTGCCCGCGACCGCCTGTGGCCTGCTGGCGACAGCGGTGCTAAATATCAATAACCTGCGCGACATCGACAGCGACCGCGAGAACGGTAAAAACACCCTTGCGGTGCGTCTGGGGCCGGTGTATGCACGCCGCTATCACGCCTGCCTGCTCATCGGCGCGCTGGTCTGCCTGGCGCTGTTCAACCTGATTTCTCTGCACAGCCTGTGGGGCTGGCTGTTTGTGCTCGCCGCACCGCTGTTGATTAAGCAGGCCCGTTACGTGATGCGTGAACTTAGCCCGGCCGCCATGCCGCCGATGCTGGAACGCACGGTAAAAGGCGCATTGCTAACTAACCTGCTGTTCGTCATCGGGATTGTCTTAAGCCAGACGCTGAGTTAGCTGACAAATATCAATTAACAATTGATGATTTTGCCAACAACGCATTTCGCACGATATACTGAACTCATTCGCAGCAACAGAGCGTTAAACCTATGAAATACGATACCTCCGAGCTTTGCGACATCTACCAGGAAGATGTCAACGTCGTTGAACCCCTGTTTTCCAACTTTGGCGGACGGTCGTCATTTGGCGGGCAAATCATCACGGTGAAATGTTTCGAGGACAACGGGTTGCTGTACGATCTGCTCGAAGAGAACGGCCGTGGCCGCGTCCTGCTGGTGGACGGTGGCGGTTCAGTACGCCGCGCACTGATCGATGCAGACCTTGCCCGCCTTGCCGTGCAAAACGAGTGGGAAGGGATTGTGGTCTACGGCTCCGTGCGCCAGGTGGACGATCTGGAAGACCTGGATATCGGTATTCAGGCCATTGCCGCCATTCCGGTTGGCGCAGCGGGTGAAGGCATCGGCGAAAGCGACGTGCGCGTCAATTTCGGCGGCGTAACCTTCTTCTCCGGCGACCATCTTTATGCCGATAATACCGGGATTATCCTTTCCGAAGATGCGCTGGACATTGAGTAGTTAATCGGTAAGCGAGCTCTATAAAAAAGCCGGGTGGCGGCTTCGCCTTACCCGGCCTACTTAATTCATTCCCAAAGGAAATCAGACTTCTTCCATACGTCCCAGCAGCGCCTGCAAGCGATCCTGCCAGCCGTTCTGCTGTTCGCGCAGCTGGTTGTTTTCGCGCTCCAGTTCTTCGCGGCTGTGCTGAGCGTTCTGAACTTCCTGAGACAGGGAGTTGTTCTTCTCTTTCAGCTCTTCAATTTCCATTTGCAGCAGCGTGATGGTGTCAATCGCCTGCTGTACTTTCGATTCCAGTTTCTCAAACACTTCTAAAGACATGATCCTACCTCTCCTGAATTGCAAGGCGACGCTTTAAGATAAACGCGCACAACATATGTTCCGATTGTATGGAGCGCCGTCGCCCCTGTCCAGCGGCATGCCACGCAGATCGCGGTTTGCAACACTTTTCGGCCTCGTCCTGGTGCGTTCGCCGCATATACCCCTAAGTTGTTAACCCATAAGTTAAAGAAATGATTCAGCCCCTAATCATTATCTGATGCAAAAACGCGCTTTATGGCGCGAAAACGCTCATTTTATTGACACAGACCACACATTTCGATTTCGATATTTCTCGTTTGTGCTCGTTAACGATAAATTAACACTGTGTCTACAGGACACCGTGACTGTCACGGGCGGTCACGCAAACAATAAACATTACTCTTTTGCAGGATTCCGATTATGAGTCAGACATCAACCTTAAAAGGCCAGTGCATTGCCGAGTTTCTGGGTACCGGGTTGTTGATATTCTTCGGAGTAGGCTGTGTCGCTGCACTGAAAGTGGCGGGTGCCAGTTTTGGTCAGTGGGAAATCAGTATTATCTGGGGTCTGGGCGTGGCGATGGCCATCTACCTGACCGCAGGCGTTTCCGGCGCACATCTTAACCCGGCGGTGACCATCGCATTGTGGCTGTTCGCGTGCTTTGACGGACGCAAAGTTGTCCCTTTCATCATTTCACAATTTGCCGGCGCCTTTTGCGCAGCGGCGTTAGTTTACGGGCTTTATTACAATCTTTTCAGCGACTTCGAGCAGACGCACCACATGGTGCGTGGTAGTGTCGAAAGTCTGGATCTGGCGGGCATTTTCTCAACGTATCCGAATCCGCATATTAATTTTGTGCAGGCGTTCGCAGTTGAAATGGTGATTACCGCTATTCTGATGGGCGTCATTATGGCGCTGGGCGACGACGGAAACGGCATTCCGCGCGGCCCGCTGGCGCCGCTGCTGATTGGCCTGCTGATTGCGGTTATCGGCGCGTCGATGGGGCCGCTGACCGGCTTTGCGATGAACCCGGCGCGCGACCTGGGCCCAAAAACCTTCGCCTTCTTTGCCGGATGGGGCGACGTCGCCTTCACTGGCGGCAAGGACATTCCTTACTTCCTGGTTCCGCTGTTCGGGCCAATCGTAGGGGCGGCGCTGGGCGCATTTGGCTATCGCAAATTAATTGGTCGCCACTTACCGTGCGACACCTGTGTGGAAGAGGAAAAAGAGACGACTTCCACCGCACAACAAAAAGCTTCGCTGTAATCTGACTACGGGACACATACCATGACCGAAAAAAAATATATCGTTGCGCTCGACCAGGGCACTACCAGCTCCCGCGCTGTCGTAATGGATCACGACGCGAACATTGTCAGCGTGTCTCAACGCGAATTTGAGCAAATTTATCCGCGTCCAGGCTGGGTAGAACACGACCCAATGGAGATCTGGGCGTCACAAAGCTCCACGCTGGTGGAAGTGCTGGCAAAAGCCGACATCAGTTCTGACGAGATCGCCGCTATCGGTATCACCAACCAGCGTGAAACCACCGTTGTCTGGGAGCGCGAAACCGGTAAGCCAATCTACAACGCCATTGTCTGGCAGTGCCGCCGCACGTCAGAGATCTGCGAAAAGCTGAAGCGCGACGGGATGGAAGAGTACATCCGCAGCGCAACCGGTCTGGTCATTGACCCCTATTTCTCCGGCACCAAAGTGAAGTGGATCCTCGACCATGTGGAAGGTTCACGCGAGCGCGCACGACGCGGCGAGTTGCTGTTCGGTACCGTCGATACCTGGCTTATCTGGAAGATGACACAGGGACGCGTTCACGTCACCGACTACACCAACGCCTCGCGCACCATGCTGTTCAACATCAACACCCTGGAGTGGGATGACAAGATGCTGGACGCGCTGGACATTCCGCGCGCCATGCTGCCACAGGTGCGTAAATCTTCAGAAGTGTACGGCCAGACCAACATCGGCGGTAAAGGCGGCACGCGTATTCCTATCGCCGGTATCGCCGGTGACCAGCAGGCGGCGCTGTTCGGCCAGCTGTGCGTTAAGGAAGGGATGGCGAAGAACACGTACGGTACCGGCTGCTTTATGCTGATGAACACCGGCGAGAAAGCGGTCAAATCAGAAAACGGTCTGCTGACCACCATCGCCTGCGGCCCACGCGGTGAGGTGAACTATGCCCTGGAAGGGGCGGTATTCATGGCGGGCGCGTCCATTCAGTGGCTGCGCGACGAGATGAAGCTGATCAGCGATGCGTTTGACTCCGAATACTTCGCGACTAAGGTAAAAGACACCAACGGCGTATACGTGGTGCCCGCGTTTACCGGTCTGGGCGCACCGTACTGGGATCCGTACGCCCGCGGCGCGATTTTCGGCCTGACGCGGGGTGTGAACTCAAACCACATCATCCGTGCGACCCTGGAATCCATCGCCTACCAGACGCGCGACGTGCTGGAAGCGATGCAGGCCGACTCCGGCATTCGTCTGCACGCCCTGCGCGTGGACGGCGGCGCGGTGGCCAACAACTTCCTGATGCAGTTCCAGTCCGACATTCTGGGCACCCGCGTTGAGCGTCCTGAGGTGCGAGAAGTGACGGCGCTTGGCGCAGCGTATCTGGCAGGCCTGGCGGTTGGCTTCTGGCAAAACCTCGATGAGCTTCAGGAAAAAGCGGTAATCGAACGCGAATTCCGTCCTGGGATCGAAACCACCGAGCGCAACTACCGCTACAGCGGATGGAAGAAAGCGGTGAAACGTGCCCTGGCATGGGAAGAGCACGAAGAGTAAGCCTATATTCCCTCTCCTCTGGGGAGAGGGTTAAGGTGAGGGGCATCGACCGCACCGGTCCCCTCGCCCCTCCCCACTCTGTGATAAACTTCGTGCAATTCCTTTTGATTGTACGAGTACCTCATGAAACGTGAACTTGCTATCGAGTTTTCCCGCGTCACCGAAGCTGCCGCCCTTGCAGGCTATAAGTGGCTGGGTCGTGGCGACAAAAATACCGCAGACGGCGCAGCCGTCCATGCCATGCGCATTGTGCTTAATCAGGTCAATATCGACGGCACTATCGTCATTGGCGAAGGCGAAATCGACGAAGCCCCGATGCTCTACATCGGTGAAAAGGTCGGGACCGGCAAAGGCGATGCGGTAGATATTGCGGTCGACCCGATTGAAGGCACGCGCATGACGGCGATGGGCCAGGCCAATGCGCTGGCGGTGCTGGCCGTGGGCGATAAAGGCTGCTTCCTCAACGCGCCGGACATGTACATGGAAAAGCTGATTGTCGGCCCTGGCGCAAAAGACGCAATCGACCTCAGCCTGCCGCTGGATGCCAACCTGCGCAATATCGCGGCAGCGCTGGGTAAACCGCTCAACGAACTCACCGTGACCATTCTGGCGAAACCGCGCCACGACGCCACCATCTCTTATCTGCAAGCACTCGGCGTGCGCGTGTTTGCCATCCCTGATGGCGACGTTGCCGCCTCTATTCTGACCTGCATGCCGGACAGCGAAGTCGACGTGCTTTACGGCATCGGCGGCGCGCCGGAAGGCGTGGTCTCTGCGGCAGTGATCCGCGCGCTGGACGGTGATATGCAGGCGCGCCTGCTGCCACGCCATGAGGTTAAAGGCGACAGCGACGAGAACCGCCGCATCGGTGAAGACGAGCTGGCGCGCTGTGCCGCGATGGGCATCGAAGCCAATAAAGTGCTCGCCCTGAGCGATATGGCCCGCAGCGACAATGTGGTCTTCTCAGCGACTGGCATCACCAAAGGCGATCTGCTGGACGGCATCACCCGCAAGGGCAACATGGCCACCACCGAAACCCTGCTGATCCGCGGTAAATCCCGCACCATTCGCCGCATTCAGTCCATTCATTATCTCGATCGCAAAGACCCGGACGTGCAGACGCACATTCTGTAAAACCGTTTGATCGATAGAGCTTTCCGGCCCGAATGGGCTGGAAATGTTTCCCACAAGTACGGAAGATAGAAGAGAGACACAGCACAGGAGAAGATCATGGCGGACTGGGTAACAGGTAAAGTCACAAAGGTACAGTTCTGGACCGATGCGCTATTTAGCCTCACGCTGCACGCGCCCGTTCATCCGTTTACCGCCGGGCAGTTTGCCAAGCTCGGGCTGGATATCGACGGTGAACGCGTACAGCGCGCCTACTCTTACGTTAACGCGCCTGATAACCCGGATCTCGAGTTCTACCTGGTCACCGTTCCGGACGGCAAGCTCAGCCCGCGCCTTGCTGCGCTGAAACCGGGCGATGAGGTGCAGATTGTCAGCGACGCGGCAGGCTTCTTTGTGCTGGATGAAATTCCGGATTGTGAAACGCTCTGGATGCTGGCGACCGGTACGGCCATCGGCCCTTATCTCTCCATCCTGGAGTACGGCAAAGACCTGGAGCGCTTTAAGAACATCGTGCTGGTCCACGCCGCGCGTTACGCCGCAGACCTGAGCTATTTGCCGCAGATGCAGGCGCTGGAACAGCGTTACGGCGGGAAATTAAAGATTCAGACGGTGGTCAGCCGCGAAACCGCAGCCGGCTCGTTAACAGGCCGCGTTCCGGCGCTGATTGAAAGCGGCGCGCTGGAAGAGGCAGTGGGTTTACCGATGAATACCGAAACCAGCCACGTGATGCTGTGCGGTAATCCGCAGATGGTGCGCGATACGCAGCAGCTGCTGAAGGATACCCGGCAGATGACGAAGCACCTTCGCCGCCGGCCGGGCCACATGACCGCTGAACACTACTGGTGATCAGCGGTACTTCACCTCAAGGGTATCTTTTCCGTATTTGTTCTCGCTCTGGGTGCCGATAAACGCGCCCAGTTCGACAACCATCATCACAAAGATAACCGTCGGCAGCAGTCTGCCCACCACCCACGGGAGGATGGAGGGCAGCATCGCCCAGTTCCCCGCCACCAGCATCCACGCCAGAATAATCAGGAAAGCCCATGCGCCGGAGCGGCCACGATCGTGCAGACGCTTCACCACCACGGCGGCGGTTGGCCACAGCAAACAGACCAGCGCAAACGCCGCGGTCTGCGTGCTCAGCCAGGCGTTGTAGGCAACGAAAAACAGAAGCAACATGGCGATAACCCACGCTGCCATCCAGATCCAGAAGTCACGGCGTCCAATACGCCCTTTGAATGAAAACAGCCACTGCTGTATGGTCATGTAAGGTTCCTTATTATTGTTTAGCCCGCATTTTACCCTGGAGTTGTGACCTTTTGACAAGCCAACCAGATATCGTTTTAATCATGGGCAATGACGGCCAGGGGCAATATTGATGAAAAGTTCGGCACACTCTCTTTATTTGTGTTTAGCGATGCTGAGCGCCAGTTTCCCCCTGTTCGCTGCGGAAACGGCCTCCCCGGTCACCGCGCCCTATCTTCTGGCGGGCGCCCCCTCTTTCGATCAATCTATCAGCCAGTTCCGCGAGGCCTTCAACGAAGAAAACCCCTCGCTTGCGCTGGGGGAGTTTCGTGCGATTGACGGTGCCCGCGATACGCCGACCCTGACCCGCGCCGCCAGCAAAATTAACGAGAATCTGTATGCTTCCACTGCCCTTGAGCGCGGAACGTTAAAAATCAAAAGTATGCAGATCACCTGGCTGCCGATTCAGGGGCCAGAGCAGAAAGCGGCGAAAGCGAAAGCGCTGGAGTACATGAGCGCCATCCTGCGCGCCTTTACCCCCACCTTCACCAAGGCGCAAAGCCAGCAAAAGCTGCAAAAACTGCTTACCGCCGGGAAAAACAAACGCTATTACGCCGATACGGAAGGCGCCGTTCGCTACGTCGTCGCAGACAACGGCGAAAAGGGGCTGACCTTCGCGGTTGAACCGATTAAGCTGGCGTTATCAGACGCACTCGAGGGGGCAAATTAATGACAAAAAGCAAAGCCTTTCGAGGGAAAATCTCTATACTGATTCACAGACCATGCTGCCCTTAAGGGTGGCCATATTCCTTAATTCGCTTATTGAGCGTGGAGAATTGAAATGCGACATCCTTTAGTGATGGGTAACTGGAAACTGAACGGCAGCCGCCACATGGTAAACGAACTGGTTGCTAACCTGCGTAAAGAGCTGGCTGGCGTGACCGGCTGCGCGGTTGCTATCGCTCCGCCGGATATGTACCTGGATCTGGCTAAACGTGCCGCTGACGGCAGCCACATCGTGCTGGGCGCGCAGAACGTTGACGTTAACCTGTCTGGCGCATTCACCGGTGAAACCTCCGCTGAAATGCTGAAAGACATCGGCGCGAAATACATCATCATCGGCCACTCCGAACGTCGCACCTACCACAAAGAATCTGACGAATTCATCGCGAAGAAATTCGCCGTGCTGAAAGAGCAGGGTCTGATCCCGGTGCTGTGCATCGGTGAAACCGAAGCAGAAAACGAAGCGGGCAAAACTGAAGAAGTGTGCGCGCGTCAGATCGACGCCGTGCTGAAAACGCAGGGCGCGGCAGCGTTCGAAGGCGCGGTTATCGCTTACGAGCCAGTCTGGGCGATCGGTACCGGCAAATCTGCAACTCCTGCGCAGGCTCAGGCGGTGCACAAGTTCATCCGTGACCACATTGCGAAAGCAGACGCGAAAGTGGCTGAGCAAGTGATCATCCAGTACGGCGGTTCCGTTAACGCATCCAACGCTGCTGAGCTGTTCACCCAGCCAGACATCGACGGCGCGCTGGTTGGCGGCGCATCCCTGAAGGCTGACGCTTTCGCGGTGATCGTTAAAGCAGCAGAAGCGGCTAAGCAGGCGTAATTGCCTTTGTGGCGGGTGGCGCTTCGCTAACCCGCCCTACGGTTCTGTAGGCCCGGTAAGCGTCAGCGCCACCGGGCTTTTTTACAGCCGTCCCAGCAGGCTAAACCACAGATAATCCAGCGGCAGCAGCACCAGATAGGTTGCCACCGCCAGCGCCAGGCAGAGCACCATCCCCGCCTTCGCAGGCACTTTCCCTAAGCCCATCGCCACCACAATCGGCGACGCCTGATACGGCAGCAGCGGCGTGGAATACCCCAGCACCTGAATCATGATCACCGACAGTAGCGGGAAGCCGGTCGCGTCCGAGAAGCTCTGCGCCAGCGTGGTGTACAGCGCCGGAACGCCGTTGGCGGTCATAATGAAGTTGAGCGCCGTGGTGATCCCCGTCAGCGCCAGGAAGCTGGTAAACGGTTTGTCTGCATCCAGCGGCATGATATGCAGCAACGCCTCACCCACTGCCGCTCCAATACCGGTTTGCGTCACCGTAATCGCCAGCCCGAGAATACCCGCGACGTAGATACAGGTACGCATATTCACCCCGGCGGAGAACTCCTCGCCGGTGATAAAACCAATGCGCGGCAGCATAACGATGACCGAGGCTGCCAGCCCCGTCCACGCCGGTCCCACGCCGTGCCAGCTCTCCGTCACCCACATCACCAGCACCGCCGCCAGCAGCCAGGCAAGCCGTTTTTCGTCACGCCCCATCGGTTCCGATGGCGCCAGATCCTTCGCCGGTTTCGGGCTACCGGGGAACAGCCAGCAGATCAGGCCAATCAGAATCAGGCCTTTGAGAATGCCCAGCACCGGCGTGTGCAGCAGCAAATAAGGGACATAATTGAGGTGGATACCGTATGAGCCTTCCGCCGCGCCGCTCATCACCAGGTTGGGAACGTTGGCGGGCAGGATGGTGGCCGAAAGCTGAAAGGTGCCAAAGCCTACGGCAAGCGCCAGGCCAAACCACGCCCGCGAGCCATCAGGAATGCCGGCCCGCTTCGCCATTGCGGCAACAATTGGCATCAGCAGTGCAATACGCCCCATGTTCGAGGGCATGACGAACGCCAGGGCATAGCTCAGGAGCACAACGCTTGCCACCATCAGCATCCAGGAGTCGGTAAGCTTTGCCGACAGCGCCCGGGCCGCCCTGTCCGCCAGGCCGGTTTTCCGGATCGCCACGCCGAGCACAAAACCGCTGAACACCAGCCAGAAAGCCGACGAGGCAAAGCCGCCGAAGATCGCCTCCGGCGGGGCGATTCTGGCGGTCATCGCCGCCGTGAAGAACAGCAGCGCGGTAATAAATTCTGGCAACAGCGACGTCGCCCACAGCACGATGGTGACGCCGACGATCAGCGAGGGAAGCAGCAGAGGATGCGTTAACCAGAGCGACATGCCTGTCTCCTGTAGAATTTTTCAGCAAGTCTACGGCGACAGGCAGGGCGAGTAAACGCTATTTATGGTGGGGTCACTTCAGGATATCGCATTGATGATCCTGTAATTCCTCAGCCGACGCGCGGTTAAAGGTCAGCAGATTACGCTCCGTCGCCAGCAGTACAAACGAGCCGTCCGACTGCTGCGCCATCGCCAGCGCGAAGCGTCCCATATGGTCGCGGGCTTCCGGCAGCTCTTCCGCCAGCATCATAAACGGGCTGCGCTGCACCAGTTCGTTCTCCGTTACCCGACGGGCAAGGTACTCATGCCCTTCCAGCCCGCCTGGAAAAGGTAGCCACTGGGTGCTGATTTGCCCCTGCGCCGCGTTCAGCTTCTCGCGCACGTCCGGGCGCAGGCAGGAGATGTGGATATGGAAATGGTTTTGCGTGCGCCCGGTCGGGGAGTTGATGGTCAGCGAAATGGCGCTGTCAGGTACGTCGGCGCCCCGCTTCATGCTCATAAAGTTACGCGACTGCCACGCCAGCCAGAAGAAATTCGGCGTCTGAGGTTCAGTCAGCAGCGGGCTTTCGGTGCCGTTAATACGGTACGTGGGCATCAGGAGGTATTGCAGCGGCCCGTTGCGGTCTTTAAACACCACGTAGCCAGCGTCCGGCTTCACCTGCGCACACGGCGCCGGGTTACGGTTTTGCAGCTGGTTGGGCACACACTGGTCGAGCACGATATGGCGCAACGCATTCGGATTACCCGCTTTCATCCAGTACACGCCGCCTGCGGCAAGGGCGATAACGATCAGAATCAGTAAGATAATTTTTTTCACAACGCGTTCCCTGTTTTCAGTAAAGGCAAAAGAGTAACGCAAAATGATGACCAAATAAAAAACCCGGCGGATTTCTCACACCGGGTTACCGTGTCGTGCTTTATGAAACGCCTAGCGCTTGCTGATTTGGTCGAAGGTGCCGCCGCTGGAGAAGTGCTCTTTCTGCGCTTTGGTCCAGCCGCCAAAAACATCGTCGATCGTAAACAGCTTCAGTTTCGGGAAGGCGTTCTCGTATTGCTTCGCGATGGCCTCATCGCGCGGGCGATAGAAGTTTTTCGCCGCAATTTCCTGACCTTCCGGCGAGTAAAGGTACTTCAGGTAGGCTTCCGCCACCGCTTTGGTCCCTTTCTTATCAACAACCTTATCGACTACGGAGACGGTCGGTTCAGCGAGGATGGATTCGCTCGGGGTCACGATTTCAAACTTGTCTTTACCCAGCTCGTGGGTTGCCAGCAGGGCTTCGTTTTCCCAGGCGATCAGCACGTCGCCGATGCCGCGCTCAACGAAGGTATTGGTTGCGCCGCGCGCGCCGGAGTCCAGCACCTCGACGTTTTTGAACAGCGCTTTCACGAATTCCTGTGCTTTCGCCTGGTCACCGTTGTTGTGGTGCAGCGCGTAGCCCCAGGCCGCCAGGTAGTTCCAGCGTGCGCCGCCGGAGCTTTTCGGGTTCGGCGTGATGACCGATACGCCCGGTTTCACCAGGTCGTTCCAGTCCTTAATCTGTTTCGGGTTGCCTTTACGCACCAGGAAGACGATGGTCGAGGTGTAGGGTGCAGAGTTGTCCGGCAGGCGTTTGATCCAGTTTTTGTCGATACGGCCGCGCTCCGCAATGGCGTCCACGTCGTAAGCCAGCGCCAGGGTAACCACGTCAGCTTCAATGCCGTTGATCACCGATGTCGCCTGCTTACCGGAACCGCCGTGAGACTGGCGAACCACCACGTTATCGCCGGTTTCCTGCTTCCAGTGCGCCGCAAAAGCTTTGTTGTACTGGTCGTACAGCTCACGCGTCGGGTCGTACGACACGTTCAGTAACTGAATGTCCTTTGCCAGAACGCTGGTCGATGCCAGCAATAATGTTAACCCCACGCCCCATTTCTTCATCGCCCAGCTCTCTTATGCAGTGTTTTGATGAATGCAGCGTGCCAGAAAGCTAACCGATGATTAAAGAATAAAAAAAGATTGGCTATAACGTAGAGGAATAAAAAATGGAGGGGCATAAAAAAGCCGGGTGGCGGCTTCGCCTTACCCGGCCTACATTCGTCGCTACGCAGGCCCGGTAAGCGCAGCGCCACCAGGCATAACAAACACAACGAATCAGTACAGTTTTTTCGCGCAGTCCAGCCAGTCACCTTTGAACGGACGCTTCATATTTTCAATGGCGTCAATGATGTCATGGTGAACCAGTTTCTCGTTCTGAATACCGACGCAGCGGCCGCCGTGGCCCTGAAGCAGCAGCTCAATCGCGTACGCACCCATGCGGGACGCCAGGATACGGTCGTATGGGCCCGGGGAACCGCCGCGCTGAATGTGACCCAGTACGGTCGCGCGGGTTTCGCGTTTGGTTTCGGTTTCGATGTACTTCGCCAGTTCGTCAACGTCACAGATGTGCTCGGTGATGGCAACGATCGCGTGTTTCTTACCTTTCGCGATACCGGCTTTGATCTCAGCGACCAGATCTTCACGGCTGAATTCCACTTCCGGAACCACCACGAACTCACAGCCACCGGCAATTGCCGCCGCCAGGGTCAGGTCACCGCAGTAACGGCCCATCACTTCAACGATGGAAATACGCTGGTGAGAGGAAGAGGTGTCACGCAGGCGGTCAATCGCTTCCACAACGGTACCCAGCGCGGTGAAGTAACCGATGGTGTAGTCGGTGCCTTTAATGTCGTTGTCGATGGTGCCAGGCAGGCCGATGCACGGGAAGCCCATTTCCGTCAGACGTTTTGCACCCATGTACGAGCCGTCGCCGCCGATAACCACCAGCGCGTCCAGGCCGCGTTTTTTCATGTTTTCGATAGCCACTTCGCGGATGTGTTCGTCACGGAATTCCGGGAAGCGCGCAGAACCGAGGAAAGTACCGCCACGGTTGATCATGTCAGACACGCTGTAGCGGTCCAGCTGAACCATGCGGTCTTCATACAGGCCCAGGTAACCGTCATAGATACCAAAAACTTCCAGACCTTCCGTCAGCGCTGCACGGACAACCCCACGGATTGCCGCGTTCATGCCCGGCGCATCACCGCCGCTTGTCAACACACCGATTTTCTTAATCATGACTACCTCTGAACTTAGGAATGCAAAATTGAAATCTGCTGCCGGAAGAAACTGTTCAACCGTCGAATACTGCAAATAGTATATCAATCCCTTCCAGCTGAATTGATTCAGGTCAGGCCATATGGTGGTAATTTATCCACAAAATGCTGGTCTGGCTCTCTTTTTTACAACGAATTACGAAAGCTCAAAACGCCCTGGGTACGACAGAGCACGGATCCTGGTGAATAATGACGTCTGACCCAGGGAAACGCTGCAAAATCGCCTGCTCCACCTGTTCAGCGACCATATGCGCCTGAACCAGTGGCAGGTTGTCTTCCATTTCCAAATGAATCTGAATAAAGCGGGTCGGCCCTGACTGCCGCGTACGAAGATCGTGAGCGCCACTGACGCCAGGCCAGTTGGTCACGATGGCATAAATTTCATTACGTTCTGCGTCCGGAAGCGCACGGTCAAGAAGCGACTGTACCGCGTCATACCCCATCCGCAACGCGCTGTATAAAATATAGATCCCTATCCCTAACGCAAACAACGCATCGGCCCGATGCCAGCCATACCAGGCCAGACCAAGCGCAATAAGAATAGCCCCATTCATCATAACATCAGACTGATAATGAAGCATATCGGCCCGTACAGCCTGGCTTTGAGTTTTGCGTACGACCCAGCGCTGGAACGTTACAAGAACAAGTGTGCTTATAAGTGCAACTACCGTTACGACCACGCCAACGCCCGGATCGTTCATAGGGGAAGGCGAAATAAGGTGCTGAATGCCGGTCAAAAACAGGAAAAGCGCGGAGCCCGAAATAAACATGCTTTGCGCCAGCGCGGCCAGCGATTCCGCCTTGCCGTGCCCAAACGTATGCTCTTCATCCGCCGGTTGCAGCGAGTAGCGCACCACCAGCAGGTTGGTCAGCGAGGCGGCAATATCCACCAGCGAATCCACCAGCGCCGCCAGAATACTGACCGAACCGGTGTACCACCACGCGAAGATTTTAATGATCAGCAAACACGACGCCGTCACCGTCGCGGCTATTGCGGCCCGGCTTACCAGCCGTCCATAGGATTGATTCATAAACACTCCTGTCATGCCATGGCGCTAGTATAACGGATGGTGGTGGAGTGAAAGGATGAATAAAGCGTTAACAAACCTGAACGACGGGCAAAAAAAACCCCCACATCATGTGGGGGAAGACAGGGATGGTGTCTATGGCAAGGAAAACAGGGTTTACTGGTTACTACGGGTACTGCTATTGCTACTGAAAAGCGTCATATCTGAGCTTCGCTGCATCCGTGCAACCTCACGCAACTGGTTCATACGTTGCTGATGTTTGGTGTTCAAAACCGCTTGCTGCTCGGGCGTTAGCAGGTGGAACATCTGGTTGCGAACCTTCGCCATCTCTACCTGGCGGGCAACCTGTTCCTGCGCCATTTTTTCGGCCTGAGCGCGTACAGCGCTTTCGTCAAAATTTTCTGCGGTGACAAGGCGATGCATTGTCTCCATTTCGCTAACATTAACAGGGGGCTGGTCGTGTCGTGCCCTCTGCATCAGATCTCGCATCTGTTGACGCTGATGTTCGGTTAAACTTATGCCGTCAAACATATGGTTTTGGCTGCTGTGCTGCGTTGCGCCCTCAACCGAGGAGCCGTTATCGCTGATGTTAGCTACAGCAGCCTGGCTAAACGCACTGAAGGCCAGCGTTGAGGCCATGACGGCAGCGGTAACTTTGCGCATCACTTGCTCCCAAAATCTTTCGTGTCGCGATTCAACGAGAGACAGTCTACGATTCAGGCTGCAAACATGCGTCAGGGGGTGTAAAACAACGTAAAGTCATGGATTAGATAGCCTTGATGTCGTAATTTCTGCCTCGGAGGTATTTAAACAATGAATAAAATCCTGTTAGTTGATGATGACCGAGAGCTCACATCTCTTTTAAAGGAGTTGCTCGACATGGAAGGTTTCAACGTCCTGGTTGCCCATGATGGGGAACAGGCGCTGAGTCTCCTTGACGACAGCATCGATTTACTTTTGCTCGACGTCATGATGCCGAAGAAAAACGGCATTGATACGTTGAAAGAGCTTCGCCAGACACACCAGACCCCCGTTATTATGCTGACCGCACGCGGCAGCGAGCTTGACCGCGTTCTCGGCCTTGAGCTGGGTGCGGATGACTACTTACCTAAGCCGTTCAACGACCGTGAACTGGTGGCCCGTATTCGTGCGATCCTGCGCCGTTCTCACTGGAGCGAGCAGCAGCAGAATACCGACAACAGTTCACCTACGCTGGAAGTGGACTCCCTGAGCCTGAATCCGGGCCGCCAGGAAGCGAGCTTCGACGGTGAAACGCTGGAGCTAACCGGCACCGAGTTCACCCTGCTGTATCTGCTGGCGCAGCATCTCGGCCAGGTGGTGTCACGTGAACACTTAAGCCAGGAAGTGCTGGGCAAACGCCTTACCCCGTTTGACCGCGCCATCGATATGCATATCTCGAACCTGCGCCGTAAGCTGCCGGAGCGTAAAGACGGTCACCCATGGTTTAAAACCCTGCGTGGTCGCGGTTATCTGATGGTTTCCGCTTCATGATAGGCAGCTTAACCGCCCGCATCTTCGCCATCTTCTGGCTGACGCTGGCACTGGTTTTAATGCTCGTTTTGATGTTGCCAAAACTCGACTCACGCCAGATGACGGAGCTTCTCGACAGCGAGCAACGTCAGGGCGTGATGATCGAGCAGCACGTGGAAGCGGAGCTGGCAAACGATCCGCCGAACGATTTAATGTGGTGGCGCAGGCTGTTTCGCGCTATCGACAAGTGGGCGCCCCCCGGACAACGGTTGCTGCTGGTTACCAGCGAAGGTCGCGTGATTGGGGCCGATCGCAATGAGATGCAGATCATCCGCAACTTTATTGGCCAGGCGGATAACGCCGATCACCCACAGAAAAAGAAATATGGTCGGGTAGAGATGGTCGGCCCTTTCTCGGTACGGGATGGGGAAGATAACTACCAGCTCTACCTGATTCGCCCTGCGAGCAGTTCCCAGTCCGACTTCATCAACCTGCTGTTTGACCGTCCGCTTTTGCTGCTGATCGTCACAATGCTGGTCAGTTCCCCGCTGCTGTTATGGCTGGCGTGGAGCCTGGCGAAACCGGCGCGTAAGCTGAAAAACGCGGCGGACGAAGTGGCACAAGGCAACCTCAGGCAGCATCCGGAGCTGGAATCCGGGCCGCAGGAGTTCCTGGCCGCCGGCACCAGTTTTAACCAGATGGTCAGCGCGCTTGATCGGATGATGACTGCCCAGCAACGCCTGCTGTCAGACATCTCACACGAACTGCGTACGCCGCTCACGCGCTTACAGCTGGGCACCGCCCTGCTGCGCCGCCGCAGCGGGGAAAGCAAAGAGCTGGAGCGTATTGAAACGGAAGCGCATCGTCTGGACAGCATGATCAACGATCTGCTGGTGATGTCGCGTAACCAGCAGAAAAACGCGCTGGTGAGCGAAACGGTGAAAGCCAATCACCTGTGGCACGAGGTGCTGGACAACGCGGCGTTCGAAGCAGAGCAGATGGGGAAATCGTTTACCGTCAACTTCCCGCCGGGCCCGTGGCCGCTCTACGGTAACCCCAACACGCTGGAAAGCGCGCTGGAGAATATCGTGCGTAACGCCCTGCGCTATTCGCACACGAAGATTGAAGTGGCGTTTTCGGTGGATAAAGACGGGATTACCGTCATTGTCGATGACGATGGTCCAGGCGTCAGCCCGGAAGATCGCGAGCAGATTTTCCGTCCGTTCTACCGCACCGACGAGGCGCGCGACCGCGAGTCCGGCGGTACGGGGCTGGGTCTGGCGATTGTTGAAACCGCCATGCAGCAGCACCGTGGCTGGGTGAAAGCCGATGACAGCCCGCTGGGCGGGCTGCGGTTAACGCTGTGGCTACCGCTGTATAAGCGTTCGTAACGGTATGTGCCGGGTGGCGGCTTCGCTTACCCGGCCTACTTTTTACGGAGCCTATTTCCCCCACAATCTCCGCGAACTACTCTCGATCTTCCCGCTTATACGCCGCTTCTGCATCGTTCTTGTCCAGCTGGTAGACAACCCCGCCGCCGACAGCAGGCGATGATACTGTTCATCGTCGAAAGGCATATGCCAGGCAATCGCGCAGGCCTCGTACACCGACACCTCACTCAGGCGCGACGCGAGCTCAAGCGGCGCATCCGCAGAAACCTGTCCCGCCTGCACAACGCGATACAGCCAGCCGGTTTTGCCCGCGTTTTGCAGCTGGGCCGACATATCCTGAATACCGAAATGGTAGTTGAGCTTAAAGCACGGCGAGCGCGGCTGGGTGACCTGAATCAGGGCATCGCCCCAGCGGTAAATATCGCCAATAAAGACGTTCTTTTCCGTCAGCCCTTCCGTTGAGAGATTTTCGCCAAACGCGGGCGCGACGAAGAGGTCCGCCTGTTCAGGAAATTCGGTTTTCCAGTGCTGATAGTGCTCGCGAGGATAGTGGCACAGCGCGCGATCGGGCCCGCCGTGGATTTTCTTTTCGGCCTGCTGGTCGCCCACCAGCCCGAGCTCGGTCAGCGACAGCTCACCGTCGACCTGCACTTTGGCGATGGCGCTCGGGCGGCTGCCGTCGTACTCCCTTACCTTGCCTGTAAACACGTTCACCGGGTAATGCATCGCTGCCTCCATTACGCAGATACAAAAAAAGCGAGTCATCAGACTCGCTTCTCACAGGCGTCAATGCAACCTTATTTTTTAGCGGCGAAACGCGCTGCGGCTTCGTCCCAGTTCACGACATCCCAGAACGCTTTGATGTAGTCAGGGCGACGGTTCTGGAACTTCAGGTAGTAAGCGTGTTCCCACACGTCCAGGCCCAGAATTGGGAAGCCGGATGCGCCAGAGATGGCTTCACCCATCAGCGGGGAGTCCTGGTTTGCAGTGGAAACGACCGCCAGTTTGTCACCTTTCAGAACCAGCCACGCCCAGCCAGAGCCGAAGCGGGTTGCAGCGGCTTTTTCGAATTCCGCTTTGAAGTTGTCAACGGAGCCGAAGTCGCGCTCGATTGCCGCTTTCAGGTCGCCCTGAAGGGTGGTGCCGGTTTTCAGACCTTTCCAGAACAGGCTGTGGTTAGCGTGACCGCCCGCGTTGTTACGCAGTACGGTTTTCTTGTCTGCTGGCAGCTGGTCCAGCTTGGTGATCAGCTCTTCAACTGGCAGATTAGCGAACTCTGGCAGGCTTTCCAGCGCAGCATTCGCATTGTTCACGTAGGTCTGGTGGTGTTTAGTGTGATGGATTTCCATCGTCTGCTTGTCGAAATGCGGTTCCAGTGCGTCGTAGGCATACGGCAGGGATGGCAGTGTATAACTCATAATCCTCTCCATTATTGTCGGGCGGCACAGCTGTTAATGCCGCGTAAGCAGTTGGTTCATTATAGTTAATTAAATGATATTGAAAATGATTATCAATGCCGTAGTTTTTATAGGGTTATTACAATTTCGATGAATCACAAAATTGTGAGTCTGCTCACGCGCTTAACGTGCTGATTGCCACCCTCCACAAAAGTGCGGCAACCTTTTGAAGGTTCCCAAACCGCCTAATTTTTACACTCATCAAGTCGGCGGGAAGCCACCGACAATAAAAACGATGAGGATAAAAAAATGAATCATGCGATTACGATGGGTATTTTCTGGCATTTGATAGGCGCGGCCAGTGCTGCCTGTTTCTATGCCCCGTTTAAGAAGGTGAAAGGCTGGTCATGGGAAACCATGTGGTCCGTTGGCGGTACGGTCTCCTGGCTGATTTTGCCGTGGGCCATCAGCGCCGTGCTGCTGCCCGATTTCTGGGGCTACTTCTCCTCCTTCAACGCCTCTACGTTACTGCCGGTGTTTCTGTTCGGCGCGATGTGGGGCATCGGTAATATCAACTACGGCCTCACCATGCGCTACCTCGGCATGTCGATGGGCATCGGCATCGCGATTGGTATTACGCTGATAGTGGGCACCCTGATGACGCCCATCCTTAACGGTCATTTCGACGTGCTGATCAACACCCAGGGCGGCCGGATGACGCTGCTGGGCGTGCTGGTGGCGGTGATCGGCGTGGGGATCGTCACCCGCGCAGGCCAGCTAAAAGAACGCAAGATGGGCATCAGGGCCGAAGAGTTCAACCTGAAGAAAGGGCTGCTGCTGGCGGTGATGTGCGGCGTCTTCTCGGCGGGCATGTCGTTTGCCATGAACGCCGCCAAACCGATGCACGAGGCCGCTGCGGCGCTGGGCGTCGACCCGCTGTATGTCGCTCTGCCAAGCTATGTGGTGATCATGGGCGGCGGCGCGCTGGTAAACCTCGGTTTCTGCTTCATTCGTCTGGCAAAAGTGAAAAACCTGTCGGTAAAAGCCGACTTCTCGCTGGCAAAACCCCTGATCCTTACCAACGTTCTGCTCTCCGCGCTCGGCGGCCTGATGTGGTATCTGCAATTCTTCTTCTACGCCTGGGGCCACGCCAGCATTCCGGCGCAGTATGACTATATGAGCTGGATGCTGCACATGAGCTTCTACGTACTGTGCGGCGGGCTGGTTGGGCTGGTGCTGAAGGAGTGGAACAACGCCGGGCGTCGTCCGGTTGGCGTGCTGAGCCTGGGCTGCGTGGTGATTATTATCGCCGCCAACATTGTCGGCCTCGGCATGGCGAACTGATTACGCCGCCTTTCGACTGCGATGACGCCACTGAACCGGCGTCATCCCCACCTCGCGGTT
The DNA here is from genome assembly GCF_029838645.1 of Enterobacter sp. GD03975. Taxonomy (NCBI): domain Bacteria; kingdom Pseudomonadati; phylum Pseudomonadota; class Gammaproteobacteria; order Enterobacterales; family Enterobacteriaceae; genus Enterobacter; species Enterobacter sp. GD03975. The sequence continues at coordinate 51,344 of NZ_JAOBZC010000015.1, forward strand.
AAACACCACCGAAAAGTAATTACTGTCCTCAAATCCGCAGCGCATCGCCACTTCGCTGACCATCAGCTCCGTATGCTGTAACAGATACTGGGCGTGGCAGATGCGCAGCTGGCGCAGGTAATGGTTTATCGTCATACCCGTCTGGGTGCGGAACTGCTGGCGCAGCGCGCGCTCGCTGCACTGCTCCTGCTCGCAGAATTTTTCCAGCACGAAACTCTTGTTCAGACTGCCCGCAAGCAGTGCGATCAGCTTATCCAGCAGCGCTTCCTGCGTGGTGGCGGAGGGATTATCCGTGGCGTAACGATGGCGCTTCAGGGTCATCACCAGCTGGGCGAAAAGCAGCTCCGACATCTGGTTCGCCACCGGGTCGCTCTTCTGGCTCTCCTGCTCCAGCTGGGAAATTGTCTGGCGCACCTGAGCCATGCCGCTGCTGCTTAAGCGCCAGTGCGGTTCGCCTCCGGCATTCAGAAAGCCCGGAATGTTGCCCGCCCAGTCGACATTCAGTTTAAGCCTGTCAGGGCAGTAGATGACGTTCTGCAACACCAGATCGTTAACCGAGGCGTAGGCGTGTTTGTCTTCGGCGCGTATGTAAAACAGATCCCCGCGCGTGATGCGGTAGGGCCGGTCGTTGAGGACGTGTAAGCCATTGCCGCGCCACACCATCACCAGCTCGCAGAACTCGTGGGTGTGCTCGGCAAAAACATTTTGCGGGTAGCGGTCCGCCACCGCGACAGCCTGACTCGCGGAGGCAAAAAAATCATCTTTGCGAAGAATTAACTGAGCAGCCACACCACAACCTCTAGGGCGAATAACCGGACATTATTAGCCTTTTTGCGGCAAAAAAACGGTGACTGCCCTCGCGTTACTGAAGCAACGCGTCTTTCCCCTGACGAATATCGCGCGGCGACCAGCTAAATTCCCGGCGAAACAGCGTTGAAAAGTGGTTACTGTCGCCGAAACCGCAGCGATAAGCGATATCCGTGACGCTTTCATCGGTATGGCGTAAAAGATGGCGCGCTTTGATCAGGCGCAGACGGTTAAGGTAACGCTGCGGCGTGAGCCCGGTATGCTGCTTGAGCTGACGATGCAGCGTGCGCAGCGAGAGCGAAAAGTCGTCCGCCAGCGTTTCCCAGCAGACATCTTCAGCGAAATGATCTTCCAGCCAGGCCATGAGCTGGTTCAGCCGCGCGTCGTTATTTTCCATCCCTTCCACCAGGCTGCTGCGGCGCAGCAGCACCAGCAGCTGCATAAACAGCAGCTCGCGGGTTGCAATCGCGTGCGTCTCCTCTGCGTCTTCGCTCTGCTCCATCTGGCTCACCAGCTGACGCACCTGCTGCAACGTGGACTGATTCACCCGCCAGTGCGACGGGTAGTGGCCATCCTTCTCTTGCGGCAACAGCTGATTCAGCCCGGAGAGAAACTGGAACGCGTCCGGAGAACGATAGAGCACGTTGGTCAGGCACAGGTTGTCGGTATGTTCATACAGGTGCCTGTCGTGGTCGCGCACGAAGCACACCGTACCGCCGCTGATGGTATACGGCTGACCGTTGAACACGTGGATGCCCGTTCCGTGCTCAACAATCACAATTTCATGAAAATCATGATGATGCTCAGGAAATGCAGCCTGAGGAAGCCGTGGCTCAATCGCGACCGGAGAAGCTCCCGAAGGAAAAAAATCGACGCTGTGCAGTACGGTCATAACGGCCCCCACCAATGAGAAAAGTTCTCAAAATAGTAATTAAGGCCTTCCACGCTCACCTTAAATTTTTGACAGTAAACCGCGCAAAAGCTGCCGGTTTTTCAAGAAACAGGCGGAAAGATCGGGAAATGCGGTCAGCGTCACACTGCCTGCAAACCCCGTCATTACTGGAAACTGTGAACTCCCTCACGTTCACCTTTGCTTTCTTGCCAGCGCGAGATTTGGGCTGTCAGTGGCGAGAAGGTGGCTATTTCTTCCCTTTCTTACACTCATCGCTAATGACTTAAGAAAGGACCCGACCATGACTTTTCGCCATTGTGTGGCTGTCGATTTAGGCGCATCCAGCGGCCGTGTAATGCTCGCCACCTGGGACTGTGACCAGCACACCCTTACGCTTCGCGAAATGCACCGTTTCGCCAATTGTCTGCAAAAACAGGACGGTTTTGTGACCTGGGATATCGATGCGCTGGAAGCGGAGATCCGCACCGGACTTCATAACGTCTGCGAAGACAGTATCCGCATCGACAGTATCGGCATTGATACCTGGGGCGTGGATTACGTGCTGCTGGACAATCACGGCGAACGCGTCGGCCTGCCCGTCTCCTACCGCGACAGCCGCACCGATGGGCTGATGGCGCACGCCATCGCGCAGCTTGGCAAGGAGAACATCTATGGTCGCAGCGGCATCCAGTTCCTGCCGTTTAACACGCTGTATCAGCTGCGTGCGCTGGTTGAGCAACAGCCAAAGCTGGTTGAAAAGGTGGCGCATGCGCTGCTGATCCCGGACTACTTAAGCTATCGTCTGACCGGCAACATGAACTGGGAATACACCAACGCCACCACCACGCAGCTGGTCAATATCAATACCGATAACTGGGATGAACACCTGCTGGCATGGACGGGCGCCTCGCCGTCCTGGTTCGGCGCGCCAACCCATCCGGGCAACGTGATCGGCCAGTGGATTTGCCCGCAGGGGAATGAAATTCCCGTTGTCGCCGTCGCCAGTCACGACACCGCAAGCGCGGTCATTGCCTCGCCGCTCGCCAGCAAAGACGCGGCCTATCTCTCCTCCGGCACCTGGTCGCTGATGGGTTTTGAGAGCAAAACGCCCTACACCAGCGACGCCGCGCTGGCCGCCAATATCACCAACGAAGGCGGTGCCGAAGGACGCTACCGCGTGCTGAAGAACATCATGGGCCTGTGGCTGCTCCAGCGGATGCTGAAAGAGCAGAACGTCACCGACCTGCCCGCGCTTATCGCGGAAACCGAAAAGCTGAAGGCCTGCACTTTCCTGATTAACCCGAACGACGACCGCTTTATTAATCCGGTGCACATGAGCGCTGAGATCCAGGCCGCCTGTTTTGACGCGGGGCAGCCGGTACCTTCCCGCCCCGCCGAGCTGGCGCGCTGTATTTTTGACAGCCTCGCCCTGCTCTATGCCGACATCCTGAGCGAGCTGGCTGACCTTCGCGGTAAACCGTTCACCCAGCTACACATCGTGGGCGGCGGTTGCCAGAACCAGCTGCTGAACCAGCTCTGCGCCGATGCCTGCGGCATTACCGTGGTGGCAGGCCCCGTAGAGGCTTCCACGCTCGGCAACATCGGCATTCAGCTAATGACGCTGGACGAACTATCAAACGTTGACGATTTCCGTTCGGTGGTGACGGCGAATAACAGCCTGACCACCTTCACCCCCAATCCCTGCCATGACATTGCCCGCTACCGGGCGCAGTTTCAGCAAAAACGACTGACTAAGGAGCTTTGCGCATGACCACTCAACTTGAACAAGCCTGGGACCTGGCTAAACAGCGTTTCGCCGCCGTCGGCGTGGATGTCGAAGAGGCGCTGCGCCAGCTCGACCGTCTGCCCGTCTCCATGCACTGCTGGCAGGGTGATGACGTTGCCGGCTTCGAGAACCCGGGCGGTTCCCTGACGGGTGGCATTCAGGCAACGGGTAACTACCCGGGCAAAGCGCGCAACGCCACCGAACTGCGTGCGGATCTGGAACTGGCGCTGAGCCTGATCCCCGGGCCAAAACGCCTGAACCTGCACGCGATTTATCTCGAATCCGACGCGCCGGTCGCGCGTAACGAAATCAAACCGGAACACTTTAAGAACTGGGTGGAGTGGGCAAAGGCCAACCGGCTGGGACTGGATTTTAACCCGTCCTGCTTCTCGCACCCGCTGAGCGCGGACGGGTTTACCCTTGCACACGCCAACGACGAAATCCGGCAGTTCTGGATCGACCACGTGAAGGCCAGCCGCCGCGTCTCCGCGTATTTCGGCGAGCAGCTCGGCACGCCGTCGGTGATGAATATCTGGATCCCGGACGGCATGAAGGACATCACCGTTGACCGTCTGGCGCCGCGCCAGCGCCTGCTGGCCGCGCTGGATGAAGCCATCAGCGAAAAGCTGGACCCGTCGCACCATATCGACGCGGTGGAGAGCAAGCTGTTCGGCATTGGCGCAGAGAGCTACACCGTGGGCTCAAACGAGTTCTACATGGGCTACGCCACCAGCCGCCAGACCGCGCTGTGCCTGGATGCTGGCCACTTCCATCCGACCGAGGTGATCTCCGACAAAATCTCCGCCGCCATGCTCTACGTGCCGCGCCTGCTGCTGCACGTCAGCCGTCCGGTGCGCTGGGACAGCGACCATGTGGTCCTGCTGGACGACGAAACCCAGGCGATTGCCAGCGAAATCATCCGCCACGATCTGTTTGACCGCGTGCACATCGGGCTCGACTTCTTCGACGCCTCCATCAACCGCATCGCGGCATGGGTTATCGGCACCCGCAACATGAAAAAAGCCCTGCTCCGCGCCCTGCTGGAGCCAACCGCCGCGCTGAAACAGCTGGAAGAGAGCGGCGATTACACCGCGCGCCTGGCGCTGCTGGAAGAGCAGAAATCCCTGCCGTGGCAGGCGGTGTGGGAGATGTACTGCCAGCGTCACGACGCCCCGGCGGGCAGCCAGTGGCTGGACAACGTGCGGGCGTATGAGAAGGACGTTCTCGCCGCTCGTCAGTAAAAAATATCGCCCGGCAGCGCATTGCATGCCGGGCCTACAGGTAAAAGCAGGCCGGGTAAGCGTAACGCCACCCGGCATTTTCAAAGGAAACACTGTATGCAGACCATCACCACCTCCTGGTTCGTCCAGGGCATGATCAAAGCCACCTCCGACGCCTGGCTGAAGGGCTGGGACGAGCGCAACGGCGGCAACCTCACGCTGCGCCTGGACGACGCGGATATCGAGCCCTTTGCCGCCGATTTCCACCAGAAGCCGCGCTATATCGCCCTGAGCCAGCCGATGCCGCTGCTCGCCAACACGCCGTTTATCGTTACCGGTTCCGGCAAGTTCTTCCGCAACGTTCAGCTGGACCCGGAAGCCAACCTCGGCGTGGTGAAGGTGGACAGCGACGGCGCGGGCTACCACATTCTGTGGGGGCTAACGGACGACGCGGTGCCGACCTCGGAGCTGCCGGCGCACTTCCTCTCCCATTGCGAGCGCATCAAGGCGACCAACGGCAAAGACCGCGTGATCATGCACTGCCACGCCACTAACCTGATCGCCCTGACCTACGTGCTGGAAAATAATTCTGATTTCTTTACCCGCAAGCTGTGGGAAGGCAGTACCGAGTGTCTGGTGGTGTTCCCGGACGGCGTCGGCATTCTGCCGTGGATGGTGCCGGGTACCGATGAAATCGGCCAGGCGACCGCGACGGATATGCAAAAGCACGCCCTGGTGCTGTGGCCGTTCCACGGTGTCTTCGGCAGCGGCCCGACGCTGGATGAAACCTTCGGCCTGATCGACACCGCCGAGAAATCCGCGGAGGTGCTGGTGAAGGTCTACTCCATGGGCGGCATGAAGCAGACCATCACCCGGGAAGAGCTGATCGCCCTGGGCAAACGCTTTGGCGTCACCCCGATGCAGTCCGCATTAGATCTGTACAACTAACAACATCGCGCCCCGCTTACCGAGACGGGGCGAAAACCACCTGCAATCCCTACAACTAACTCAAGTCAGTGGAGTAAAAGCAATGAAAATAAAAGCAAGCTTGATCCTCACCGTTGCCGCTCTGGCGTTGTCCGGTTCCGCTTTAGCAGAAGTGAAAATCGCCCTGGTGGCGAAGTCCTTAGGAAATGGATTCTTCGAAGCAGCGAACGTCGGCGCGCAGGAGGCGGCCAAAGAGTTAGGCGATGTAAAAGTGATTTATACCGGCCCGACCACCACCACGGCGGAAGCGCAGATCGAGGTGCTGAACGGGCTGATCGCTCAGGGCGTGGATGCGATCGCGATCTCCGCGAACGATCCGGACGCCGTCGTGCCGGTGCTGAAAAAAGCGATGCAGCGCGGCATCAAGGTTGTGTCGTGGGATTCCGGCGTGGCGAAAGCCGGACGTCAAATCCATCTCAATCCCTCCAATAACGCCCTGATTGGCGAAACCAACGTCAAGCTCGCCGCCGATGCCCTGAAAGCGCTGAACGTGGAGAAGGGCGACGTCGCCGTGCTGAGCGCCACGCCAACCTCCACCAACCAGAACACCTGGATTGCGGAGATGAAAAAGGTGCTGCCGAAGTACCCTTCCGTCAACCTGGTGACGGTGGCCTACGGGGACGATCTCTCTGACAAAAGCTACCGTGAGGCGGTCGGTCTGCTGAAAACCTATCCGGACCTGAAGGTTATCGTCTCGCCTTCATCCGTGGGCATCGTGGCCGCCGCGCAGGCGGTAAAAGACCAGGGCAAGATTGGCAAAGTGTACGTCACCGGCTTAGGTCTGCCGTCTGAGATGGCGGGCGCGGTGAAATCCGGCGCGAGCAAGAGCTTTGCCATCTGGAACCCGATCGACCTCGGCTATGCGGCAACCTACCTGGCGGATGATCTGGTGAAAGGCACGGCCACGAAAGGCGAGGCCAGCATGGGCAAACTGGGCAAAGTGAAGCTGGATGCGGACGGCAACGGCGCGATGGCCGAGCCGTTCGTCTACGATGCCAGCAATATTGATAAGTTCTCAAAAATCTTTTGATGCGATTTGTAGGCCGGATAAGCGTAGCGCCATCCGGCAAAAGGCGGGTGGCGCTGCCGCTTACCCGCCCTACACATTCCCTTGTCCAGGAGAACTATCATGACCCCATTGCTACAGCTTTCTGGCATCACGAAGGTGTTCCCCGGCGTGCGTGCCCTTGAGAACGTGCAGCTTGCGCTGTGGCCCGGCAAAGTGACGGCGCTTATCGGCGAAAACGGCGCGGGCAAGTCGACGCTGGTCAAAGTGATGACCGGCATTTATCAGCCCGACGAGGGCGAGATCCTCTACAAAGCGATCCCCGTGCACCTCCCGACGCCGGAGTCGGCGCATAAAATCGGCATCACCGCCATTCACCAGGAAACCGTACTGTTCGATGAGCTATCGGTCACCGAAAATATCTTTGTCGGTCAGTACCTTCACAAGGGCTTCCTGAAAAAGCTCGACTGGCCGGAAATGCACCGCCGGGCGCAGGCCATCCTCACACGGCTGGAAGTGCAAATCGACCCGCGCGCGACGCTGAAAACCCTGAGCATCGCCCAGCGTCACATGGTAGCGATTGCCCGCGCGCTCTCCTTTGAGGCGCAGGTGGTTATTCTTGATGAACCCACGGCGGCGCTGTCGCAGCATGAAATCCTCGAGTTTTACCAGATTGTGGAGCGCTTAAAGCAGGAGGGAAAAGCCATCCTGTTTATCTCCCACAAGTTCGACGAGATTTTTGAGCTGGCGGATCATTACACCATTTTGCGCGACGGCGCGTTCGTCGGCGCAGGTGCAATAAATGAGATCACCGAGGAGCGCATGGTGTCGATGATGGTCGGGCGTGCCATTACGCAAACCTTCCCGAAAATCGACTGCGAGAAGGGCGAAACGGTGCTGGAAGTGAAAAACCTCTGCCACCCGACCGAGTTCGCACACATCTCCTTCTCCCTGCGTAAAGGCGAAATCCTTGGCTTCTACGGGCTGGTTGGTGCCGGGCGTACCGAACTGATGCAGGCGCTTTCCGGCGTTACGCGGCCAGCGTCCGGGGAAATTATCCTCAACGGTCAGCCCCGTCGCTTTCGCCAGCCTGCGGATGCCATCAAAGCCGGTATTGTCTGCGTGCCGGAAGAAAGGCAGAAACAGGGGGCGATTATCGCGCTGCCGATTGCCCAGAACATCAGCCTGCCTCAGCTCAGCACGCTCAATCCGAGCGGCGTACTGCACGACGACCGCGAATGGAAGCTGGCAGACGAGTATGCCAAACGTCTGCACGTGAAGGCCTTCAGCTGGAAGCAGGCGGTGGAGACCCTCTCCGGCGGCAACCAGCAAAAGGTCGTTATCGGCAAATGGCTGGCAACGCACCCTGATGTGATCATCCTTGATGAGCCGACAAAAGGCATTGATATCGGCTCAAAGGCAGCCGTTCATCAGTTTATGTCCGAGCTGGTCAGTCAGGGGCTGGCGGTGATTATGGTCTCGTCCGAACTGCCGGAAGTGATGGGCATGGCGGACCGCATCATCGTAATGCACGAGGGGCTGATGGTCGCCCAATACCGAGCGGGGGATGCGACGGCGGAAACCATCGTCAGCGCCGCCAGCGGTGCAAAACAGGAGGCGGCATAAATGCTGAGCTCACTCTTAAAACACCGTGAAGCGCTGCTTGGCGCGGTGATTGTACTGATGATCGTCGCCATCGGCAGCCGCGTACCGTCGTTTGTCGCGCCGGGCAACCTGGTGGAAATGTTTAACGACACCGCCATTCTGATCGTCCTCGCGCTCGGGCAGATGATGGTGCTGCTCACCAAAGGCATCGACCTGTCGATGGCGGCCAATCTTGCCCTGACCGGGATGATTGTCGCCCTGATTAACTTCCACTACCCGGACGTGCCCGTCTGGGCGCTGCTTATCCTGGCAAGCGCGCTTGGGCTGCTGATGGGCGCGATGAACGGCCTGCTGGTGTGGAAGCTGGGTATTCCGGCGATTGTGGTGACGCTCGGCACCATGAGCATCTACCGCGGAATTATCTTTTTGCTCTCCGGCGGCGGCTGGGTGAACGCCAACCAGATGAGCGCCGACTTCCTCGGGCTGCCGCGTGCCTCTTTGCTGGGCTTGCCGGTACTGAGCTGGTGCGCCATCGCCGCGCTGCTGCTGGTGGGCTACTTCCTGCGCTACAGCCGCACCGGACGGGCGCTCTATACCGCAGGCGGCAACGCGACGGCGGCGTACTATACCGGGATCAACGCCGGGAAAATGCAGTTCATCAGCTTTTGCCTCTCCGGACTGCTGGCCGGGTTCTGCGGCTACCTGTGGATCTCGCGCTTTGCCGTTGCGTATGTCGACGTCGCTAACGGTTTTGAATTGCAGGTGGTGGCCGCCTGCGTGATTGGCGGGATCAGCACCATGGGCGGCACCGGGCGCGTGCTCGGCTGTCTTTTTGGCGCCCTGTTCCTCGGGGTGATTAACAACGCCCTGCCGGTGATCGGCGTCTCGCCGTTCTGGCAGATGGCCATTTCCGGCACGGTAATTGTCGTTGCAGTGCTGCTGAATGAGCGCGGCAACAGGCGCAAAGGCAGGCTGATCCTGCGCGACGCCGCGCTGGCGCGTCAGAAACTGGCGGTGAAATCATGAGCAAAATGATGACATCTGAAGCGATCGAACCGACCTCTGCGACGGGCATCTTCCGGCGCCTGCTGTGCTGGGAAGGTTTCCTGCTGGCGGTGACGCTGGCGGTATTCATAGTGAACGCGCTCGCCTCGCCCTACTTCCTCAACGTCTGGAACCTTTCCGATGCGACGTTCAACTTCACCGAAAAGGCGATCATCGTGCTGCCGATGGCGATGCTGATTATCGCCCGGGAAATTGACCTGTCGGTGGCCTCCACCATCGCGCTCAGCTCCACGGTGATGGGCTTTTGCGCGGCGGCGGGCGTCGATACGCCGGTGCTGGTCTGCGTGGGACTTGGCGTCGGGCTGCTGTGCGGACTGCTTAACGGCATCCTGGTGACGCGCTTTAATCTGTCGTCCATCGTCATCACCATCGGCACCATGAGCCTGTACCGCGGGATCGCCTACATCCTGCTCGGGGACCAGGCGCTGAACAGCTACCCGGAAAGCTTCGCCTGGTTCGGCCAGGGCTACGTCTGGGGCGCGCTGTCGTTTGAGTTCGCGCTGTTTATCGTGCTGGCCGCTCTGTTTGCCTTTGTGCTGCACCGCACCAACTTTGGCCGCCGCACCTACGCCATCGGCAATAACCCGACCGGCGCGTGGTATTCCGGCATCAACATTAAACGCCACAATCTGATGCTGTTCGCGCTGGTGGGGCTAATGTCCGGCCTGGCGTCAGTGCTGCTCACCTCGCGTCTGGGCAGCACTCGCCCGACGATTGCGATGGGCTGGGAGCTGGCGGTGGTGACGATGGCGGTGCTCGGCGGCGTCAATATTCTCGGCGGGTCCGGCAGCATGGTGGGCGTGATTATCGCCGCCTTCCTGATGGGGCTGGTGACCTTTGGCCTGAGCCTGCTCAACGTGCCCGGCATTGTGATGTCGGTGATTATCGGCGCGATGCTGATTGTGGTGATTTCACTGCCGATTATTACCCGCCGGGTGATACAGCGAAGACGGATCTCATAGCCGGGTGGAGCTGCGTTTACCCGGCCTGCTTAACCGTAGGCCCGCGCAAGCGCAGCGCCGCCGGGCATAAAATTCACAGTAATTAAGGAGAATTATCATGAGCTTTATGTTGGCACTTCCAAAAATCAGCCTGCACGGCGCGGGGGCAATCGGCGATATGGTCAATCTGGTGGCAAACAAGCAGTGGGGAAAAGCGCTGGTTGTCACCGACGGCCAGCTGGTGAAGCTCGGCCTGCTCGACAGCCTGTTTACCGCGCTGGACGCCCATCAGATGGCGTATCACCTGTTCGATGAGGTGTTCCCGAACCCGACGGAGGCGCTGGTGCAGAAAGGCTTTGCCGCTTACCAGGACGCGGGATGCGATTACATCATCGCCTTTGGCGGTGGCAGCCCAATTGATACCGCCAAAGCGATAAAAATCCTCACCGCCAACCCGGGTCCGTCAACCGATTATTCCGGCGTCGGCAAGGTGAAAAACGCGGGCGTGCCGCTGGTGGCCATCAACACCACCGCGGGCACGGCGGCGGAGATGACCAGCAACGCGGTGATCATCGATTCCGCGCGTCAGGTGAAAGAAGTCATCATCGACCCGAACATCATCCCGGATATCGCGGTGGACGATGCCAGCGTCATGCTCGATATTCCGGCCTCCGTGACCGCCGCAACCGGCATGGACGCATTAACCCACGCCATTGAAGCCTACGTGTCCGTTGGCGCGCACCCGCTGACCGATGCCAATGCGCTGGAGGCGATTCGCCTGATCAACCTCTGGCTGCCGAAAGCGGTCGACGACGGTCATAACCTGGAAGCGCGCGAGCAGATGGCCTTCGGTCAGTACCTGGCGGGTATGGCGTTTAACAGCGCCGGGCTGGGGCTGGTACACGCTCTGGCGCATCAGCCGGGCGCAACGCACAACCTGCCTCATGGCGTATGTAATGCCATCCTGCTGCCGATCATCGAAAACTTTAACCGCCCGAACGCGGTCGCGCGTTTTGCCCGCGTGGCGCAGGCAATGGGCGTTGACACGCGCGAAATGAGCGACGAGGCCGCCAGCATGGCAGCGATTCAGGCGATTCGTGAGCTGAGCGCCCGCGTCGGCATTCCGTCCGGCTTCAGCCAGCTCGGCGTCACCAAAGCCGACATTGAAGGCTGGCTGGATAAAGCCCTCGCCGATCCGTGCGCGCCGTGCAACCCGCGCACCGCCAGCCGCGACGAGGTCCGCGAGCTGTATCTGGAGGCATTATGATCCGCAAAGCGTTTGTGATGCAGGTAAACCCGGACGCGCACGAAGAGTACGCCCGACGCCACAATCCGATCTGGCCCGAACTGGAAGCGGTGCTGAAAGCCCACGGCGCGCACCACTACGCCATTTATCTCGACAGAGAACGCAACCTGCTGTTTGCGACGGTGGAGATTGAGTCGGAGGAGCGCTGGAACGCGGTGGCGAATACCGACGTCTGCCAGCGCTGGTGGAAACATATGGCTGACGTCATGCCGTCGAACCCGGATAACAGCCCGGTGAGTTCGGATCTGAAAGAGGTGTTTTACTTAGCGTAACGGCAAAGCGGGTGATGCAACGCACGCGTCACCTGCTTTTAGCGCAAAGTTCTCAATCCATAAACTACCGTATCATGCTCCCAGATGATGGTTTCGTTCCTCTCTTTCGCATCGTGACAGTACTGTTCAATAACGGCAATCTGCTCGGGCGATAACGCACAAAACGGTTTCGTATAACGATAGATATTGAGCTCTTCTAGTGAGCAAACGCGTCTGGCATTCTCAAACAGCCCTACCTTTTTCATCACCTTAAGCAGATTAATATCAAGGGCTTCGATGATAAGTTCAATCTTGTTTATCTTGACTCTTATCGTATCAATCGCCGTTCTTGCGTCATTCACGTTTGGCGCTTTAACCCAGATAGGTTCGTGATGGAAAATACGGTTTCGATACTCTCTCAGTTCAAAGATGAGATCGATCAGCGCTTTTCTGACTTTTTGCGGGTTCGTGTTAATTCTGGCGTAATTTTTAAAGACTTTACTCAATGATTTTGGCCATAAATACCCATGGTTATCTCGCGGCGCGGGAGCGTTAAATTCATTGTTCAAAACATAATGCCAGGTACTAAAATCCGTTGAGGCAATAATCCGATCGTGACTCCATTCCGGGACCGGTTGCACCTGAGTATATGCTCCTCGCCTGCGTCCCATCTCTTTTTTGCGCCATTCACGGGTAAGGCACTCTTTAGCCTTCTCGATGTTTTTATAGAAATGACACTCATCCCGATCTTTTGTGCAGTGAATCGTTTCCCACCACATATCGCCAAATCTCATCCTGGCTTCTCTGTCGACGGCGTTTCTTAAAGAGATCTCAAGGTTTTGGAGGAGAGGATAAATGGACGCTGCTGCATGCTGAGACCAGATGTATATACCGTATAATTCGCATTCATTATTTGGACGAAACGTTGTGCGATATCCGTCCAGACGTATTGATGAGATCAATGAAATAATCGGTTTATAATTAGTGACTTGCGGCATTTTTTCGTGCTCCCAGAACGATGTGCCGAAGCATATCATAGACCTGTAGATACAGTTGACGGTGGATCCTTCAACCGTTAGAATTTGGTCCTGAAAGCCTGTACTGTCTACTTCCCCTTTTTATAGGTTCTGGTTGCGTACACCATAGGCAAAGCGATTTATGAAACCCACCTCTGGTGGGTTTCGTCGTTTTACAGCGCCTATGCCTGGTTCGCCTCCACCGTGTTACTTCGTGCAGCAATCTCCCGCCTGCTGCTCAGCGTAAACGCCGACACCACCGTAATCGCCAGCACGAAACAGCCCAGCATCAGGTACGTCTCCTGGAAGCCAATCCGGTCATACATATTTCCGGCAAAGGCGGAGAGGAAAATCGCTGCCGACTGTTTGGCAAACTGGAAGCCAATCAGGTAGATGGTGGCCGACAGGCGCGTATCAAACACTCCGGTAATGTATTTGAATGCCCCCACTAGCAGGAACGGGACCTCCAGCGCGTGCAGCATCTTCAGGGCGATCACCTCCACGGCGGTGGTGGCAAACGACGAACCGATGATGCGCGTCGCCATAATTACTCCGGCAATCAGCAGCGTGTTTTTCGCGCCGATGCGGTTAATGATCCACGGCGAGCAGAACATGATGATGGCGTTACAAACCTCCCCCGCCGTGGTGGCAAAACCGAACGCCCGGGTGCCCGCTTCCGGCGTAGCGAAGAAGGTTTTAAAGAAGGTGGCAAACTGCTGGTCGAAAACGTCATACACGCAGGCCACGCCAATCACGTACAGAATGAACATCCACATTCTGCGCTGGCGGAACAGGTTGAACACGGTTTTAGCGGTGATCTGCGGCTGGTTCGCGCCCAGGGCGTTCATCACCTGCGCCGTCTGGTTGGGCTTCGGTTTCGCGACCACCAGCAGCAGCATCAGCAAAAGCGCCGCCGCCGATCCCATCCAGAAAACATACGACGGGTCGATGCCGAACAGGATGCCGCCCGTTGAGGCGCACAGCCCCCAGCCGAGGCAGCCAAACATGCGCGCCTTACCGTACTCAAAGAAGCTGTTGCGGCTCACGCGTTCAATGTAGGCCTCAATCGCCCCGGATCCGGCTGAAAAAACAAAGCCGATATACAACCCGCCGCTCAGCGCGCCCAGCCAGATATTGGCTTTCAGCAGTGGTGCAAAGACGTACAGGAAGAACGGTGCGAACAGAAACAGCAGCACTGAGATTATCCACAGCAGGTGTTTTTTCAGCCCCAGCTTGTCCGAAATGACGCCCAGCACCGGCTGGAAGGCAATGGCCGACAGCGAGATGCAGGAGAAGACAATCCCGGTATGGGTTTTGTTCAGACCGATGATGTCCGACAGCCAGATCGGCAGGAACGGAAAGCAGGTGGCCATGATGAAGAAGTAGAGAAAGAAGAACAGCCCGAAGATCCAGAAGTTAGGGTTGTCTTTGTGGGTACAGGTTGTTGTGTTCATTATTTTTATCCTCAACGGAGGGCCGGCTGCCCGGCCCGTCACCTTTACACGCGTTCCACGCCAATCAGAATGGCGGTTTCCGGATCCAGAATCGGTAGCGCAATACCCGCCCGCATCAGCCATTCGCCGCTTGCCGTTTGCGGGGCTTCCATCCACGCCGGCAGCTTGCGCATGGTGTGCCCGCCCTCGCCCGTGATCTGAATGTTCGGATGATCCAGCAGCGTGATGCGGTACTGCGCGCTGGCGTCTAACCCCGGCATGCGCAGCGGCATCATCAGGGTGTAATCCGGCATCGCGAGCTGGCTGACCATAAACAGCCCCTGCGTTTTGTCTTCGCTCACTATACCCTGCGCCAGCGTGGTGGCATCCGGCATGTCCACGCGCCACTGGGTACCGTGATGAATCACCTCGCGCCACCGCTTATACAGCGCGGCGTAATGGCGATAGCCCTCACGCTCCTGCGCATCCACGGTGAGCGGATCCAGCTCCAGCCCCATATGCCCAAACAGCGCCGTCAGCCCACGGAAAGCGATGCTGTGCTGGCGGAAGGTGGCGTGACATTTATGATGACCGATATGCGCCCCCATCACCTCCGGCGGGAAGAAGTAACTCATGCCGCGCTGGATCGTGTTGCGCTCCAGCGCGTCGTTGTTATCGGACGCCCAGAAGCGGTGGCTGCGGGTCAGCACTTCATAATCGATTCGCCCGCCTCCGGAGGAGCAGGATTCAAACTCAATGTGCGGGAAACGCTCGCCCAGCACGTCCAGCAGGCGGTAAAACTGGCGGGTCTGCGCGTCGGCGGCGGCTTTACCGTTGTGCCCGGGCTGCACCAGCTCGCGGTTCATGTCCCATTTCACGTAGTCGACCGCATGCTCGCCCAGCAGCCAGCTCATGCGCTCCACGAGATAATCAAAGGCCTGCGGGATGTTCAGGTTGAGCACCAGCTGGTGCCGCCCGGTCGCCTGCGCGTAGCCCGGCAGCGCCAGCACCCAGTCAGGATGCGCGCGATACAGATCGGAATTCGGGTTAATCATCTCCGGCTCGATCCAGATGCCAAACTCCATGCCGAGCCGTTTAACGTGACTGATGACCGGCGTCAGGCCGTTAGGGTATTTTTTCTCATCCAGGTACCAGTCGCCCAGCGCGGCATGGTCGTCGTTGCGGCCTTTGAACCAGCCGTCGTCAATAATAAAGCGCTCCACGCCCAGCGCGGCGGCCTCGTCGGCCATGCGCATGATGTACTCCGGGTCGTGGCTGAAGTAGATCCCCTCCCAGGTATTGAGGTGTACCGGGCGCGGTTTGTTTTCCGGAAAGCGGATGATGTTGTCGCGCAGGTAGCGGTGGAGCTGCTGGCTCATGCCGTTCAGCCCGTGCGGGGAGTAGCTGGCATACAGGCGCGGCGTCCAGAGCGTTTCGCCCTCTTCAATCGCCATTTCACCCGGCAGGTAAAGCGCTTCGGCCTGTATATAACGGCGACCATCGGTTTTCGCTTCGGCGCGCAGACGGTGGTTGCCGCTCCAGCCCAGATGCACGCCCCAGACGTCGCCCTGCATTTCGCTGAACGATGGCGTACCGGCGATCAGCGCCGGGAAATGTTCGTGGGACGTTTTACCGCGACGGTTTTCAATGACAACGCTGTCGTGCTCAAGCGTAACGCGGTGCGGCTGAAATTCCCTGATCCAGCGTCCGTGAAAGGCCATTACCTCCTGCGCGCGCTCGGCCACCGGCAGCGTGACGGCGAATCGGTCCACCTGCCACGCCTGTGCTTTCAGGTTGGTTAACCCATGGCGCACCACCAGCACGCCGCTGGCCTCCAGCACCAGCTCGCTGGTCAGGCGCAGGCCCGCCTGTTTATCCTCCGCCGTTACCGTCAGGGTGTGTCCCTGCTGCTGCACGTCTGTGGTGGTAAAGACGGGGGAACCGTCCAGCCCCTGGCGATGCCCCTCAATACCGGGCGAGCCAAACAGCCCATGCCCCAGCTCGGCCATCAGCGTCACCGGGGAGTCCACGTCCAGCCTGCCGTTTGCCACCGGCCGCGCCAGCGTAGCGACATCCTGCGGCGAAAAGTGGTGAAGGTGCGGCCCCCAGTAGAGAATTTCGGCGAACGGATAGGTTTTTAGCACCACGTCAACCGTGGTGCTTTCGAGTCGTAAAATGGCCTCTTGCATCAGACATCTCCTGTCGTCGGGATGCCTTGAGTGTTGATCCGAAACGTTTCGGATACAAACCAAAACGTTTCGGATCTGTGATCGGGTTTGGAAATTTGCCCGGTTTAGGCCGTCTGGCCCGGGAAGAATTCCGGCTGCCAGAGCACCTGGAGCCGTTCGACGTCATCGCCGTTGATCAGCTGGCGCACCATGTCCGCAATCTGCTTTCCGACGCCCTGGCGGGTGGACTGGATCACCGCCGCCACGTCGATATCGACAATGCTGTCCTGCGGTAATCCGTCATAGACCACCAGCGAGATGGCATCGTCGCCGGACAGGCGCCCCATCTGCGCCAGCGCCATCGCCGCGCCGTCGCCGTGGGTGTTGCAGTCGGTAATGATGGCCGTGGGGGGCTGCGGCAGGGAGAGAAGTTCTTGCGTGGTGGCATACCCCACGCGGCGCGAAGGCGGCATGGCGCGCAGCCATTCGCTGGAGAGCCCGCCTTCCCGCAGCGCGTCCAGGTAGCCCTGCCGCCGCTGGGTGATGAATGCCTGATTGTTGCTTTCGCCCAGCAGGGCGATGCGCTGATGGCCTTTCTCGATCAGCCAGCGGGTGGCCTGGTACGTGCCGGCATAGTTGTCGAAATCGAACCACGCGTACGGCTGCGGCAGCTGGCTGCGGCCAAGCGCCAGGAACGGAAATCCGGCGGCCTGAAGCTGCTCAAGACGCGGATCGCGATCCAGCGTATGGGCCACAATCAGCGCATCCACGCGCCGGCTTTGCACCATGCGCATATAGCTGTGTTTGTCCGCCAGATCGTCGTCAGCAATGAGCAGCAGATCGATCTCATGTCGCGCCAGTTCATGGCTAATTTCGCCGACCATGTCCATAAAAACGCTGTTATTGAGCGGAACAGGATGTACGGGAAAAACGAGGCCGACGGCATCAATTTTGCCCATCTTCAGGCGGCGCGCGAACGTATTGGGTCGGTAGCCACGGCGCTGGGCCTCCGCCTCCACGCGGGCGCGCGTCTCAGCAGAAACGTCGTCATACCCGTTGAGGGCGCGGCTGACGGTAGTGACGGACAGCCCTAGTTCTTTAGCAATGGCTTTGAGCGACATGATTTTCCATATCTTCGTTAATTTTGTTCCGCCACCAGAAGGGCGTGCGTATCTGGCTCCAGCGCCTTAAAGATATGCGGCTGGTCGGCGGGGTAGCAAATGTAATCGCCCGGGCCGAGTTCTTCCGCCGCGTCGATCAGGCCGACCATCGCCCGCCCCTGGGTCACGATAATGTGCTCAACCGACCCCGGCGGATGCGGCTGGGAAATACGGTCTGCGCCCGGCTGAGTCAGCAGCAGATAGATATCACGACGCGCGCCCGGCGGACACGCCGCCAGCAAAATCGCCTCGTAGTTCGCCTGCCCGGCAACCACCTTTGTGCCCTCCCCGCGGCGGATCACCTGCGTGACGGGCTGCTGCGGCTCCAGTAACCGGGCAAACGGAATATCCAGCGCCACGCAAAGCGACCAGAGCGTTTCCAGGCTGGGATTGCCGTTGCCAGACTCCAGCTGAGAAAGCGTGGATTTGGCGATCCCGGCACGGCGGGCAATTTCCGCCAGCGATAGCCCGGTTCGCAGGCGTTCCCGCACCAGGCTTTTGGCGATCACGCTGATTGGCTGCGTCATAAAAACGGCCTCTGTCTCTCTATAACGAACGATTCGTTCATCTTGTAAAACGATCTTGATGCGTTCATTATAATGGAAATACGTTCGATATGGCTAAAAGGGTATGAAGAATCACCTCTCTTGTCTGAAAGGCGACACGATAAAAGCGATAATTTTGGTCTGCCTCGCGGTAGGCGTGGTCGGCATGTCTTACGGCTCGCTGGCGATGGCCTACGGCTTCCCGCTGTGGGTGCCGTTTGTGCTTTCCCTCACGGTGCTGGCGGGCGCATCCGAGTTTATGTTCATTGGCATCGTGGCGAGCGGCGGCAATCCGCTGGCAGCGGCGGCGGCCGGTTTGCTGGTTAACGCCCGCCATGTGCCGTTCGGCGTGACGGTACGTGAGCTGGTGGGCAAGCGCGGCCTGAGCTTTCTGGGCTGTCATATCATGAACGATGAAAGCGTGGTGTTCGGCCTGTCGCAAAAAACCGCCGAGCAGCGTAAGGCGGCCTACTGGCTGTGCGGGCTAGGCGTGGCAATCATCTGGCCGCTGGGGGCGGTGCTGGGGGCAATGGTCGGCAAGCTGCTGCCGGACCCGGAGACCATCGGGCTGGACGCGGTGTTTCCGGCGATCCTGCTGGCGTTAGTCGTGCCGGCATTTAAAAACCGCACCACGCTGATCCGCGCCTGTAGCGGCGCGGTGTTGTCGCTGGCAGCGGTGCCGTTTGCGCCGGTGGGCCTGCCGGTGCTGCTCTCTTTGCTCGGTCTCGCCGCGAGGAAAAAATAATGGAAAACATGACGGTCTTTATTCTCGGCATCGCCATTCTTTCTGCCGGAACCTATCTGATGCGTCTTGGCGGGGCAAAGCTCGGCAACCGGCTGGCGCTTTCTGAACGATCGCAGGCGCTGCTTTCCGATGCGGCTACCGTTTTGCTGTTCTCCGTCGCGCTGGCAACAACGTTTTATGAAGGGGAACATTTTGCGGGGATGGCGCGCGTGCTGGGCGTGGGGTTCGCGGTGTTTCTGGCCTGGCGAAAAATGCCGTTAATTGTGGTGATCGTCGCGGCGGCGGTGGTGACGGCGCTGCTGCGTCTGGCGGGTATAAACTAAAAAAGCGCCCCAGGGGCGCTCTTTCGACGGTATAGCGAAATTATTTGTTCAGTTCAGCGGTCATGTGGACGCGGTTACCGGTGAACGCCTGGGTAATTTTATAGGATGACGCGCCCGCTTCCTGAGCCTGTGCGGCGATTTTAGCTTCAGCACCGTCCAGCGTAGAGGCGGATGCGGTCACTGTCTGCGCAGCGAAAGAACCGAAAGAAGTAGCCAGAGCGATTACTGCGACAAAAGTTTTGATGCTTTTCATGAGATAAACCCTTTCGTTAAGTTGTTTTGGTAAGGCACCGTGCCTTGATGAGATAAATAGTAGCCCTCATCCCGATCAACTAAAAGCGGAAGGATTTGCCCATATTATTCAAAATTACTGATCAACTATTAACCGCTGTGGATGGGTGTAAATGGTTGCTCTTCCGGGTTTGCAGAAGCCCACCAGCGTCAGGTTACAGCGCTCCGCCACCTCCACCGCCAGCGTGGTTGCCGCCGACACCGCAAACAGGATTTCCACGCCGCACATGGCGGACTTTTGCACCATCTCATAGCTGGCACGGCTGGAGACTAACGCCGCGCCCTGCTGCCAGACGTTGTTTTCCCGTGCGCGGCGGCCCAGCAGCTTGTCCAGCGCCACGTGGCGGCCAACGTCTTCATGCCCGCCTGCAATACTTCCTGACGGCAATACCCACGCCGCCGCATGCGTACAGCCGCTGAGCTGGCCGATGGGCTGAACGTCGTTCAGATGCTCAAGCGCCCGGTCAAGATGCGCCAGATTAAACGTCTGGGTGAACGGCAGAGGAACAATCGGTTTACCAATATCGTTAAGCTGTTCAACGCCGCACACGCCGCAGCCGGTACGTCCGGCCAGCGCCCGTCGACGCTCTTTAAGCCCCATAAAGCGGCGGCTGGAGAGTTCGATTTGCACTTCGAGACCGTTGCAGGCCGGCACGACGTCCATGCCGTAGATCTCCTGCGGATGGGCAATAATGCCTTCCGAGAGGGAGAAACCGATGGCGAACAGCTCGAGATCTTTCGGCGAGGCCATCATCACCACATGCGAAATACCGTTGTAAACCAGCGCAACGGGGACTTCTTCCGCCAGAAAATCTGGCGTGGCATCTGAGATATGGGGCGGTCTGTGTACCGACAGTTCCACAATGCCCGCAGGCAGTGGCGACGCGTGGGCAGCACGGTTTTGTTTAGACACAACGGTATTCCTGAACAACCACGGAAGTGAGCCTGCTATTGCAACACAAACAGCAGACCTTACGCATAGTATGGATCAACTTTTCAGCAACCATTCTCCTACTCAATTCGGAGGGGTGCAACTGGTCGCCTGCTACACACCCTTAACATCCTCAGAGAAAAATGTGACTGATATCACATTTTATAATCAATGCCGTGATAATACGTTCACTTTGTTTTAACGCCGTTGGAACAGGCGTACCGACATTGTGGTATTCTGCGCTTATCCCTCGGAGAAATGGGGGTTTAATGCAAATTTTTCTCCTTTGCGGTTAATTCTCAACCGCAAAGTAAAACTACATAGCAATGTCGTAATGAACCAAGGAGTGACCCATGCAGGTCAGCAGAAGGCAGTTCTTTAAGATCTGCGCTGGCGGTATGGCAGGCACCACGGCGGCGGCACTGGGCTTTGCGCCCGGCGTAGCGCTGGCGGAAACGCGGCAGTATAAACTGCTGCGCACCCGCGAAACCCGTAACACCTGTACGTACTGCTCCGTCGGCTGTGGGCTGTTAATGTATAGCCTCGGCGACGGTGCGAAAAACGCCAAAGCATCTATTTTCCACATTGAAGGCGATCCGGATCATCCGGTCAACCGTGGTGCGCTGTGTCCGAAAGGGGCCGGTCTGGTAGATTTTATCCACTCCGAGAGCCGCCTGAAGTTTCCTGAGTATCGCGCGCCAGGCTCTGATAAATGGCAGCAAATCAGCTGGGAAGAGGCGTTCGATCGCATCGCTAAGCTGATGAAAGAAGACCGCGATGCCAACTTTATCGCGAAGAATGCCGAAGGCACCACCGTTAACCGCTGGCTCTCCACCGGGATGCTGTGTGCTTCAGCCTCCAGTAACGAAACCGGCTATTTAACCCAGAAATTTACGCGCGCACTCGGTATGCTCGCGGTCGACAACCAGGCGCGTGTCTGACACGGACCAACGGTAGCAAGTCTTGCTCCAACATTTGGTCGCGGTGCGATGACCAACCACTGGGTCGACATCAAGAACGCCAACCTCATTGTGGTGATGGGCGGTAACGCCGCTGAAGCGCACCCTGTCGGGTTCCGCTGGGCGATGGAAGCCAAAATCCACAACGGTGCGAAACTGATTGTGATCGATCCCCGCTTTACGCGTACGGCGTCAGTGGCGGATTTCTACACCCCTATTCGTTCAGGTACTGACATCACTTTCCTGTCAGGCGTATTGCTGTACCTGATGACCAACGAAAAATATAACCGCGAATACACCGAAGCCTATACCAACGCCAGCCTGATCGTGCGTGAGGATTACCACTTCGAAGATGGCCTGTTCAGCGGTTATGACGCCGAAAAACGTAAATACGACAAAACCAGCTGGAACTACGAGCTGGACGAAAACGGCTTTGCGAAGCGCGACACCACCCTGCAACACCCGCGCTGCGTGTGGAACCTGCTGAAAGAGCACGTTTCCCGCTACACGCCGGACGTTGTCGAGAACATCTGCGGGACGCCGAAGGCAGACTTCCTGAAAGTCTGCGAGCTGATCGCGGAAACCAGCGCGAAAGATAAAACCGCGTCGTTCCTGTATGCGCTCGGCTGGACGCAGCACTCCATCGGCGCGCAGAACATCCGCACCATGGCGATGGTTCAGCTGTTGCTCGGCAACATGGGGATGGCTGGCGGCGGCGTGAACGCCCTGCGCGGTCACTCTAACATCCAGGGTCTGACCGACCTCGGCCTGCTGTCTCAGAGCCTGACGGGCTACATGAACCTGCCAAGCGAAAAACAGACTGACCTGCAAACTTACCTGACGGCCAGCACGCCAAAACCGCTGCTCGAAGGCCAGGTGAACTACTGGGGCAACTATCCGAAGTTCTTCGTCTCGCTGATGAAAGCCTTCTACGGCGACAAGGCGACGGCGGACAACAGCTGGGGCTTTGACTGGCTGCCGAAGTGGGACAAAGGTTACGACGTCCTCCAGTACTTCGAGATGATGCACCAGGGGCAGGTCAACGGCTATATCTGCCAGGGCTTTAACCCGGTCGCGTCATTCCCGAACAAGAACAAGGTTGTCGAATCTCTGTCGAAGCTGAAGTTCCTGGTGACGATTGACCCGCTCAATACCGAAACCTCGACCTTCTGGCAGAACCACGGTGAGTCGAACGACGTTGATCCGTCGAAGATTCAGACCGAAGTGTTCCGTCTGCCGTCTACCTGTTTCGCGGAAGAGAACGGTTCTATCGTTAACTCTGGCCGCTGGTTGCAGTGGCACTGGAAAGGCGCGGACGCCCCGGGCATCGCCCTGAATGATGGCGAGATCCTGGCCGGCATCTTCTTACGCCTGCGTAAGATGTACGCCTCTGAGGGCGGCGCAACGCCTGAGCCGGTGCTGAACATGACCTGGAACTACTCGACGCCGGAAAACCCTGCGCCGGAAGAAGTGGCCATGGAGAGCAACGGTAAGGCGCTGGCGGACGTTATCGACCCGGCGACCGGTGCGGTTCTGGCGAAGAAAGGCGACCAGCTCAGCACCTTCGCGCACCTGCGCGATGATGGTACGACGTCAAGCGGCTGCTGGATCTTTGCCGGTAGCTGGACGCCGAAAGGCAACCAGATGGCCAACCGCGACAACGCCGACCCGTCGGGCCTCGGTAATACGCTGGGCTGGGCATGGGCGTGGCCGCTTAACCGCCGCATCCTCTATAACCGTGCCTCCGCTGACCCGCAGGGCAACCCGTGGGATCCGAAGCGTCAGCTTCTGAAGTGGGACGGCGCGAAATGGGGCGGCGTGGATATTCCGGACTACAGCACTGCCGCACCGGGCAGCGACGTTGGGCCGTTTATCATGCAGCCTGAAGGGATGGGGCGCCTGTTTGCTATCGACAAGATGG
This sequence comes from Enterobacter sp. GD03975, assembly GCF_029838645.1. NCBI lineage: Bacteria > Pseudomonadati > Pseudomonadota > Gammaproteobacteria > Enterobacterales > Enterobacteriaceae > Enterobacter > Enterobacter sp. GD03975. The sequence goes on from NZ_JAOBZC010000015.1 coordinate 74,702, forward strand.
CGGAAGGGCCGTTCCCGGAACACTACGAGCCGTTTGAGACGCCGCTGGGCACCAACCCGCTGCACCCGAACGTGGTCTCTAACCCGGCAGCGCGTATCTTCAAGGGCGACTTTGAAGCGCTGGGTAAAAAGGACAAGTTCCCGTACGTGGGCACCACTTACCGTCTGACCGAACACTTCCACTACTGGACCAAGCACGCGCTGCTTAACGCCATCGCGCAGCCGGAACAGTTTGTGGAGATCGGCGAGAAGCTGGCGAACAAGCTCGGCATTGCCCATGGCGATACCGTGAAGGTCTCCTCCAACCGCGGCTACATCAAGGCCAAGGCGGTAGTGACCAAGCGTATTCGCACGCTGAACGTTCACGGTCAACAGGTGGATACCATCGGTATTCCGATTCACTGGGGCTATGAGGGCGTGGCGAAGAAAGGGTTCATTGCGAACACCCTGACGCCGTTCGTCGGCGATGCGAACACGCAGACGCCAGAGTTTAAGGCCTTCCTCGTGAACGTGGAAAAGGTGTAACGGAGACGACTTATGGCTTATCAATCTCAAGACATTATCCGTCGTTCCGCGACTAACGGTTTCACGCCCGCGCCTCAGGCGCGGGACCACCAGCAGGAAGTGGCGAAGCTTATCGACGTGACCACCTGTATCGGCTGTAAAGCCTGTCAGGTGGCCTGCTCTGAGTGGAACGACATCCGTGACGAAGTGGGTCACAACGTCGGGGTGTACGACAACCCGGCAGACCTGACCGCCAAGTCCTGGACGGTAATGCGTTTCTCGGAAGTGGAGCAGAACGACAAACTGGAATGGCTTATCCGCAAAGACGGCTGTATGCACTGTGCGGATCCGGGCTGCCTGAAGGCGTGTCCGTCAGAAGGGGCTATCATTCAGTATGCCAACGGCATCGTCGACTTCCAGTCCGAGCAGTGCATTGGCTGCGGCTACTGCATCGCGGGTTGTCCGTTCGACGTGCCGCGCATGAACCCGGAAGACAACCGCGTCTACAAATGTACCCTGTGCGTAGACCGCGTAAACGTCGGCCAGGAGCCAGCGTGCGTGAAGACCTGCCCAACCGGCGCTATCCACTTTGGCTCCAAAGAGGATATGAAAACGCTGGCGGCAGAGCGCGTGGGCGAGCTGAAAACCCGTGGTTACGATAACGCAGGCCTGTACGATCCGGCCGGAGTTGGCGGGACGCACGTGATGTACGTGCTGCACCACGCCGACAAGCCGAACCTGTATCACGGCCTGCCGGAGAACCCGGAAATCAGCGCCACCGTGAAGTTCTGGAAAGGCATCTGGAAACCGCTGGCCGCGGTCGGTTTTGCGGCTACCTTTGCAGCGAGCATCTTCCACTACGTCGGCGTCGGTCCGAACCGCGCGGAAGAGGAAGACGATAATCTGCATGAAGAGAAAGACGAGGTGCGCAAATGAGAAAACGTGACACCATCGTGCGCTACACCGCGCCGGAACGCATCAACCACTGGGTCACCGCCTTCTGCTTCATGCTGGCGGCGATAAGCGGGCTGGGGTTCTTCTTCCCCTCCTTCAACTGGCTGATGCAGATCCTGGGCACGCCGCAGCTGGCGCGCATCCTTCACCCGTTCGTGGGTGTGGTGATGTTTGCCTCGTTTATCATCATGTTTTTCCGCTACTGGCACCATAACCTAATCAATCGGGATGATATCTTTTGGGCGAAGAATATTCGTAAGATCGTCGTCAACGAGGAAGTGGGTGATACCGGGCGTTATAACTTCGGTCAGAAATGCGTATTCTGGGCGGCGATTATCTTCCTGGTCCTGTTGCTGGTGAGCGGCGTGATCATCTGGCGTCCGTACTTTGCGCCTGCTTTCTCAATCCCGGTGATCCGATTTGCGTTAATGCTGCATTCATTTGCCGCAGTGGCGTTAATTGTGGTTATCATGGTGCATATTTACGCCGCCCTCTGGGTGAAAGGCACCATTACCGCGATGGTGGAAGGATGGGTAACCAAAACGTGGGCGAAGAAACATCACCCGCGCTGGTACCGTGAAGTCCGCCAGAAACAGGAAAAGTCATCTGAATGAGTATTCGCATAATCCCGCAAGATGAGCTGGGGTCGAGCGAGAAACGTACGGCGGAGTATATTCCGCCGTTGTTATTCCCCAGACTCAAGAACCTCTACAACCGCCGCGCAGAGCGTCTGCGCGAGCTGGCAGAGAACAACCCGCTGGGCGATTTTCTGCGTTTTGCCGCGCTGGTCGCCCATGCGCAGGAGGTGGTGCTGTACGATCACCCGCTGCAAATGGACCTGACCGCGCGCATCAAAGAAGCTAACGAGCAGGGCAAGCCGCCGCTGGATATTCACGTCCTGCCGCGCGACAAGCACTGGCATAAGCTGCTGCATTCGCTGATTGCCGAGCTGAAGCCGGAGATGAGCGGCACGGCGCTGGCGGTCATTGAGAACCTTGAAAAAGCCTCCGATCAGGAGCTGGAAGAGATGGCGAGCGCGCTGTTCGCCTCCGACTTCTCGCTGGTCAGCAGCGATAAAGCGCCGTTTATCTGGGCTGCGCTGTCGCTTTACTGGGCGCAAATGGCGAGCCTGATCCCGGGCAAAGCCCGCGCCGAATACGGCGAAGCGCGCCAGTTCTGCCCGGTGTGCGGTTCAATGCCGGTCTCCAGCATGGTGCAGATTGGCACCACGCAGGGGCTGCGCTACCTGCACTGCAACCTGTGTGAAACCGAGTGGCACGTGGTGCGCATCAAGTGCAGCAACTGCGAGCAGACTCGCGATCTCAACTACTGGTCGCTGGAAAATGAAGACGCAGCGGTAAAAGCCGAAAGCTGCGGCGACTGCGGGACTTACCTGAAGATCCTGTATCAGGAAAAGGACCCGAAAGTCGAAGCGGTGGCCGACGATCTCGCCTCGTTGATTCTGGACGCCAAAATGGAGCAGGAGGGCTTTGCCCGTAGCTCGATTAACCCGTTCCTGTTCCCGGGTGAAGGGGAGTAATCTCCTGTAAGCGTGCCGGGCGGCGCGAGCTTGCCCGGCCTACAGCTGGTAAGGGGAAACAACCCCGGCTATTCCGGCAAAGTCTTTGGTATTGCGGGACACCAGGGGACAATTTCTGCTCTGGGCTGTGGCCAAAATGATGGCATCAGGTAGTTTCATCCCGTGTTTCTCACGGAGCACAACGCTTCTTTCAGCGATATCCCGCGAAACGTCGATAATTTCAAAAGCGCCCATGACAGCTGCCGTTTTCGCTTCATGACCATGCCTGCGCGCGCCGACCATGACCTCCATCCACGTGATAAGGCTAATCGCCCGATGCGAGGCCGTACGATCGATCGTATCGGCAGCTTCTACGTGATTGTTAAAGAGATCGATGAGAATATTGGTATCAAACACTGCCATGTGTTCCATGATTACCACTCCTCACGCAGCTTGCGTTCATACTCCAGCCCATCTTCTTGCTGATTTCCCCACAAACCAAGCGCATCACGAATTATCGAAGAACTCTGCTGATCGAGATATTGTTCAATGGCTTCCCGAAGCAATTCGGCGCGGGGCTGGTTACGCAGCTGCTTCAGGTTATCCAGCCGTTGAATTACGTCATCAGACAAATCAATCAGTATTCTGCCCATCTCAAAATCCGCCAAAAGACTCATATATCACCTTAGTATATCATCTGCGGTTAATTTTCAGGCAAAATACGCTTAAATACTTTAGGGTTAAAGTGCATTTTTTTGGGAAAAATGAATTTTGCGAGCCGCTTTCCAGAACGTTCACCTTTTCACATTTCTCTGTTTTCATCTGTTGTAAATCAGTTTATAAACTGTATAAAAACACAGTAAAAGGACGTAGCCATGGCGCTGGAAAAGGGTATTGATAAGCTTGTACAAGAGTTTATTGCAGCAGGACGGCCTTCCTCTCGGAAACAGAGTATTGATGACCGGAGAGCCGGGTATGTAGCCAGCACAGCGCTGGCTGGGGTGACAGAAACGCGCGTCCAGATTGAAACGCTTGTTCTTGAGGATCTGACCTTTCGGGTATTTTCTCCTCACAATGCTCCAGAAACGTTACCGTCTGCCCTTTACTATCATGGTGGATGTTTTGTCAGCGGTGGGTTTGAAACCCATGATAATCAGCTTCGCCAGCTGGCGTTTTACGGTAATTGCCGGGTCATTGCGGTTCAGTACAGACTCGCCCCCGAACACTCGTTCCCCGCTGCGCATGACGATGCAGAGAGAGCGGCAGAACTTGTCTGGCAAAACGCAGAGAAGTTAGGCGTGGATAAAAACCGGATTACGCTTTGTGGAGACAGTGCGGGAGGCCATCTTGCGCTGGTAACCGCGCTTCGGCTCAAGGCCAAAGGTCTCTGGGATCCGGCGCAGCTCATTCTTATCTACCCCATGCTTGACGCCACGGCCAGTTTTGAAAGCTATACCCTCAATGGCATAGATTATGTGATTACTCGCGATACCCTTCTGAGCGGCTATGAAATGTATCTGGCCGGAGCCGACCGCCAGCATCCTGAGGTCAGCCCCCTTTGGCGCAAGGACTTTAGCGGCCTGCCGAATGTCCATATTGTTATCGCTGAGTATGATCCGTTATGCGACGAAGGCGAGGCGCTTTATCAGCGCCTCACGGAGCAAGGCGTGAAATGTACCGCTCAGCAATGGCAGGGTGTAATACACGGTTTCTTCCAGTTGGGTGGAATTAGCCAGTCAGCACGAGACGTAATGCGGGATATTGCCTGGCGCATTCAGCATGCCGGGCGAGAGTAAAGAGGAGGCTACTCCTCCTCGTTCCCCCCCTCTTCATACGCGCCATACGGCTTCGCAGGAAGAACGATATAGGTGCCTTCAAACACAGCGCCTGGCGTATCATCGCCAAACAATTCAACCTGCATCTGCACGCGTGCTTTACGTCCACGCGCCAGGCGGTCGAGATCGCCACCCAGTGCGCCCAGGTCGGCCACCGCGCTCGGTTTGCCGCTGATCGGCGCGCTGTAACGAATATGGGCATCGGCAAGAATAATAGTGCCGCCGAGATGACGCTCGCGCAGCATCAGCCAGATCAGCCCCCAGCCGGTGAGCGTGGCGAGAGAAAACAGGCTCCCGGCAAACAGGGTATGGTGCGGGTTCTGGTTGCCGGTTTCCGGCATGGTGGTGATAAATTTTTGCCCGGTATACTGCTGAATACGCACGCCCATTTTTTCACTGAGCGGTATGTGCTGATACCACGCCTGCTGGAGCTGTCCGCACCAGTCGGCGCGATGGAGAATATCATCCAGGGTGGCGATAGGTTTGATCATCAAAAAGTGACGAATCGGTGTGGTTTGCGGGGCGCTGATTTCACCCTGACTCACAAAACCGAGCTTGGCAAAGAACTCAACGGCATCTTCGCGGGCGCTACAGGTGACGCGCTTAACCCCTTCCTGACGGGCGACGGATTCCAGCGTCATCGCCATCAGCGTTCCGAGGCCTTTGTCCTGCACGGAGGGGTGAACGGCCATAAAGCGAATAGAAGCTTCGTTGTCGGCATTGATATACAGACGCCCCACGGCGACGAGGTTGCCCTCTTCGTCCACCACCATCTGATGATGCGCCATCGCATCCCAGGCGTCGCGTTCAGATCCTTTCGGCTGATGTAATGGCTTGCGCAGCATTTCCCAGCGGAAATGGTAATAAACCTCTAACTCTTCTTCCGTTTGCGGTACTCGAAGGTGATACATAGCTGTACTCTCTCTTGTTACCCGCGGCCAGGCCGCCAGCTGGCTCAAACCTGGAGCCAGAATGTGACGGGGCCATCGTTCACCAGCGAAACCTGCATATCCGCAGCGAATCGTCCGGTTTGTGTATTCATGTCCTGTTGGCGACAGCGCTCAACAAAATACGCGTAAAGGGCTTCTGCGCGATCCGGTGCCGCGCCCTTCGAAAAACTCGGGCGCATGCCGCGCTCGGTATCGGCGGCCAGCGTAAACTGGGAGACCACCAGCACGCTGCCGCCAGCCTGCTGAACGTTCAGGTTCATCTTGCCTTCCGCATCGCTGAAAATCCGGTAGCCCAGCACACGCTCGCACAGGCGGTTGGCTTTTTGTTCGTCGTCATCCTTTTCGACACCCAGGAGCACCAAAAGTCCTGGGCCAATTTCACCCGTCACCTCATCCTCCACGGTGACGCTGGCACGGGTTACGCGCTGAATCAATGCAATCATGGTTGGTCTGCTTCTTGTTGTTTTTCAGCTTCTGCTGCTTTTTTGAGTTCGCGGTAGACCCCGAGAGTGACAGTTATTTCGGCGCCAAGCAAGACGATACACCACGTCCAGTAGACCCAGACAAACAAAATGGGGATTACCGCCAGCACGCCGTAAATCAGCTGATAAGAGGGGAACATGGTGATATAAAGCGCGAATCCCTTTTTCCCCAGCTCAAAGAGCAACGCCGCGACCAGCGCGCCAACCACGGCATCCCGGTTAGGTACACGCGTGGTTGGCACCACGCTATAAAGCAGCCAGAACGAGAGCCACGATAAAATCAGCGGGAAGATGCGCAGCATGTTATCGATCACGCTGTTTAAGTCACTCGCCCAGCGCAGCGAAAGAAGGTAGGAACTGATCGCCAGGCTCGCCCCCGCCAGCAAGGGGCCGAGGGTTAATATCATCCAGTAGACGGCAAAGGAATAGACCTTCGGGCGAACTTTTTTGCTCCGCCAGATGGTGTTGAGCGCGCTGTCGATGGAGTACATCAGCAGCAGCGCGGTGACAATCAGCCCACACGCGCCCACTGCCGTCATCTTGCTGGAGTTAGCGACAAACTGTTCGATGTAGTTCTGGATCACGTCGCCGGTGGCAGGAATGAAGTTCGCAAAGACGAAATGACGAAGCTGCATGCTCACATCGGCAAACATCGGAAACGCCGAAAAAAGCGCAAAAATCACCGCCACCAGCGGAACCAGCGAGAGCAATGACACGTAGGCGAGATTGCCTGCCAGCGTGGTCATGTTGTCCTCGTCAATGCGGTGCCAGAGGAGTTTCAGCCACGCCCTGAGAGGGCGCGTGTGGTGGTTGGCTTTTTGATGAACGGTTTTTAGCATAACTGCTTCGCAAAGTAGTTCGGTATCGTCTCTTTTCCGGTCACCAGAACGGAGGTGATGCCTAACTGGTTAGCCCCTTCTATATTATCGGCGTTGTCGTCAAAAAAGACCGCATCCGCCGCCGTGAATCCTTCTTCCTGCAACACCGCCTGGTAGATGCGCGCCTCCGGTTTACGCATCCCCATCTCCTGGGAGAGATACACTTTATCAGCCGCCGCGTGGATCTCCGGGTATTCATCCGGCCAGAAGGTGGTATGCAGGCGGTTGGTATTAGACAGCACAACAACGCGATGCCCCTGCTCGCGCAGCTTGTGCATGATGTCGATCACTTCGGGGCGGATCGCGACAAATATGGCCTGCCAGCCGTGGGAAAACTGCTCGTAGCTTAACGAGAGACCCATTTCCTGACAGAAACGCTCTGCGAACGTTTCATCGCTGATCTCACCGCGCTCGTGCAGATGGAAAGTCTCGCCCATCGCAAAATTCTGCTTTAACGTCGCCAGCGGAACACGGCTAAAATCGCTCCATGCGCCCAGCACCCGGTTAAAATCGATATCGACGATTACATTTCCTAAGTCAAAGATATAAAGCATGTTTATCTCCTTTCGCCGTGGAAAAGTAACTGTAGCGGGAAAGAGAAACTTTAGCTATGCGCCAGATTCAGCTTAGAGAAAGGAAAGGCCCGAATCGATATATCGGGCCATCAGAAGGTCAGCCAGCCTGCTGCTCTTCTCCGGAATTGACTTCGACAACCTCAACCTTGCTGGATTTGAGGTGGTTTTGCAGCGCCGAGCCGGGCAGCTCATCGGTGAACAGCGCCGTCGCCTGCGCCACGTTGCCGATTTCAACCGCCGCGGAGGCGTGGTATTTCGTATGATCTGCCGCCAGTAAAATGTGGCGGGAGTGGGCAATCATGGTTTTCACCACGCTGGCTTCGTTGACGTCAAATTCCATCATCGCGCCGTCGTGTTCAATCGCCCCGACGCTGGTCACGAGATAGTCCGCCCGGAAGCCCGACACAAACGCCGTCGCCGCCGGGCCGATAATGCCGCCGTTGTGCGGGCGCAGCGTGCCGCCCGGCACCATCACTTCAAAGCGCGGGTTCTTATACAGAATATGCGCCACCCGCAGGCTGTTGGTGATGATGCGCAGATGATTATGGTTAAGCAGCGCCCGGGCAACGTGCTCCACGGTGGTCCCGATCGTGATAAAGATGGTCGAGCCATCGGGAATATAGTCCGCAATGGCTTCGGCAATCGCCCGCTTCTCTTCAGTAAGCGACACTTCGCGCTGTTCGAACGCCGTATTTACCACGCTGGACGCCCTGCCCGCGCCGCCATGATGACGCGTAATCAGCCCCTGCTCGCTGAGCTTACGGATATCCCGGCGCACCGTTTGCGTCGACACGTCCAGCAGCTGCGCCAGTTCATCAATGTTCATATAGCCACGATCGGCAATCAGCGTCAGCAGCTGATCGTGACGCGGGTTGCCGGTCAGTTCGGTAAGGCTCATGGGCTGTCCTCTGAAAACCATCACGCCCCGCATTTTATACAAAAAGTGACAAAAAAGAGCGGGTTTGATCACAGTCGGGTATACCTGCGCGCCCGCCGGGCTTTGTGCATTTCAGCGCTGCGACGGCGCTGGCAAAACGCACGGCGTCTGCGGCGGTTAAATGCTGTCCCAGGCTGAACGCCAGCGCACCGTGGAAAACGTCGCCCGCGCCGGTGGTATCAATGACGTTCACCTCAAAGCCAGGCTGATGACATAGCGTGTCATTTTCCAGCCAGAAGCAGCCGTCTCGCCCCTGCGTGACATACACATGTCCATTTGTGAGCGTTTGTGCTTTTCTGAGGGCATTTTCTGTTTCGTCCCGCTGCGTAAGGCGGCGCAGCCCCGGCGCGGAGAAGGCCGCGTGGTCGCTTAAGGCGATCAGCTCCGCGATATCCTGCGGGGTGACATCCGCATCAAGCACCGTCGGTACGCCCTGCTGACGGGCCAGAGTAAATGCCTGTTTTGCCCCGTCATGCCAGCGCACGTCTGCTAATACAATATCCCACTGGGAGAAGTCGATTTCATGCAGCCAGTCTGCCTCGGCAGGGAGATCGGGGCTGGGGTAGTTGGCAATCACTCGCTCTCCGCCTGCGTCCACCAGCACCGCCGATTGTGACGATCGGGCACCGTTAAACACGCGCGTGTAGCGGGTGTTCACCCCCAGGGATTCCAGCTCCGCGAGCAGCCGTCTGCCGGTATCGTCGTCCCCCACCCGGCCAATAAAATCCACTTCAGCACCCAGCTTTGCCGCTGCCACCGCCGCCGTGGCCGCCGGGCCGCCGCCCACTTCCGTGTAGTCTTTTGCGACATATTTCCCACCTTCTTTCGGTAAATCATCGAGATACCAGATGCGATCCAGCACGGTAATGCCGACACAAACGATGCGAGTCATGGTGATTCCTTCTGCGATTTCTGATGCCTTCATTTTAATTTCACCAAATGTTTAAAAAGTGACCCGTGTCAATTTTTTGACTATAAATTACAAATACGATCAAAAACAGACAACACAAACGCGCAGAAATTGACACGATGTGACAGGAGAGAGGCATGTCAGCAATCGCATTTATCGGTTTAGGGCAGATGGGCGCGCCAATGGCGAAGAATCTGTTGAAGCAAGGTCACCAGCTTAACGTCTTTGACGTGAACCCGCAGGCGGTTCAGGTGCTGGTGGAGAGCGGTGCACGGGCGGCGGCTACGCCCGCTCAGGCCGCAACGGACGCCGAATTCGTCATTACCATGCTGCCAAACGGCGACCTGGTGCGCAGCGTACTGTTCGGCGAGCACGGCGTGTGCGAAGGGTTATCCCGCGACGCGCTGGTGATTGATATGTCCACCATCCACCCGCTGCAAACCGACGCGCTGATCCGCGACATGGCTGAGCGGGGCTTCAGCCTGATGGACGTACCCGTGGGACGCACGTCTGACCATGCCATCGCCGGCACGCTGCTCCTGCTGGCAGGCGGCACCGCGCAGCAGGTGGAACGCGCCACCCCCGTCTTAATGGCGATGGGCAATGAGCTGATTAACGCCGGCGGGCCGGGCATGGGCATCCGCGTGAAGCTCATCAATAACTACATGAGCATCGCCCTGAACGCGCTTTCCGCCGAGGCGGCGGTACTGTGTGAAGCGCTTGGCCTCTCCTTTGACGTGGCGCTGAAGGTGATGAGCGGCACGCCGGCGGGTAAAGGCCACTTCACCACCTCATGGCCGAACAAGGTACTGAAAGGGGATCTTTCACCCGCCTTCATGATCGACCTTGCGCATAAAGATCTGGGGATCGCCCTGGACGTGGCTAACCAGCTCCACGTTCCGATGCCGCTGGGCGCGGCGTCCCGCGAAGTTTACAACCAGGCTCGCGCCGCCGGGCGCGGGCGCGAAGACTGGACGGCCATTCTTGAACAGGTTCGCGCATCTGCCGGGCTGAAAAAATCACACTGATACGAAAGGACTGAGGAATGACGATGTACACCCTGAAAGATATCACCCGACCTTCCGGCGGTTTTGCAATGCTGGCCGTGGATCAGCGCGAAGCGATGCGCCTGATGTTTGCCGCCGCAGGCGCGCCGGTGCCCGTAACCGACCAGCACCTGACGGATTTTAAGGTCAACGCGGCGAAAATTCTGTCGCCGTACGCCTCTGCGATCCTCGTCGACCAGCAGTTCTGCTATCGCCAGATTGTCGAGCAGCAGGCCGTAGCCAACAGCTGCGCGATGATTGTGGCCGCCGACGAGTTTATTCCGGGGAACGGTATTCCGGTCGACAGCGTGGTGATCGACAAAAGCATCGACGCTCAGGCGGTCAAACGCGACGGCGGCAAGGCGCTCAAGCTGCTGGTGCTGTGGCGTAGCGATGAAGATCCGCAGCAGCGCCTGGAGATGGTGAAAGCGTTCAATACGCTGTGCCATGACAACGGGCTGCTGAGCATTATCGAGCCGGTGGTGCGTCCGCCGCGTCGCGGAGCCGAATTTAACCGCGAACAGGCGATTATCGATGCGGCGAAAGAGCTGGGCGACAGCGGTGCCGACCTCTACAAGGTGGAGATGCCGCTGTTTGGCAAGGGCACGCAGCAGGAACTGCTGGCGGCCTCGCAGAAGCTGAACGAGAACATCGCCATGCCGTGGGTGATCCTCTCCTCCGGCGTGGACGATAAGCTGTTCCCGCGCGCCGTGAGCGTGGCGATGCAGGCAGGGGCATCGGGCTTTTTAGCCGGTCGCGCCGTCTGGTCCTCGGTGATTGGCCTGCCGGATACCGAGCTGATGCTGCGTGATATTTCCGTACCAAAACTTCAGCGTCTGGGTGAGATTGTCGACGAAATGATGGCTCGCCGTTAAGAAAGGACCCGAACATGAAATGGTTTAACACCCTGAGCCACAACCGCTGGCTCGAACAAGAGACCGACCGCATTCTTGATTTCGGCAAAAACGCCGCCGTACCGACCGGCTTTGGCTGGCTGGGCAATAACGGGCAGGTTCGCAGCGATATGGGCACCCATCTGTGGATCACCGCTCGTATGCTGCACGTGTACGCGGTGGCGGCAAACATGGGCCGTCCCGGCGCGTATGCCCTGGTTGAACACGGCATTAATGCCCTCAACGGCCCGCTGCGCGACAAACAGCACGGCGGCTGGTACGCCTGCGTAAACGATGAAGGCGTAATGGATGCCTCCAAGCAGGGCTATCAGCACTTCTTCGTCCTGCTGGGCGCGGCGAGCGCCGTCACCACCGGCCACCCGCAGGCACGCAAGCTGCTGGACGATGCCATTGAGGTGATTGAGCGCTACTTCTGGAGCGAACAGGAGCAAATGTGCCTTGAGTCCTGGGATGAAGCCTTCAGCAAAACGGAAGATTACCGCGGCGGTAACGCCAACATGCACGCCGTGGAAGCCTTCCTGATTGTCTATGACGTAACTCACGATCGTAAGTGGCTCGACCGCGCCCTGCGAATCGCCTCGGTGATTATTCACGACGTGGCGCGCAAAGGTGAGTATCGCGTTAACGAGCATTTCGACACCGACTGGAACCCGATCCGCGATTACAACATCGATAACCCTGCTCACCGCTTCCGCGCTTACGGCGGCACGCCGGGGCACTGGATTGAGTGGGGCCGCCTGATGCTGCACCTGCGCGCCGCGCTGGAAGCGCGCTTTGAAACCCCGCCGGAGTGGCTGCTGGAAGATGCGAAAGGCCTGTTCCACGCCACCATCCGCGACGCCTGGGCACCCGACGGCGCCGACGGGTTTGTCTACTCCGTGGGCTGGGACGGCAAGCCTATCGTTCGCGAACGCGTGCGCTGGCCCATCGTCGAGGCGATGGGCACGGCCTATGCCCTCTATACCGTGACCGGCGAAGCGCAGTACGAAGCCTGGTATCAGAAGTGGTGGGATTACTGCATCACGTACCTGATGGATTACGAAAACGGTTCCTGGTGGCAGGAGCTGGACACCAATAACGAAGTGACCACCAAAGTCTGGGACGGTAAGCAGGATATTTACCATCTGCTGCACTGCCTGGTGATCCCCCGCCTGCCGCTGGCGCCCGGCTTAGCGCCTGCCGTCGCCGCCGGATTGCTGGATAGCCAGGCCAAATAATAAAGACGGAGTTTTTATGCGTACCCTACACAATATTGACCTGAAGAATAACGAACGTGGCTTCACCCTGCGCTGGCAGGATCGCCTGATTTTGTCCCACTCCGAAGATGCGCCTTGCCTGTGGATCGGAGCAGGCGAGGCCGATATCGAGATGTTTCGCGGCAATTTCAGCATTAAAGACAAGCTCAACGAAAAGATTGCCCTGACGGACGCGACCGTCACGCAGCAAAGCGCGGGCTGGGCGATCCGCTTTACCCGCGGCGATGCGGTGAGCGCCACGCTGCTGGTGGGCGTGGATGCGGAAGGCCGTCTGGAGCTGAAGCTGAAAAATGATGCCGCCAGTCATAACCGCATCTGGCTGCGGCTGGCGGCGCAGCCAGAAGATCATATCTACGGCTGCGGCGAGCAGTTCTCGTACTTCGATCTGCGCGGCAAGCCGTTCCCACTGTGGACCAGCGAGCAGGGCGTGGGCCGCAACAAGCAGACCTACGTCACCTGGCAGGCCGACTGCAAAGAGAACGCGGGCGGCGATTACTACTGGACCTTTTTCCCGCAGCCTACCTTCGTGAGCACCCAGAAGTATTACTGCCACGTGGATAACAGCTGCTACATGAACTTTGACTTCAGCGCGCCGGACTTCCACGAGCTGGCGTTCTGGGAAGATAACGCCACGCTGCGCTTCGAATGTGCACAAACCTACGTCGATCTGCTGGAAAAACTGACCGGCCTGCTGGGGCGCCAGCCTGAGCTGCCGGACTGGATTTACGACGGCGTGACGCTGGGCATCCAGGGCGGCACCGAGGTGTGCCAGCAGAAGCTCGACGCCATGCGCGAGGGTGGCGTGAAGGTGAACGGCATCTGGGCGCAGGACTGGTCCGGCATCCGCATGACCTCCTTCGGCAAACGCGTGATGTGGAACTGGAAGTGGAACAGCGAGCTCTATCCGCAGCTTGACGAGCGGATCGGGCAGTGGAAGCAGGAGGGCGTACAGTTCCTCTCCTATATCAACCCGTACGTCGCCAGCGATAAAGATCTCTGCGAAGAGGCGGCGAAACGCGGCTATCTGACCAAAAACGCCGACGGCGAGGATTACCACGTTGAATTCGGCGAGTTCTACGCAGGCGTTATCGACCTGACCAACCCGGAAGCCTACGGCTGGTACAAAGAGGTCATTAAAAAGAACCTGATCGAGCTGGGCTGCGGCGGCTGGATGGCCGATTTCGGGGAATATCTGCCGACTGATACCTTCCTGCACAACGGCGTCAGCGCGGAGATCATGCATAACGCCTGGCCTGCCCTGTGGGCGAAGTGTAACTACGAGGCGCTGGAAGAGACCGGCAAGCTCGGGGAGATCCTGTTCTTCATGCGCGCGGGCTACACCGGCAGCCAGAAGCACTCGGTGATGATGTGGGCGGGGGATCAGAACGTTGACTGGAGCCTGGACGACGGTCTGGCGTCCGTCGTGCCCGCGGCGCTGTCGCTGGCGATGACCGGGCACGGCCTGCACCACAGCGACATCGGCGGCTATACCACCCTGTTCGAGATGAAGCGCAGCAAGGAACTGCTCCTGCGCTGGTGCGACTTCAGCGCCTTTACGCCGATGATGCGCACCCACGAGGGCAACCGCCCCGGCGACAACTGGCAGTTCGACGGCGATGCGGAAACCATCGCGCACTTCGCGCGCATGACCACCGTGTTCACCACCCTGAAGCCGTATATCAAAGCTGCGGTTGCGCAGAACGCGAAAAGCGGCCTGCCGGTGATGCGTCCGCTGTTCCTGCACTACGAGGACGACGCGCGCGCCTACACGCTGAAATACCAGTACCTGTTTGGCCGCGATCTGCTGGTGGCGCCGGTTCATGAAGAGGGCCGCCGGGACTGGTCGCTCTATCTGCCGCAGGACAGCTGGGTCAATGCGTGGACGGGGGAAATCTGCCAGGGCGGTGACGTGACCGTTGATGCCCCGATCGGCAAGCCGCCGGTCTTCTATCGCCAGCACAGCGAATGGGCAGATCTGTTTAGCACCTTACGTGATATCTGATAAGGCTCGCCCGCAGGGAAACCTGCGGGCAGACGGAGAACAATAATGAGTCAACATACTTCCGATCCGGCAACCCTACGCCTGCCGTTTAAAGAAAAACTCGCCTACGGGATGGGCGATCTCGGCTCTAACATCCTGCTGGATATCGGCACGCTCTATTTGCTGAAGTTTTACACCGACGTGCTGGGGCTGCCCGGCACCTACGGCGGGATCATCTTCCTGATTGCGAAGTTTTTTACCGCCTTCACCGATATGGGCACCGGGATCATGCTCGACTCCCGACGCAAGATTGGCCCGAAAGGAAAATTCCGCCCGTTCGTGCTGTACGCGGCGTTCCCGGTGACGCTGCTGGCGATTGCCAACTTCGTCGGTACGCCATTTGAGATGACCGGCAAAACGGTGATGGCGACGGTGCTGTTCATGCTGTACGGCCTGTTCTTCAGCATGATGAACTGCTCTTACGGCGCGATGGTGCCCGCCATCACCAAAAACCCGGACGAGCGCGCCTCGCTGGCGGCCTGGCGTCAGGGCGGCGCCACGCTCGGCCTGTTGCTCTGTACGGTGGGCTTTGTCCCGGTGATGAACCTGATTGAGGGTAACGACCAGCTTGGCTACATCTTTGCCGCTACCCTCTTCTCGCTGTTCGGGCTGTTCTTTATGTGGTGGTGCTATAAGGGCGTCACCGAGCGTTACGTCGAGACGCAGCCTGCTAACCCGGCGCAAAAGCCGGGGCTGTTGCAGTCGTTTCGCGCCATTGCCGGGAACCGTCCGCTGTTTATCCTGTGCATCGCGAACCTGTGCACGCTGGGCGCGTTTAACGTTAAGCTCGCCATTCAGGTCTACTACACGCAGTACGTGCTGAACGACCCGATCCTGCTGTCGTACATGGGCTTCTTCAGCATGGGTTGTATTTTTATCGGCGTCTTTATGATGCCCGGCGCGGTGCGGCGCTTCGGCAAGAAAAAGGTCTACATCAGCGGGCTGATGATTTGGGTGGCGGGCGATCTGCTCAACTACTTCTTCGGCGGTGGCTCGGTGAGCTTTGTGGCGTTCTCCTGCCTGGCGTTCTTCGGCTCCGCGTTCGTGAACAGCCTGAACTGGGCGCTGGTGTCCGATACCGTGGAATACGGCGAGTGGCGCACCGGCGTACGCTCCGAGGGGACGGTCTATACCGGCTTTACCTTCTTCCGTAAGGTCTCGCAGGCGCTGGCGGGCTTCTTCCCGGGGATCATGCTCACGCAGATCGGCTATGTGCCCAACGTGGTGCAGTCCGCCGGGACGGTTGAAGGGCTGCGGCAGCTGATATTTATCTACCCGAGCCTGCTGGCGGTCATCACCATCGTGGCGATGGGCTGCTTCTACAACCTCAACGAGAAGATGTATGTGCGCATCGTGGAAGAGATCGAACTGCGCAAACGTACGGCATAAATGACGTGATAGAGCGCCCTGCGGGGCGCTCTGAGGATCGACCATGACACACAATACTGATCCGTTAACCCTGAAATTGAGCCTGCGAGAGAAGTGCGCCTACGGGATGGGCGATTTTGGCTCGAATCTGATGCTGTGTATTGGCACGCTGTACCTGTTGAAGTTTTACACCGATGAACTGGGGATGCCCGCGTTCTACGGCGGCATTATTTTCCTGGTGGCAAAGTTTTTTACCGCCTTTACCGACATGCTTACCGGGGTGCTGCTGGATTCCCGGCGAAACATCGGCGCGCGGGGAAAATTCCGGCCATTCATTTTGTACGCCTCCGTGCCGGTGGCGCTGGTCGCGACGGCGCAGTTTATGGCCAACGACTTTAGCCTGACGGTCAAAACGGCCATCGCCACCGTGCTCTTCATGATGTTTGGGCTCTGCTACAGCCTGATGAACTGTGCCTACGGTGCGATGGTGCCGGCTATCACCAAAAACCCGAACGATCGCGCGCAGCTTGCCGCGTGGCGTCAAGGCGGCGCAACGGTGGGGCTGTTGCTCTGCACCGTCGGCTTTATGCCCATTCAGGCGCTGTTCGTCAGCCAGCCTTCCCTCGGCTATCTGGTGGCCGCGCTGGTGTTCGTCACCGGCGGCCTGTTCTGCATGTGGTGGTGCTACAGCGGGGTGAAAGAGCGCTACGTCGAGATAACGCCCGATCACCATAAGCCCGGCATTCTGAAATCGTTCTGTGCGATTTTTCGCAATCCGCCGCTGCTGGTGCTGTGCATCGCCAACCTCTGCACCCTCGCCGCGTTTAACATCAAGCTGGCGATTCAGGTCTATTACACCCAGTACGTGCTAAACGACCTGCATTTACTGTCGTGGATGGGCTTTTTCAGCATGGGCTGCATTCTGATTGGCGTGTTTCTGGTGCCCGGCGCGGTGAAGCGCTTTGGCAAGAAGCCCGTCTATCTGGGCGGGCTGGCGCTGTGGGCGGTGGGCGACGTGCTGAACTTCTTCTGGGGAACCAGCTCCCTGCTGTTCGTGCTCTTTTCCTGCATGGCCTTCTTCGGCACTGCATTTGTAAACAGCCTGAACTGGGCGCTGGTGCCGGATACCGTTGATTACGGCGAGTGGAAAACCGGCATCCGCGCCGAGGGATCGGTTTACACCGGCTACACCTTCTCACGCAAAATCTCCGCCGCCCTCGCCGGCTTCCTGCCCGGCATCATGCTGACCCAGATCGGCTACGTTCCCCACGCCGTGCAGAGCGCGGGCACGCTGCTGGGGTTGCGTCAGCTTATTTTCCTCTGGCCGTGCGGTCTGGCAATCATCGCCGCCGTGACCATGGGGCTGTTTTATAAACTCAACGAAGCGCGCTTCGCCTTTATCATCGAGGAGATTGGAAAACGGAAAAAACAGTCAGCGAATACCCCTGAGATAACACCCAACAATAAAGCGTCAGCAGTCACTTTATAACAATAAATTCGGCCCGTATTTCCTTCCTGTTCATCAGGAGGGAGGCCTTTCTGTACCTGATACATGGACAAATTATGAAAAGAATCATCACTGTACTGATCGTGTCGTCTGTGTCCTGCCCGGTATTCGCCGGGGCCTATGTTGAAACCCGTGAAGCCTACAATACGGCCTCTGAGCTGCACGAAGTGATCCTGCGTGCCGGCTATAACTTCGATATGGGCGCGGGGCTGATGTTCACCAACGCCTACAACGTGGGGAGATGGGATGAGCTCAAGCACAGCTATAACGAAATAGAGGGGTGGTATCCGCTCTTTAAACCGACGGATAAACTCACCTTTCAGCCCGGCGGGTTGATCAACGACAGCAGCGCCGGTTCGGGTGGCGCGGTGTATTTAGATACCAACTATAAATTCACGGACGGGTTTAATCTGACGTTCCGCTATCGCTATAACCGTAACAATTACGATACGCCGGACTACAACGGGCAGATGGATAAGAACGACACGCACGAATTCGCCAACTACTGGAATTTCAAAGTGACGGATGCGTTTTTCTATACCTTTGAGCCGCACTTTTTCCAGCGGATAAATGATTACCACAGCAAAAATGGCAAAGACCATCACTGGGAAATTACCAACAAGTTCAGCTACAGGATCGACAGAAACTGGCTGCCGTACCTCGAACTTCAGTGGCTGGACCGATGGAATGATTACAACCGCGAGCAGTACCGGATTCGGTTAGGGTTGCGGTATTCGTTCTAATAAAAAAGCCGCTGATCGCTCAGCGGCTTTTTCGTTGCCGGGCGGCGCTCGCGCTTACCCGGCCTACGGCATAACCGAATTACTCTTCTTTCGCACCGCGCATAGCACGTTTACGATCGTTCTCGGTCAGGTGACGTTTACGGATACGAATTGACTGCGGCGTCACTTCGACCAGTTCGTCATCATCGATGAATTCCAGAGCCTGCTCCAGGGTCATCTTGATCGGTGGAACCAGAACCGTTGCTTCGTCAGTACCGGACGCACGCATGTTGGTCAGTTTCTTACCGGTCAGGCAGTTTACCGTCAGGTCGTTAGAACGGCTGTGAATACCGATGATCTGGCCTTCGTAAACTTCAGCACCGTGACCCAGGAACAGCTTACCGCGATCCTGCAAACCGAACAGCGCAAACGCAACCGCTTTACCCTGACCGTTGGAGATCAGCACGCCGTTGTTACGCTGGCCCACTTCGCCCGGACGCACGTCGTCGTAGTGGCTGAAGGTGGAGTACAGCAGACCCGTACCGGAGGTCATGGTCATGAACTCAGAACGGAAGCCGATCAGGCCACGGCTTGGGATCACGTAGTCGAGACGTACGCGGCCTTTGCCATCTGGATTCATGTTTTTCAGGTCGCCTTTACGCTCGCCCAGCGCCTGCATCACAGAACCCTGATGCTGCTCTTCAACGTCCAGCGTTACGTTTTCGAACGGCTCTTGTTTACGGCCATCGATTTCGCGGAAGATAACTTTCGGACGGGAAACCGCCATCTCGAAACCTTCACGACGCATGTTTTCAATCAGAACGGACAGGTGCAGCTCACCACGACCGGAAACGCGGAATGCATCAGCGTCTTCAGTTTCTTCAACGCGCAGCGCAACGTTGTGCACCAGCTCTTTGTTCAGGCGGTCAAGGATCTGACGAGAGGTAACGAACTTACCTTCTTTACCACAGAACGGAGAGGTGTTGACGTTGAAGAACATAGATACGGTTGGTTCATCAACGGACAGGGCTGGCAGCGCTTCAACGTTCTGCGGATCGCAGATGGTGTCGGAGATGTTCAGCTCACCCAGACCGGTGATGGCGATGATGTCGCCCGCTTCAGCGATGTCGCTCTCGATACGCTCAAGACCCAGGTGAGTCAGAACTTTACCGACTTTACCGTTACGGGTTTTGCCTTCGCTATCGATGATAGTGACCTGCTGGTTAGGCTTCACTTTACCGCGCTTGATACGACCAATGCCGATTACGCCAACGTAGTTGTTGTAGTCGAGCTGGGAGATCTGCATTTGCAGGGTGCCTTCCAGGTCAACGTTTGGCGCAGGAACGCGGTCAACAATCGTCTGGTACAGCGGAGTCATGTCTTCAGCCATGTCTTCGTGATCCAGACCCGCGATACCGTTCAGCGCAGAGGCGTAAACGATAGGGAAGTCCAGCTGCTCGTCGGTCGCGTCGAGGTTAACGAACAGGTCGAATACCTGGTCAACAACCCAGTCAGGACGCGCGCCAGGACGGTCAACCTTGTTGATCACAACGATAGGTTTCAGGCCGTGGGCAAATGCTTTTTTGGTCACGAAGCGCGTTTGCGGCATAGGGCCATCAAATGCGTCAACCACCAGCAGCACGGAATCCACCATGGACATCACGCGCTCAACTTCACCACCGAAGTCGGCGTGCCCTGGGGTATCAACGATGTTGATACGGTAGTCATTCCATTTGATAGCGGTGTTTTTGGCGAGGATGGTAATCCCACGCTCTTTCTCCAAATCGTTGGAGTCCATCACACGCTCTTGAGTTTCGGCACGAGCATCAAACGTACCAGACTGCTGTAGCAGCTTATCAACCAGGGTAGTTTTACCATGGTCGACGTGCGCGATGATGGCGATATTACGCAATTTTTCGATCACAACTTTGCCTCAGGCATTTAGAAATAGCGCGTTATTGTACACGGATTAATCGCACTACAAAACAGGATCACAAACATCCCCCGCAAACAAGTATTGCAGAGATGCTTTGTGATCGCTTTCACGGAGCGGTAAAAGGGCACTTTAACGTAAATTGCACCAATATGGTGCTCAATGTTCACATTGAAGCACTATAATGGTGCAACGAATCCAATGTGGTGCAGCCCTTCTGCACTATGGTGCGCATGATAACGCCTTTTGGGGGTGTTTTAAAAGTTGGCACAGATTTCGCTTTACAGAAATACAGTAAAAATATGGCAGCCCAGCCGATTTGAAGACCTCGTTACCACGACGACAATGACCAATCTGGAGAGTTAAGTATGTCCGCTGAACACGTTTTGACGATGCTGAACGAACATGAAGTGAAGTTTGTTGATCTGCGCTTCACCGATACCAAAGGTAAAGAACAGCACGTCACGATCCCTGCTCATCAGGTGAACGCCGAATTCTTTGAAGAAGGCAAAATGTTTGACGGCTCCTCCATTGGCGGCTGGAAAGGCATCAACGAATCCGACATGGTTCTGATGCCAGATGCAACCACTGCGCTCATTGACCCGTTCTACGAAGAACCTACGCTGATCATCCGCTGCGATATCCTGGAACCCGGCACGCTGCAAGGCTATGACCGTGACCCACGCTCCATCGCAAAACGCGCTGAAGAGTACCTGCGCTCTACCGGCATCGCAGACACCGTTCTGTTCGGGCCAGAGCCAGAGTTCTTCCTGTTCGACGACATCCGTTTTGGTGCTTCCATTTCTGGCTCCCACGTGGCTATCGATGACATCGAAGGCGCATGGAACTCTTCCACCAAATACGAAGGCGGTAACAAAGGTCACCGTCCTGGCGTGAAAGGCGGTTACTTCCCGGTTCCTCCGGTCGATTCTTCACAGGACATCCGTTCTACCATGTGTCTGATCATGGAAGAGATGGGCCTGGTTGTTGAAGCGCACCACCACGAAGTGGCGACGGCTGGCCAGAACGAAATCGCTACCCGCTTCAATACCATGACCAAAAAAGCGGATGAGATTCAGATCTACAAATACGTTGTGCACAACGTTGCGCACCGTTTCGGTAAAACCGCGACCTTCATGCCAAAACCAATGTTCGGCGATAACGGTTCCGGTATGCACTGCCACATGTCCCTGTCTAAGAACGGCACCAACCTGTTCTCTGGCGACAAGTACGCGGGTCTGTCTGAGCAGGCGCTGCACTACATCGGCGGTGTTATCAAGCACGCTAAAGCGATCAACGCCCTGGCGAACCCGACCACCAACTCCTACAAGCGTCTGGTCCCAGGCTACGAAGCACCGGTAATGCTGGCTTACTCTGCCCGTAACCGTTCTGCATCTATTCGTATCCCTGTGGTGGCGTCTCCGAAAGCGCGTCGTATCGAAGTGCGCTTCCCGGACCCGGCGGCTAACCCATACCTGTGCTTCGCAGCACTGCTGATGGCCGGTCTGGACGGTATCAAGAACAAGATCCACCCAGGCGAAGCAATGGACAAAAACCTGTACGACCTGCCGCCAGAAGAAGCGAAAGAGATCCCACAGGTTGCCGGCTCTCTGGAAGAAGCCCTGCAAGCGCTGGACGCAGACCGCGAGTTCCTGACCGCTGGCGGCGTGTTCACCGATGAAGCGATCGACGCTTACATCGCGCTGCGTACCGAAGAAAACGACCGCGTTCGCATGACGCCGCACCCGGTTGAGTTCGAGCTGTACTACAGCGTTTAATTGATTTGTTTTGCCCGGCGCTTTCGCGTCGGGAGTAGTTGCCGTGGAAACTTTAGCCCATCTTCGGATGGGCTTTTTTCTCCACCAACAACCTGATCTCACGCGCTTTTTACCTTTAAAACGCTATACTGCACTAAAATAGTGCAACTACTCCAGGAGACTGCTGAATGGCAACTGGCACGCTGCCCGATGCTGGGCAGATCCTCAATTCTTTGATTAACAGTATTTTGCTGGTCGACGACGAGCTGGCGGTGCATTACGCCAACCCGGCGGCGCAGCAGTTGCTCGCCCAAAGCGCCCGTAAGCTGTTTGGCACGCCGCTGCCGGAACTGCTGAGCTATTTCTCGCTGAATATTGGCCTGATGCAGGAGAGTTTGCAGGCGGGCCAGGGCTTCACCGATAACGAAGTGACGCTGGTGATTGACGGACGCTCGCATATTTTGTCCCTCACCGCCCAGCGCCTGCCGGATGGCATGATTCTGCTGGAAATGGCGCCGATGGATAACCAGCGTCGTCTCAGCCAGGAACAGCTTCAGCATGCGCAGCAGATTGCGGCGCGCGACCTGGTGCGCGGGCTGGCTCATGAGATCAAAAACCCGCTGGGCGGCTTACGCGGTGCGGCACAGCTCCTGACCAAAGCGCTGCCAGACCCTGCCCTGGCGGAGTATACCAACGTCATTATTGAGCAGGCGGACCGTCTGCGTAATCTGGTCGATCGTCTGCTCGGGCCACAGCAGCCGGGGATGCACGTTTCAGAAAGCATTCACAAAGTTGCAGAGCGAGTGGTGAAACTCGTCTCTATGGAGCTGCCGGATAACGTCACGCTGGTGCGTGATTACGACCCAAGCCTGCCGGAGCTGGCGCACGATCCGGACCAGATTGAACAGGTGCTGTTGAACATTGTGCGTAACGCGTTGCAGGCGCTGGGCCCGGAGGGGGGCGAAATTATTCTGCGTACCCGCACCGCGTTCCAGCTGACGCTGCACGGCGTGCGTTATCGTCTGGCGGCACGTATTGATGTGGAAGATAACGGGCCGGGGATCCCGCCGCATCTCCAGGACACCCTGTTCTACCCGATGGTCAGCGGTCGCGAAGGCGGCACCGGGCTGGGGTTATCCATAGCCCGTAATTTGATTGACCAACACTCCGGCAAAATTGAATTTACCAGTTGGCCGGGACATACCGAGTTTTCGGTTTTCCTGCCGATTAAAAAATAAAGGTGACGTTTATGCAACGAGGGATAGTCTGGGTAGTCGATGACGATAGCTCCATCCGTTGGGTGCTTGAACGCGCGCTCACGGGAGCGGGATTAAGCTGCACGACGTTTGAGAGCGGCAGCGAGGTGCTCGATGCGCTTACCACCAAAACGCCGGACGTGCTGCTCTCGGATATTCGCATGCCGGGAATGGACGGACTGGCGCTCTTAAAGCAGATCAAACAGCGCCACCCTATGCTTCCGGTCATCATAATGACCGCCCACTCCGACCTGGATGCCGCCGTCAGCGCATACCAGCAGGGGGCGTTTGATTACCTGCCAAAACCGTTTGATATCGACGAAGCCGTTGCCCTGGTCGAACGCGCCATCAGCCACTATCAGGAGCAACAGCAGCCCCGCCACGCACCGGATTTCGGGCCTACGACGGACATCATCGGTGAAGCGCCGGCCATGCAGGACGTGTTTCGCATCATCGGGCGTTTGTCCCGGTCGTCCATCAGCGTATTGATTAACGGTGAATCGGGCACCGGTAAAGAGCTGGTCGCGCACGCCCTGCATCGCCACAGCCCGCGGGCGAAAGCGCCCTTTATCGCCCTCAACATGGCGGCGATCCCCAAGGATTTGATTGAATCTGAACTGTTTGGCCACGAAAAAGGGGCGTTTACCGGCGCGAACACCATTCGTCAGGGGCGCTTTGAACAGGCTGACGGTGGAACGCTTTTCCTGGATGAAATCGGCGATATGCCGCTGGATGTACAGACCCGTCTGCTGCGCGTACTGGCAGATGGTCAGTTTTACCGCGTGGGCGGCTACGCGCCGGTGAAGGTGGACGTGCGTATTATCGCCGCGACGCACCAGAATCTGGAGCTGCGCGTGCAGGAGGGCAAGTTCCGTGAGGATTTATTCCATCGCCTGAACGTGATCCGCGTGCACCTGCCGCCGCTGCGCGAGCGTCGGGAAGATATTCCGCGCCTGGCGCGTCATTTCCTGCAAGTGGCGGCCCGCGAGCTGGGCGTGGAAGCCAAGCAGCTTCACCCCGAAACGGATGCCGCCCTCACCCGTCTGGCGTGGCCGGGCAACGTGCGTCAGCTGGAAAACACCTGCCGCTGGCTGACCGTGATGGCCGCCGGACAGGAGGTATTGATTCAGGATCTCCCTGCCGAACTGTTTGAAGCCACCGTGCCCGAAAGCAGCACCGGACATGCGCTGCCGGACAGCTGGGCGACGTTGCTGGCGCAGTGGGCCGATCGCGCGCTGCGTTCCGGTCATCAAAATCTGCTCTCCGAAGCGCAGCCTGAGATGGAGCGCACGCTGTTGACTACCGCGCTTCGTCATACTCAGGGCCACAAACAGGAAGCGGCTCGCCTGCTGGGATGGGGTCGAAACACCCTGACGCGCAAGCTGAAAGAGCTGGGAATGGAGTGATCTCTACCGCAGTGTAAAGATGATTAATTGAGCGCAAATTGCCGTTATTTTGCGCTTTACTGTTCCGATGAGTTTTGTATGATCGTGCCCGGAAATTGGGGGGAGCATCATGCTGGAATCATTAGTGACTTTGCTTTCGAGCGGAGCAGCGGAAAGCCACACGCCACAAACTGCCGTTGCGGCGGTGCTGTGTGCGGCGCTGGTTGGGCTGTTTAGCTAGCGAGCTGTTGAGGAAAAGCCGGGTGGCGCTTCGCTTACCCGGCCTACATCCCGTACTTAAGTTGGCCGGGAAAGGCAAAGCCGCCACCCGGCATTGCAGCTCAAATCACCCGCGAGAACTGCTGCATACGCGCTTTCTGGCGCAGATAGGCGTCGAAGCACATGCAGATATTACGAATCAACAGACGCCCTTTCGGCGTGACCTCAATCGCGCTCTCCGACACATCCACCAGCCCGTCTTTCGCCAGCGGCGCCAGAAGCTTCAGGTCTTCGGCAAAGTAATCGCTGAAGTGCAGATCCCATTGCGACGCCACCTCGCTGAAATCGAGGCGGAAGTTGCAGATCAGCGCCTTAATCACATCACGACGGATGCAGTCGTCGCGCGTTAACGCGATGCCGCGCCACAGCGCGTTGCCGGTTTCGTCTACCTGCTGATAGTACAGCTTCAGCTCTTTCTGGTTCTGGGCGTAGCAGTCGCCAATCATGCTAATGGCGGAGACGCCCATTCCAAGCAGATCGGTATCGCCCTGAGTGGTGTATCCCTGGAAGTTACGGTGGAGAATACCTTCGCGCTGGGCAATCGCCAGCTCGTCGTCCGGACGGGCAAAGTGATCCATACCGATAAACTGATAGCCGGTTTCGGTCAGCGAGGCGATGGTCTCCTGCAAAATGTCCAGCTTCTGCTGGGCGGAGGGCAGATCCGCATCTTTGATTTTGCGCTGAGCGGCGAACAGCGTCGGCAGGTGCGCATAGTTAAAGACGCTCAGGCGGTCCGGGTTGAGCTCAGCCACGCGTTTAAGCGTGAAGGCAAAGCTTTCCGGCGTCTGCTTCGGCAGGCCGTATATCAGGTCGATGTTCGTTGAGGTAAAGCCGATTTCACGCGCATGGTTGAGTAAGGCAAAGATAAACGCTTCATCCTGCTCGCGGTTGACCAGGCGCTGTACTTCTTTGTTGAAGTCCTGCACGCCCATGCTCAGGCGGTTGAAGCCCTCGGCGCGTAAATGATCGAGCACATCCAGCTCGATTTCACGCGGATCGACCTCGATCGAGATTTCGGCGTCGTTGATGAAGCTGAAGTTCTCGCGCAGCAGCGTCATCAGGCGGCTAATTTGCGCTTTATTCAGGTAGGTTGGCGTACCGCCGCCCCAGTGAAGCTGGCTGACGTGGCGCCCGGAAAACAGCGGTGCGCGGTGCAGGATTTCCTGCTCTAGCGCATCGAGGTATTGGTCAGCTTTGTGCTGCTGGCGGGTAACGATTTTATTGCAGCCGCAGAAGTAGCAAAGCTTGTGGCAGAACGGAATATGGACGTAGAGCGACAGCGGTCGCTCGGGGTAGCGCGCGACAGCCTGCTGAAAATCCGCCTCGCCGAAAGCGTCGGAGAACTCCAGCGCGGTGGGGTATGAAGTATAACGCGGCCCGGAATAGTTATATTTCTGGATCAGGGCCAAATCCCAGTCAATAGATGGTACAGACATGCTCACTCCTTCCGTTGATGTCGCGTTCGTATACGGCGGCCCGTTCTGGTCCCGTTGCGGGCCATCATTCGGGTGCGCAGCCACTTCTGTCGCCGCGACAACCGCCGTAGTTTAACGAATAACCACACCAGATAACATATAACCGGAAGGGTTATAAGCAGGACGAGTGTACCTGCCGGGTGCAAATGTTAGTTTCCACCTTTCAGCAGACGCATCATATCTTCCTGCTTTTCATCTTCCTCTTCGTCTTCTTCATCATCGTAGGACAGACCCAGCTTTTGCATCAGTTCATCAATGCGGTCCAGTTTGGCGTCCACCCAGGACTGCTCTTCGGCGGTCAGGGTTTCACCCTCTTCAAGACGTTCCAGCAGCGCGTCCAGGCGCTCATCGTTCTCCAGCATATCCAGCTCAGCCTGCGGTGAAAGCATAGGTTTCTCGCTCTTTGGTTTGTGCTGCTTAGTGACCGGCGTGTCTGTCACGCCCAGTGGAATGGGAGTTTTACTGCCGATACGAGGATCTTTCTGCTGTTTGCCTTTTGCAGAAGCGCCTGCGGCACCGCCACCGTTAGCACGGCTACCCGAAGCATGGCCACGGTGTTTTTTATCGCGTTTGCGATCGCGCGCTTCCTGATTCAGTTCTTCGCGCGTTTTGCGGCGTGCTTTTGCAGGGCGTTTCGCACCCGCAGCGGAGGTCGGTTTTTTCATGATGTTTTATCTTTAAGTCGTTTTCTTCAGTATAGAATTGCGGCGAAATCTAGCAGAAAGCAAGCAAAGAAAAAAGGCGACAGAGCAATCTGTCGCCTTTTTTCCTGACTCACAACCCTTAACGGGCCAGACATTCCGTGTTTGCCTACAACAAACCCTGTTTATCCCTTAGCTACTACCGTCCGTGATACGGTTCCGTTTCCTGTTAAAAACGCCTCCAGGCGCCGGTCGTCCTGACAATCCTGAGTCTTCGCCTCCTGGCGCTCCTGACCCTTATCCTTAAGTCGTTATCCTGCTGGCATCCTCGCCTTGACGCACACTTTACCTTGTTCTCTTAAACTAACAAGCAACGAAAAGGTACTAAACCGGATTTTCAGATAATTACTCATTATTAACTATTTGAATTTTAATGTTTTGATTCTTTTAGCGCCTGCGATTTCTCTTAAATTTCTCATAAGCATAAAGGCAGATCTCTCACACGCCGTAAGGTCTTTACTTACAGCTCAATGACGATGGGAAAAGCCTTTTGCCCGCATTCAGGTATAATCCCCCGCAGATTACGATTTTTGGAGACGACCACGTGACTACCTGGAACTACCAACAGACGCATTTTGTCACCAGTGCGCCCGATATTCGCCACCTGCCCTCAGACACAGGGATTGAAGTGGCATTTGCTGGCCGCTCCAATGCGGGAAAATCCAGCGCCCTGAATACGCTGACCAATCAGAAAAACCTGGCGCGTACCTCAAAAACACCTGGCCGTACTCAGCTGATTAACCTGTTTGAAGTGGCTGAAGGCAAACGCCTGGTCGACTTACCGGGCTACGGTTACGCGCAGGTACCGGAAGAGATGAAGATCAAATGGCAGCGTGCGCTGGGTGAATACCTGGAAAAACGCATGTGTCTGAAAGGTCTGGTGGTGCTGATGGATATTCGACACCCGCTAAAAGATCTCGACCAGCAGATGATTGACTGGGCGGTGGCAAGCGATATTGCGGTGCTGGTGCTGCTGACAAAAGCGGATAAGCTGGCGAGCGGCGCGCGCAAGGCGCAGGTGAACAAGGTTCGTGAGGCGGTGCTGGCATTCAACGGTGATGTGCAGGTTGAACCGTTCTCCTCGCTGAAAAAGCAGGGCGTGGACAAACTGCGGCAGAAGCTCGACAGCTGGTTTAACGACCTGGAACCGGCGACAGAAGCGGAAGCAGAGTAACAACAGGCGCGGCGATGACCGCGTTTTTTTCGCCCGAAACTTTCCTTGCCGCAATAAAAAACGCCCCAGTCATTACTGACTGGGGCGGCTAAAATATTCAGCCAAATCCGATTACGTGAAGTAAAAGGTCTGAAAGATAGAACATCTTACCTCTGTACCCTACATCGCTAACTCTACTCTTTTTTTATCGTTGGAAAAAGCACTTTTTGTAGTTTTTTTTCATTCTTTACATAGGGAATTCTAATGATCGTCACAAAATGCGCGTTCTTATGTTGCTTACTTACATAAAACGCGCGTTGTTCCGTGAACCTTTAGTGAGCCTGATCCCAGTTTTCGCCGCTGCCTACTTCCACCAGCAACGGAACGTCCAGCTTCATGCTGTTTTCCATCAGTTCATGGATTTTCTGTGAGACCGTATCCAGGTCGTCTTTATGAACTTCAAATACCAGTTCATCGTGTACCTGCATGATCATTTTTACGCGCGGTTTCTCTTTTTCCAGCCAGGCATCAACGGCGATCATCGCACGTTTAATGATGTCTGCGGCCGTGCCCTGCATCGGGGCGTTGATCGCAGCACGTTCAGCACCCGCGCGGCGCGCGGCGTTGCTGGATTTGATGTCCGGAAGGTAGAGACGACGACCGTCCAGCGTTTCAACGTAGCCTTTCTCTTTCGCCTGCGCGCGGGTGCGCTCCATATATTCCAGCACGCCCGGATACCGCTCGAAGTAGAGATCCATATACTTCTGCGACTCTTTACGCGGAATGTTGAGCTGACGTGACAGGCCAAAGGCGCTCATACCGTAAATCAGACCAAAGTTGATCGCTTTTGCGCTACGACGCTGTTCGTTCGTCACGCTCTCCAGCGGCAGCCCAAACACTTCGGCAGCGGTTGCCCGGTGGATGTCTTTCCCTTCGGCAAACGCCGTCAGCAGGCCTTTATCACGCGACAGGTGCGCCATAATGCGCAGTTCGATTTGCGAGTAGTCTGCGGAAACAATCAGATAATCCTCTGGCGCAATGAAAGCCTGGCGAATACGGCGGCCCTCTTCATTACGCACCGGAATGTTCTGGAGGTTAGGATCGGTTGATGAAAGGCGCCCGGTCGCCGCCACGGCCTGATGATAAGAGGTGTGTACGCGGCCCGTTTTCGGGTTGATCATCAGCGGCAGTTTGTCGGTATAGGTCGATTTCAGCTTCGCCAGACCACGGTATTGCAGAATAACTTTTGGCAGCGGATAGTCCAGCGCCAGCTCTTCCAGCACCTCTTCAGAGGTTGAAGGAGCGCCACCCGGGGTTTTCTTCAGCGGCTTGATACCCTGTTTTTCAAACAGGATGGTTTGCAGCTGTTTCGGGGACGACAGGTTGAACGCCTCGCCCGCCAGCTCATGCGCTTTCTGTTCCAGCTCGGTCAGTCGCTGCGCCAGCTCGCCAGAGTGGTTATGCAACACGGTTGGGTCGATTTTAACGCCGTTACGCTCAATGCGGGACAGCACCGGCACCAGCGGCATCTCAATGTTCTGGAACACATTCAGCGGCCCTTCGTGCTTCTGCAATTTTGGCCACATTTTAAGGTGCAGCTGTAGCGTGACGTCAGCGTCTTCCGCGGCGTAGCGGCCAGCCTCTTCCAGCGCAATCTGGTTAAAGGTCAGCTGATTTTTACCCTTACCGGCAATTTCTTCAAAAGTGATGGTTTTGTGCTTCAGCCAACGGTCAGATAAGGAGTCCATATCGTGGCGGCCCGCCACGCTGTCCAGAATGTAGGATTCCAGCATGGTGTCAAAAGCGATACCACGCAGCTCAATGCCGTAGTTTTGCAGAATACCGCGGTCGTACTTCAGGTTTTGCCCCACCTTCAGCGCGTTCTCGTCTTCCAGAATCGGCTTCAGCAGTTCTAAGGCACGCTCGCGGGAGATTTGCTCTGGCGCATCCAGATAGTCATGCGCTACCGGAACATAGGCTGCAATACCCGGCTCCGTTGCGAAGGACAGGCCCACCATATTGGCAGAAATATTATCGAGGCTGTCCGTTTCGGTATCGAAAGCAAACACGGGTGCTTTTTTCAGCTTTTCAATCCAGGCGACGAGCTGTGATTCCTCAAGGAGGGTTTCATAGTTGTCGAAGGAGAGCGCTGCCGCCTCTTCTTCTTCCTGCTCTTCAGCATCAACGACGAGGGTCTCTTTCGGCTTCGCGGCAGGTTTTGCCCCTTTCGCCTGAAGCCATTTCCCGGCTTCGACATCCGTGGTCCAGCGTTTAAATTCGTATTTTCTGAACAGGCCAAGCAGTTCGTCTGCCGCGGGTTCCTGCACTTCAAGCTGCTCGCAGGTAAGCTCCAGCTCTACGTCGGTTTTGATGGTGGCCAGCTGATAGGAGAGATAAGCCACCTCTTTGTTATCGGCGAGCTTTCCGGCCATGGTTTTTGCGCCACGGAAGGTAAGCCCGGCAATTTTGTCGGACTCTGCGTACAGCGTATCCAGCCCACCCAGCCCTTGCAGCAGTGCCTGAGCCGTTTTTTCGCCCACGCCCGGCACGCCAGGAATGTTATCTGAGGAATCCCCCATCAGGGCGAGGAAATCAATAATGAGTTCTGGCGGCACGCCATATTTGGCGACAACTTCTTCCGGGCCAAGAATGGTATTGGTCATGGTGTTGATCAGCGTGATCCCCGGCGTTACCAGCTGCGCCATGTCTTTATCACCGGTACTGATCAGGACCGGGCGGCCGGCTTTTTCCGCTTCGCGCGCCAGAGTACCTATTACGTCATCAGCTTCAACTCCTGAGACCGCCAGTAATGGCAGCCCCATCGCTTTCACCATAGCGTGCAGCGGTTCAATCTGCGCACGCAGATCGTCAGGCATGGGAGGGCGGTGAGATTTGTAATGCTCAAATAATTCATCGCGGAAGGTTTTACCCTTCGCATCAAACACCACGGCCGCATGGGTTGGGTGATATTGCAGAATGAGGCTGCGCAGCATATTCAGCACGCCGTACATTGCGCCGGTAGGTTCCCCTGCGCTGTTGGTCAGAGGAGGAAACGCATGATACGCCCGATACAGGTAAGAAGAGCCATCGACGAGTATAAGTGGGTTTTCTGGGATCTGAACCATAATGTCCGTGCCTGTTATGAATTTATGGGTAAAGGATGCCACAGAAGGATGAAAACATCAGGTTTTAGCGCTTTATACAGAAAAAGATTTTGCGATCGTGAAGATCGCTCGCAAAATCAAACTGTGGATAAGTTTGTGCATATTTTTAATACAGGTGAATAACAGTTCAATAAAGCTGATGAGGCAAACTTATTTATTCAATAAAAACAACTGGTTGAGTTGAGATCGCTTAAGATCCCTTCCCACTGGTGGTTATTTAGTCTATGTGGATATAAGCCTTAAGCACCATGTCTATATAGTGAATTTTGCTGCATAGCAGGAAAAGCAGCAGCCTCTTCGTGTGAAAGCGCCCTGGTCTGGGCGTATTTCTGATAAGATCGGCGCCCAGCACCGGATAGCCGGCTGCTCAATTACAGCTAACTATCTGAAAATATTCATTATGTCGAGACTACTCGCTGCGATAACATTATTGCTAAGCGTCATTTTAACTATTCTGGTTACCATCGCCTGTTCTGTGCCAATCATCGTTGCCGGAATAATTAAGCTCCTGCTGCCCGTCCCTCCGGTATGGCGCGCAGTGTCTGCTTTTTGTAATTTTATGATGTACTGCTGGTGTGAAGGGCTGGCGATCCTGTTGTATCTGAACCCCTGGCTGAAGTGGGATGTTGAGGGCCTGGAAAAGCTGAACAAAAAGCACTGGTATCTGCTGATCTGCAATCACCACAGCTGGGCCGATATCGTTGTATTGTGTGTGCTGTTTCGCAAACACATCCCGATGAACAAATACTTCCTGAAGCAGCAGCTGGCCTGGGTGCCCTTCATTGGTTTGGCCTGCTGGGCGCTGGATATGCCGTTTATGAAACGCTATTCACGCAGCTATTTAATTCGTCATCCGGAACGTCGCGGTAAGGATGTGGAAACCACACGCCGTTCTTGCGAGAAGTTTCGCGCGCATCCCACCACCATCGTTAACTTCGTCGAAGGGTCACGCTTTACCGAAGAGAAGCGACAGCAGACACGCTCTCCCTATCAGAATCTATTGCCGCCAAAGGCCGCGGGTATCGCGATGGCGCTCAACGTGCTGGGCGAGCAGTTTGATAAGTTGCTGAACGTAACGCTCTGCTATCCGGAAAACGACAGGACGCCGTTTTACGATATGCTCAGCGGCAGGCTGACACGTATCGTAGTCCGCGTTGATCTGGTGCCCGTAGATGCGGCGCTGCACGGTGATTACGTAAACGATAAGAACTTCAAACGTCGTTTCCAGCTTTGGCTTAATACACTCTGGAAAGAGAAAGACGAACAGATAGCGAAGATTAAATCTTCA
Source organism: Enterobacter sp. GD03975 (assembly GCF_029838645.1). Classification (NCBI taxonomy): domain Bacteria; kingdom Pseudomonadati; phylum Pseudomonadota; class Gammaproteobacteria; order Enterobacterales; family Enterobacteriaceae; genus Enterobacter; species Enterobacter sp. GD03975. Next base: position 107,490 of record NZ_JAOBZC010000015.1, read on the forward strand.
TACAAAAACGCCGGTCAATGACCGGCGTTTTTCTTTATGTTTGTTACTTTTTCTCAACCAGGTGTTTCACGGTATCAGCGTACTGTTGTACGAAGATATCCATGCTGGTCGTGTCCATACCACGCATATTCACCTGGTATTTGCCGTTAACATACATCGCCGGCACGCCCTGCAACTGGAAGTCTGCGGCAGCTTTTTCCTGCTGTGCCACGAGAGATTTCACCACAAAGCTGTTCCAGGCTGCGTCGTAGTCTTCACCTTTCACGCCGGCATCCACGAACACTTTACGGATATCTGCCGTGGTCTGTACGGTCTGGGTTTTCTGTACCGCTTCAAACATTGGCGCGGTGATCTTATCTTCCACACCGAGCGCGATCGCCACCGCCCACGCCTGAGTCAGGTCTTTACCCAATGGGCCAAGGAACTCAACGTGGTATTTCGTCATTTTGGTGCCTTCAGGCAGCTTTTTCTTCACGTTGTCAGAAACATGAAGCACCTGCTCAAACTCGTAGCAGTGCGGGCAGTAGAAGGAGAAGAACTCCAGCACCTGAGGCTCGCCAGCAACAGGCTTGTCCAGCGTAATGTACTGCTTGCCGTCGGTAAACTGCGCAGCAGTTGCGCTAAATGCCAGAATCATACCAGCCAGCGCCAGCCAAATTTTTTTCATGATTAACTCTCTCCTGAGTGTGTCCAATTAATACATCGGCGTTAATTGCAAAGGGGGTTCCTGAAGAACCTTAACCTGCTCGGTAAATGTGGATATCTGGCTGCGCCAGTAATCCTCCCCGGTAAGCCAGGGGAAATTTCGGGGAAAAGCCGGGTCTTCCCAACGCCTGATTAACCACGCGAGATAATAAACAAATCGCATCGCACGTAAAGGCTCTATCAAGGCAATTTCATCTGAATTAAAGGGGCTAAATTCTTCATAAGCTTCAATTATGGTCTCAAGCTGCATGCGCTGCTCGGCTTTATCACCGTTGAGCAGCATCCACAGATCCTGAACCGCAGGCCCCATACGTGCGTCATCGAGATCGACAAACAGGGGGCCATCACGCCAGAGAATATTCCCGGCGTGGCAGTCACCGTGCAGGCGCAGAGCGGTAATATCATCCCGCCAGCAGGTTTTTACCGCATCAATAAGCTTATCGGTCGCCGAAAGAAATTTATCCTTAAGCGCCTTCGGGATCAGCGCCGATGTTTCGAATACCTGTCGCGGCTCATTAAGGTATTCCTGAACACCAATCATCGGACGGGCAACAAACGGTTTTTTGCGTCCCGTCTGATGAATGCGCCCCAGATAGCGGGCGACCCATTCCATCTGATCGATATTATCCGCCTCAAACTGTCTTCCGCCCAGGCTCGGAAATATCGCGTAGTAAAAGCCCTGATGGCTCAGCAGCGTTTGGTTATTGAATTTGATCGGTGCCGCAACGGGAACATCGTCAGCCAGCAGATCGTGGGCAAACTGATGCTCTTCCTGAATTTGTTCTGCGGACCAGCGCTGCGGACGGTAGAACTTTACGACAAAGCGCTGGCGCTCTTCGTCCTGGAATTGATAGACGCGGTTTTCGTAGCTGTTTAAAGGGGTTAACCCGGAATCCACCCGAATACCCTGCTCGAACAGCGCATCCACAATGGTATCCGGGTGTAATGTCTGGAAAGTAAAAGCCTGGTCGTTCATCCGATCATCCGGAAATTATACGAATGATTCAGGATATCATCTTGTGGCGATTTCGGTGGCTCCGCTTACAAGCTTTTACTCTTTAATTACGCCTCGGGCGCGCAGTAATGCGGTTTTAAAATCCTCTTCATAATCTTTCTGAATGCCAGGGATTACAGCATCTTTAGCCGAGTCACGCATTTTGAGGTGGTAGATCAGGATGTCGTCAGAAAGGTCTGCCAGTTCACCATCAAAACCTGACTCTTTCGCCAGTTTCTGTAAAAATTGCATCAGATTCAGCTCTGGCTCTTTTTGCCAGGCCGGCTGGAGAAGCTCAATGACTTCATTAAGACGTTTACATTTCATGGTAGTGCTCCTTTCATTTAGAGAGACACGTTAGCAGGGTCAATCCCACAATAAAAGAGGCGATATTCGTGAATCAATGCCAGCAAATCATCGGGGTCGTTCTGGCCGGGGGCCGGGCAACGCGAATGGGCGGAAAAGATAAGGGTCTTCAGCTCCTGAACAATACCCCCTTATGGCAGCATGTTGCTGATACGCTGGCAAATCAGGTGTCGTCGATGGCGATCAGCGCTAACCGGCATATTGATATTTATCAGCGCAGTGGATATCCGGTTTATCAGGATAACCTGGTGGACTACCCCGGCCCGCTGGCGGGAATGCTTTCCGTTATGCAGCAGTCACACGGAGAGTGGTTTCTCTTTTGTTCATGTGATACGCCCTTCATCCCGTCCTGTCTGGCTGAACGTCTGGCGGAGCGGCGCGATGGTGCTCCCGTCGTCTGGGTGCACGACGGTGAACGCGACCATCCTACGATCGCATTGATTCACCGCGCGTTAATCCCCGCGCTGGAGGCTTATTTGGCTTCAGGAGAGCGACGCGTAATGGTATTTATGCGCCAGTCAGGGGGGCACGCCGTTGATTTTAGCGACATGAAATCGGCGTTTATGAATGTAAACACGACGGAAGATTTGCAGATGATGCAGGAGAAGAAATGATACCCGTTTTAGCGATCTCTGCCTGGAGCGGCACCGGGAAAACTACGCTGCTAAAAAAACTGATACCTGCACTTTGCGCTAAAGGCATTCGTCCCGGACTGATTAAGCACACGCACCATAACATGGACGTCGATAAGCCGGGGAAAGATAGCTATGAGCTGCGTAAGGCTGGCGCTGCGCAAACGATGGTGGCGAGTAACCAGCGCTGGGCGTTAATGACAGAAACCCCGGATGAAGCCCCGCTGGATCTCGCTTATCTTGTCAGCCGGATGGATTACTCCACGCTGGATCTGGTGCTGGTTGAGGGGTTCAAGCATGAGGCTGTTGCGAAGATCCTGCTGTTCAGAAGCGATGCGGGGCATAACGTAAGTGAGTTAACGCTGGATGAGCATGTTATTGCCGTAGCCAGTGACGTTGCGTTGTCGCTGGACGTACCGGTTCTGGATTTGAATAACGTGGACGGGATTGCTGAGTTTATTATGGAGTGGTGTGCAGTCTGAGATCTGCCAGGTGACGGCTTCGCCTTACCTGGACTACATTTTTTCGACGTAT
>NZ_JAOBZC010000016.1:0-97536 GCF_029838645.1 Enterobacter sp. GD03975
TGAGCTACGGATGCATCAGGGAACTGCTTTCAGAAATAGTAAATGGTGCATCCGGGAGGATTCGAACCTCCGACCGCTCGGTTCGTAGCCGAGTACTCTATCCAGCTGAGCTACGGATGCATCGGGATTTACTACTGTACTGCTCGATATTCATATCACTTCGAAAGCAATATGAAGTAATAGATGGTGCATCCGGGAGGATTCGAACCTCCGACCGCTCGGTTCGTAGCCGAGTACTCTATCCAGCTGAGCTACGGATGCAAAATGGCGGTGAGGCGGGGATTCGAACCCCGGATGCAGCTTTTGACCGCATACTCCCTTAGCAGGGGAGCGCCTTCAGCCTCTCGGCCACCTCACCACACAACGCCTCTTTCGAGTGCTTCGAGTAACTCGTTAAGAGTTTCTCGTCGCTGCGTGGCGCATATATTACTTTCTGGGACTTATAAGTCAAACAATTTTCCACATGCTTTTTCCGTTTGCACAATTCGCACGCAATTCGCATGTAAAAGCCGCAAAGAGAGTGTTTTATAAGCGGATTTTGCAGGCATCTTCACAGAAATCTGTTGAGAGAAGCGGGTCATTTCGACGAGATAAGATTATGAGAGTGGTCAAAAACGAAGCGTTTGAAATAGAACGGTAACTTTATGCAGGAAAAATAGCAGGAGGGTTGCGTCTCGCCCGACAGCGAGACGCGACAATATCAGTAACTGGACTGCTGGGATTTTTCAGCCTGGATACGCTGGTAGATCTCTTCACGGTGGACAGATACTTCTTTAGGAGCGTTAACACCAATACGTACCTGGTTACCCTTTACCCCTAAAACTGTCACGGTGACCTCATCCCCAATCATGAGGGTCTCACCAACTCGACGAGTCAGAATCAGCATTCTTTGCTCCTTGAAAGATTAAAAGAGTCGGGTCTCTTGTATCCCGGCATTATCCATCATATAACGCCAAAAAGTAAGCGATGACAAACACGTAAAGTGTAAGCAGTCACGGCATCACATTCTGTTAAACGTAAGTTTAGCCGATATACACAAACTCAACCTGACTTTATCGTTATCGATAGCGCAGTGAGCAAGACGCCATAACGTTACCGTTATGGCGTCTGCTTGTGCTTTTTAGTTATTACAGTTTCGCGCTTACCCAGCTTTCAACGCTGGCCAATGCCGCGGGAAGTGCCGCCGCATCCGTACCACCGGCTTGCGCCATGTCCGGACGACCGCCACCTTTGCCACCCACCTGCTGGGCGACCATGCCAATCAATTCCCCTGCTTTAACACGGTCCGTCACATCCTTAGAGACGCCCGCAATCAGAGAAACCTTACCCTCTGCGACCGTTGCCAGCACGATAACCGTTGAACCAAGCTGGTTCTTCAGATCGTCGACCATCGTACGCAGCATCTTAGGCTCAACGCCCGCCAGATCGCTGACCAGCAGTTTGACGCCCTTAATGTCTACCGCTTTGCTGGAGAGGTTTGCGCTCTCCTGCGCCGCAGCCTGTTCTTTCAGCTGCTGGAGCTCTTTTTCCAGGTGACGGGTACGATCCAGCGCGACACGCACTTTCTCGCCCAGGTTCTGGCTATCGCCTTTCAGCAGCTGCGCGATCTCATGCAGCTGGTCGCTCTGCGCGTGCAGGCTGGCGATGGCGCCTTCCCCGGTCACCGCTTCGATACGACGAACGCCCGCCGCGGTGCCTGATTCAGAAACGATACGGAACAGACCGATATCACCGGTGCGCGATGCGTGAGTACCGCCGCACAGTTCGGTAGAGAAGTCGCCCATGCTCAGCACGCGAACGCGGTCGTCATATTTCTCGCCAAACAGCGCCATCGCACCTTTCTTCTTCGCGTCCTCGAGATCCATAACGTGGGTTTCGATTGGCAGGTTACGACGGATCTGCGCATTCACCAGATCTTCCACCGCACGGATTTCAGACGGCTTCATCGCTTCAAAATGCGAGAAGTCGAAACGCAGCATTTTGTCGTTAACCAGTGAACCTTTCTGTGCAACGTGCGTACCCAGCACATCGCGCAGGGCAGCGTGCATCAGGTGGGTTGCCGAGTGGTTCAGACGAATGCGCGCGCGGCGAGCTTCATCAACGTTGGCCTGAACGCCCTCGCCCACTTTCAGAGAACCAGAAACCAGTTTGCCCTGGTGACCAATCGCCTGACCGTATTTCTGGGTGTCGCTTACGCTGAAGCTAAAGCCATTGCCCTTCAGTTCGCCTTTATCGCCAACCTGGCCGCCGGATTCCGCATAGAATGGCGTTTTATCCAGGATGACAACCGCTTCCTGGCCCGCGCTAATGCTGTCTACGGCTTTCCCGTCAACAAACAGCGCGGTCACGTTGCTGGTCAGGGCCAGCTCTTCGTAGCCTTTAAATTCAGACGCGCTATCAACGCGGATCATTGCATTGTAGTCTGCGCCAAAACCGCTGGATTCACGCGCACGACGACGCTGCTCTTCCATTGCGGCTTCGAAGCCGGCTTCGTCAACTTTGATGTTGCGCTCGCGGCAAACGTCAGCCGTCAGGTCAACCGGGAAGCCGTAGGTGTCGTACAGGCGGAAAGCCGTTTCGCCATCCAGCGTGTCGCCCTGGAGTTTCGCCAGCTCGTCGTCCAGCAGCGCAAGTCCGCGCTCCAGCGTACGGGCAAACTGCTCTTCTTCGGTTTTCAGAACCTGCTCGACCTGCGCCTGCTGGCGTTTCAGTTCTTCGCCGGCAGAGCCCATCACGCCAATCAGTGGCCCAACGAGCTTATAGAAGAAGGTGTCCTTCGCGCCCAGCATGTTGCCATGACGGATCGCACGACGAATGATACGACGCAGCACATAGCCACGGTTTTCATTCGACGGGATAACGCCGTCGGCAATCAGGAACGCACAGGAACGAATATGGTCTGCGATAACGCGCAGAGACTTGTTGTTCAGATCGGTTGCGCCCGTCACGTCGGCAACGGCTTTGATCAGGGTGCTGAACAGGTCAATCTCATAGTTAGAGTTGACGTGTTGCAGAACGGCCGCGATACGCTCCAGACCCATACCGGTATCGACGGACGGTTTTGGCAGCGGCTCCATGGTGCCGTCGGCCTGACGGTTAAACTGCATGAAGACGATGTTCCAGATCTCAATGTAGCGATCGCCATCTTCTTCCGCGCTGCCCGGAGGGCCGCCCCAGATATGGTCGCCGTGATCGTAGAAAATCTCAGTGCACGGACCGCAAGGGCCGGTGTCGCCCATCTGCCAGAAGTTGTCGGACGCGTAAGGCGCGCCTTTGTTGTCACCGATACGAATGATACGTTCGCGAGGGATACCCACTTCTTTTTCCCAGATGTCGAACGCTTCGTCATCGGTCTCGTACACGGTCACCCACAGACGCTCTTTCGGCAGATTGAACCAGTTTTCACCGGTCAGCAGTTCCCACGCGTATTGAATGGCGTCGTGTTTGAAGTAGTCACCGAAGCTGAAGTTACCCAGCATTTCGAAGAAGGTATGGTGGCGCGCGGTGTAACCGACGTTTTCCAGATCGTTGTGTTTACCGCCCGCACGCACGCAACGCTGTGAGGTTGTAGCGCGGGAATAATTACGCTTGTCGAGACCAAGGAATACATCCTTGAACTGGTTCATCCCGGCGTTGGTAAACAGCAGAGTCGGGTCGTTGTTCGGTACCAGGGAGCTGCTGGCAACAACCTGGTGTCCCTTACTATGGAAAAAATCGAGAAACGCCTGACGGATCTCAGCGGTGCTCTTGCTCATAATTATCCTGAAATCAAGCTAACGAAATGTCGCAGCAGATCTGTATCTGTAAACAGTTGGACGGACCAGCTACTGGAAAAAGTGGGAATAAGATAAGTTTTCTTTAGTGGGAAGTAAAATCCCGCATGCGTTCAATCGGTAAAATTACGCCAGATATCCTGAATATCTTCCATCAGGAAGCCGCGGTAGAGCAAAAAGCGCTGGATTTTAACTTTTTCTGAAAATTCACGCGGCAGCGGCTCTCCGTACTTACGTACTGCCTGTTCGCGCGCCAGTTCGCACCAGTCGATTTCACTTTCACGCATGGCTTTTTCAATCGATTCACGGGCTACGCCTTTCTGGTTCAGCTCCTGGCGGATACGCGCGGGGCCGTAACCTTTGCGGCCGCGGCTGGCGAGAAAGCGAGCGGCAAAACGGCCGTCATCCAGATAGTGATGCTCATAGCACCAGGCAACCACACGGTCATAATCCTCCGCGGTGGCATCAATGTCTTCTGGCCCATTTTTGCTCATGACGGGCGCTGACAGTTTCCGCCGTAGCTCCTGTTCGCTATGGTCACGCACGGCAAGAATTCGCACGGCCCGATCCAGCAAGCGCGCGTAAGCTGGTCGGCGTGATGTCGGTTCACTCATAAAAAAACCTGTCGATTCAGAAATGCAAAAAGGGCCGCATCAGCAGCCCTTCATTTTTATCCGAGAGGATTAAAAGTCTTCGTTGGTTTCTTCAGCATCCGCGCCATCGACCACGAAATCAGGTTTGGAGTCCTGGTTGCTCAGCAGGAGTTCACGCACCTTCTTCTCAATCTCTTTCGCTGCCGCCGGGTTCTCCTTCAGCCAGGAGATCGCATTCGCTTTACCCTGACCAATCTTGTCACCGTTGTAGCTGTACCATGCGCCCGCTTTTTCAATCAGCTTCTCTTTCACGCCCAGGTCAACCAGCTCGCCGAGGAAGTTGATACCTTCGCCGTAGAGGATCTGGAACTCAGCCTGTTTGAACGGTGCCGCGATTTTGTTCTTCACAACCTTCACGCGGGTTTCGCTACCGACTACGTTATCACCCTCTTTCACCGCGCCGATACGGCGGATATCCAGACGGACAGAAGCGTAGAATTTCAGTGCGTTACCACCGGTGGTGGTTTCCGGGTTACCGAACATCACACCAATTTTCATACGGATCTGGTTGATGAAGATCAGCAGCGTGTTGGACTGCTTCAGGTTACCCGCCAGCTTACGCATCGCCTGGCTCATCATACGTGCCGCGAGGCCCATGTGAGAGTCACCGATTTCACCTTCAATTTCCGCTTTTGGCGTCAGCGCCGCAACGGAGTCGACGATGATCACGTCAACCGCACCTGAGCGCGCCAGCGCGTCACAAATTTCCAGTGCCTGCTCGCCGGTATCCGGCTGGGAGCACAGCAGGTTGTCGATATCAACGCCCAGCTTACGGGCATAGACTGGGTCCAGCGCGTGCTCGGCATCGATAAACGCACAGGTTTTACCTTCGCGCTGTGCCGCCGCAACAACCTGCAACGTCAGGGTGGTTTTACCCGAGGATTCCGGACCGTAGATTTCTACGATACGGCCCATCGGCAAACCGCCAGCGCCCAGTGCGATATCAAGAGAAAGCGAACCGGTGGAGATAGTTTCCACGTCCATGGAACGGTCTTCACCCAGGCGCATGATGGAGCCTTTACCGAATTGCTTTTCGATCTGGCCCAGTGCTGCCGCCAACGCTTTCTGTTTGTTTTCGTCGATAGCCATTATTACTCCTGTCATGCCGGGAGAAGCAACTGCGCTTCACCATGGACTTCTGTTCTGTTGAGGCAATTATACTGTATAGTCATACAGTATCAAGTATTTTGTAGAAATTGTTGCCAGAGCGTTTTTAACGCGTATTCCGTTGCCTGACGACGCACGCTTTCGCGATCGCCGCTGAAGCATTCCCGGCGGGTGATCCCTTCACCTTTTGAGGTGGCAAAGCCAAACCAGACGGTGCCGACAGGCTTCACGTCGCTGCCGCCGTCCGGCCCCGCGATGCCGCTGATTGAGATAGCGTAATCTGCGCGCGCCTCTTTCAGCGCGCCAATTGCCATCTCGATCACCACCGGCTCGCTGACCGCGCCATGCTGTTCGAGCGTGGCTTCACGCACGCCAATCATCTGCGCTTTAGCCTCGTTACTGTAGGTCACAAAGCCGCGTTCAAACCAGGCGGAACTGCCGGCAATATCGGTAATCACTTTCGCCACCCAGCCACCGGTGCAGGATTCTGCGGTCGTGATAGTCGCGCCGCGCTGCTTCAGCGCCAGCCCTACCACTTCGCTAAGCTGCATCAATTCATGGTCAGTCATTCTCGCTCCAGGCCTTAGAAAAACATGCAGCACAAGATAGCACTTTCTCGAAAGATATGGGGATGCGCGTCGGGTTTTACGAGGGGGCTTCAAAAATAGCCGGTGCGGGCGCACCGGCTGCGGAGAAGGCAATTACTGACTGAACGGTGACGCCGCCGGCACGCGCGCCTGAGACACCGCCAGGCCCAGCTGCCACACCGCCATCGCATAGTGCGTGCTGTGGTTGTAGCGGGTAATGGTGTAGAAGTTCGGCAGTCCGAACCAGTACTGGTAGCCCGTTCCGACATCCAGGCGCAGCAGGCTCACCTGGTCAACGTTACCCAGCGGCTGCGACGGCGTTAAGCCTGCCGCTGCCAGCTGTGCAACGCTGTATTTGGTCTTAAATCCGTTTTCCAGGCCGAACGCCTCGCCGTTCGCCTGCACCGCCACCTGGCCGCCCGGCGTCCAGCCGTGCGCTTTAAAGTAGTTGGCCACGCTGCCGATGGCGTCTTCGGGATCCCACAGGTTGATGTGACCGTCCCCGTTAAAATCTACCGCGTACTGCTTATAGGAAGACGGCATAAACTGGCCGTAGCCCATGGCTCCGGCAAACGAACCTTTCAGATCCAACGGATCGTCCTGTTCGTCTCTCGCCATCAGCAGGAAGGTTTCCAGCTCGGAGGAGAAATACTCCGCGCGGCGCGGGTAGTTGAAGGAGAGCGTCGCCAGCGCGTCGAGGATGCGGGTTTTGCCCATAATGCGGCCCCAGCGGGTCTCTACCCCAATAATCCCGACGATAATTTCCGGCGGCACGCCGTAGACCTGCCAGGCGCGGTTCAGGGCGTCTTCATACTGATTCCAGAACGCCACGCCGTTCTGCACGTTATCCGGAGTAATAAACTGTTTGCGATAGCGCAGCCACGCGCCGTTTGGCCCGGTCGGCACCTGGGCCGACGGTGCCTGCCTGTCCATCAGGCGCAGCACGTAGTCCAGACGCTTCGCCTGAGACAAAATGGCATGCAGCTGCTGGCGGTCAAAATCGTGCTTGCTCACCATTTTATCGATGAACTGTTCGGCCGCAGGGTTATTCGCGAAGTCGCCGCCCATCTGCATCATATTATGCTGTGGTTCCAGCAGGAACCCGCCGGAAGGCGCGCCAGCCGTTGGCTGAACGGCTTCAGTTTTGGGTTTGCTACTACAGGCGGACAGAAGAATAAGCGCAGGTAACAGCGCTGCATAACGACGCTTGAACATGTGGCATCCATTTAACGAGTTCGGTAAGAACCCAGTATGGTAAAGCATCCCCGACTCCTCAAGGAAGCGGTTATATGACCGTAAGCAAAATCTTTATCATTGACCACGGTCTGCGCAGGGAGAATGCATTATGATAAGCGCCCCTTCTGTCAGAGGGGGGGATGGGAACGATCGTAACCGGAGAGAAAAATGAGTGATTTTCTGTTAAACGCAGGCCGTCAGACCCTGCTGCTGGAACTCCAGGAAGCCAGCCGCCTGCCGGAGCGTCTGGGTGAGGATTTTGTTCGTGCAGCCAACGCTATTATTCACTGCGAAGGCAAGGTCATCGTGGCGGGTATCGGTAAATCCGGCCATATCGGCAAGAAGATTGCCGCGACGCTTGCCAGCACCGGCACTCCGGCGTTTTTCGTTCACCCTGCCGAAGCGCTGCACGGCGATCTGGGGATGATCGAAAGCCGCGACGTGATGCTGTTTATCTCCTACTCCGGTTCAGCCAAAGAGCTGGATCTCATCATCCCTCGCCTGCAAGAAAAATCGGTAGCCCTGTTAGCGATGACCGGAAAACCCCGCTCGCCGCTGGCGCTGGCCGCGAAAGCAACGCTGGATATTTCCGTTGAGCGCGAAGCCTGTCCGATGCACCTGGCCCCCACCTCCAGCACCGTCAACACGCTGATGATGGGCGACGCGCTGGCCATGGCGGTGATGCAGGCGCGCGGTTTTAGTGAAGAAGATTTTGCCCGCTCTCACCCTGCGGGCGCGCTCGGCGCACGTCTGCTCAACAAGGTACACCACCTGATGCGCACGGACGATGCCATTCCGCAGGTCAAGCTCGACACCAGCGTGATGGACGCCATGCTGGAGCTGAGCCGCACCGGGCTGGGGCTGGTTGCGGTGTGCGACAACGACCGCCAGGTGAAGGGCGTCTTCACCGACGGCGACCTGCGCCGCTGGCTGGTGGGCAGCGGCAAACTGGAGGCGCGGGTATCCGAAGCAATGACCCAGGGGGGGCTGACGCTGAATGCCGAGAGCCGCGCCATTGAAGCCAAAGAGGTGCTGATGAAGCGTAAAATCACCGCCGCACCGGTGGTGGACGAGCACGGCAGGCTTTGCGGCGCAATCAACCTGCAAGACTTCTACCAGGCGGGAATACTTTAACCCTTAAGCCCCAGACGTTTCGCCAGCCTGTGGAGGTTGGCGACGTCCATCTCCAGCGCCCGCGCGCACGCCGCCCAGCTGCGGTTATTCTGCTCCAGCGCGCGGGTAATCATCTGGCGCTGGAACGCGTCCGTCGCCTCGCGCAGGTTTTCGTTCACGCTCTCCGGTATAACTGGCTTAACGGCCGGCGTCGTTTCCTCATGCAGTGCAAAATGGCGCGCATGAATAACCACTTCATCCCCCGAACGCGTTGCCCGTGCCAGCACCACCGCACGGTGGATCGCATGTTCCAGCTCACGCACGTTACCCGGCCAGCCGTAGCTCAGAAGGTGCGTCCTCGCACCGGGGCTTAGCACCACGCGGGAGAGCCCCATTCTGAGCCGACACTGTTCGCAGAAAAAGCCCGCCAGCAGCACCACGTCGTCGCCCCGCTCGCGCAGCGGCGGCACCGTGAGCGGGAACACGCTCAGGCGGTGGAACAGATCGGCGCGGAAATTCCCCGCCAGCACTTCTTCGCGCAGATCGCGGTTCGTCGCCGCCAGCACGCGCACATCCACGCGTAAGCTGCGATCGTCACCCACGCGTTGAATATCGCCATACTGCAACACGCGCAGCAGCTTGGCCTGGAGAGAAAGGGAGAGCTCGCCAATTTCATCCAGGAACAGCGTGCCGTTGTCGGCCATTTCGAACTTGCCGCTGCGGTTGCTGATCGCCCCGGTAAACGCCCCTTTGACGTGACCAAACAGCTCGCTTTCCGCCACGCTTTCCGGCAGCGCCGCGCAGTTGAGGTACACCAGCGGGTTCACCGCGCGCGGCGAGGCTTCGTGGATCGCTTTCGCCACCAGCTCTTTACCGGTGCCGGTTTCCCCGAAGATCAGCACGTTCAAATCAGACGCGGCGACAATCTCAATCTCTTTTTTGAGCTGCTCCATGCCCGGCGAAAGGCCGATCATCTCGGTGTGCGCCACCTGCTCAAACACCGTCGGGCTACCGGGAAGAATATTCTGGCTCTCCAACTGTTCTATCAGCAGCGCATTGTTCAGCGCCCCGGCGGCCAGCGCGGCAATCAGCCGTAGCTCTTCGTCGCTGAAGGTATCGAACTGATCCGGCGACATGCCGTCGAGGGTTAATGCGCCAATCAGATTCTGCCCGGCGAACAGCGGCAGGCCAATACAGGCGTGCACCTTCAGGCTCTCCTGCCCGGGAATCAGGCCGTCGTACGGATCGGGCAGATCGCTGTCTGCCGGAAAACGCACCACATCGCCCGCGCGGGCAATGGTTTCCAGACGCGGGTGGCCCTCCAGCGTAAAGCGCCGCCCGAGTACGTCCTTCGCCAGGCCGTCGATAGCCAGCGGAATAAACTGCCGCCCTTCGTAACGCAGCAGCGCCGACGCATCGCAATCCAGCACGTGGCGCAACGTGGAGATCAGCCGTTGAAAGCGGTCCTGATGACCAATACCGGTTTGCAGTTCTATGGCGATTTTCGCCAGGACGTCTACGGAAAAGCTCATGTCTGCCTCACTGTCATTTTGACAATACATAATGTCATATTGACAATTTTTAAGATAGTCATAATGACTATCCATTATGTGCCATAAAATAATAAATGCTTAAAATTCAAATAAATAAAAAGTTGGCACGCAACTTGATATAAGCAAACCATCTTATTTGAAAACGCTGTATTAAGCTGAGGTTGCTATGTCTATTCTGGTTAAAAATAACATTCATTGGGTGGGTCAACGTGACTGGGAAGTACGTGATTTTCACGGCACGGAATACAAAACGCTGCGCGGCAGCAGCTATAACAGCTATCTCATCCGTGAAGGTAAAAACGTCCTGATCGATACCGTCGATCACAAATTCAGCCGTGAGTTCGTGCAGAACCTGCGCGGTGAAATCGACCTGAACGACATCGATTACATCATCATCAACCATGCGGAAGAGGATCACGCCGGGGCCCTGACCGAGCTGATGTCTTATATTCCGGATACTCCGATCTACTGCACCACCAACGCCATTGACTCCATCAACGGTCACCACCACCATCCGGAGTGGAACTTCCACACCGTAAAAACCGGCGATTCGCTGGATATCGGCAACGGCAAGCAGCTGATCTTCGTGGAAACTCCGATGCTGCACTGGCCGGACAGCATGATGACCTACATGACCGGTGACGCGGTGCTGTTCAGTAACGACGCCTTCGGCCAGCACTACTGCGACGAACGTCTGTTCAATGATGAAGTGGATCAGACCGAGCTGTTCGAACAGTGCCAGCGCTACTACGCCAATATCCTGACCCCGTTCAGCCGTCTGGTCACGCCAAAAATCACCGAGATCCTCGGCTTCAACCTGCCGGTGGATATGATTGCGACCTCCCACGGCGTGGTATGGCGTGAAAACCCAACCCAGATCGTCGAGCTGTACCTGAAATGGGCGGCGGATTACCAGGAAGACCGCATCACCATCTTCTACGACACCATGTCCAACAACACCCGCATGATGGCGGACGCGATTGCCCAGGGTATCAACGAAGTTGACCCGAACGTGGCGGTGAAAATCTTCAACGTGGCGCGTAGCGATAAAAACGAAATCCTGACCAACGTCTTCCGCTCCAAGGGCGTGCTGGTGGGTACCTCCACCATGAACAACGTGATGATGCCGAAGATTGCCGGACTGGTGGAAGAGATGACCGGCCTGCGCTTTCGTAACAAACGCGCCAGCGCCTTTGGCTCTCACGGCTGGAGCGGCGGCGCGGTAGACCGTCTCTCCACCCGTTTACAGGATGCCGGCTTTGAGATGTCCATGAGCCTGAAGGCGAAATGGCGTCCGGACCTCGACGCGCTGGAAATCTGTCGCCAGCATGGCCGCGACATTGCACGCCAGTGGGCGCTTGCGCCGCTGCCGGAAACCGCCCCCGCCGCGGCGGTTGCGCCGGAAGCCTTAGCAGAAGCTGCCGCTGCCGACCTCGGTCCTTGCATGCAGTGCAGCGTCTGTCAGTGGATTTACGATCCTGAACTGGGCGAGCCGTTGCAGGATGTCGCGCCGGGTACGCCGTGGAGCGAGGTGCCGGACAACTTCCTCTGCCCTGAATGTTCCCTCGGCAAAGACGTCTTTGATGAACTGGCAACGGAGGCAAAATGAGCCACGGCATCGTCATTATCGGCTCGGGCTTTGCCGCCCGCCAGCTGGTGAAAAATATCCGCAAACAGGATGCTAACGTGCCGTTGACGGTGATTGCCGCCGACAGCATGGACGAGTACAACAAGCCTGATTTAAGCCACGTCATTAGCCAGAATCAGCGCGCCGAAGATCTCACCCGCCAGACGGCGGGGGAGTTCGCAGAGCAGTTTAACCTGCGTCTGTTTCCGTACACCTGGGTTACGGATATTGACGCCGACGCCCATGTGGTGAAAGCGAAAGATCATACCTGGCAGTACGACAAGCTGGTGCTGGCGACGGGCGCCTCTGCGTTTGTGCCACCGGTTGAGGGCCGCGAGCTGATGGTCACGCTCAACAGCCAGCAGGAGTATCAGGCCAGCGAAACCCGGCTACGCGATGCCGCCAGGGTGATGATTGTCGGCGGCGGGCTGATTGGCACCGAGCTGGCGATGGACTTCTGTCGGGCGGGTAAATCCGTCACCCTGGTTGACCACGCGGCCAGCATTCTGTCGGCGCTGATGCCGGCAGAAGTAAGCAGTCGCTTACAGCATCGTCTGACCGACATGGGCGTGCACCTGCTGCTGAAATCGCAGTTGCAGAGCCTGAGCAAAACCGAAACCGGCGTTCTTGCAACGCTCGACCGCCATCGCAGCGTGGAAGTGGATGTGGTTATCGCGGCGACGGGTTTGCGCCCGGAAACCGCGCTGGCGCACCGCGCAGGGGCCGAAATAAACCGCGGCGTGAAGGTAGACAGCTACCTGCAAACCACCCAGCCGGACATTTATGCCCTGGGCGACTGCGCGGAAATTAACGGAAAGGTGCTGCCGTTCCTGCAACCGATTCAGTTAAGCGCCATGTTCCTGGCGAAAAACCTGCTCGGCGGCAGCGCACCGGTGAAGTTACCCGCCATGCTGGTGAAAGTAAAAACGCCGGAATTACCGCTGCATCTCGCCGGTGAAACGCAGCGTCAGGATCTGAACTGGCAAATAACCATAGAGCCTCAGGGCATGGTGGCGCGCGGTACGGATGCTGAGGGTCAGATGCGCGCCTTTGTTGTCAGCGAAGACAGAATGAAAGAGGCCTTCGCGCTGCTGAAATCGCTTCCTGCTTAACCCTCGTAATGCCGGGTGGCGCTCCGCTTACCCGGCCTACTCAACACCAAAACGGCAAACCTTGTAGGCCCGCGCAAGCGTAGCTCCGCCGGGCAAAAACAGGGCTGCGTGGTTCAGGACCGCACCACCAGCCCGTCATAGCCGCGCCAGCGGTAGTTCACCATCGAGATCAGCCAGCAGGCGACAAACAGCCCGACCACCACAAACCCGGCGTCACCCAGGTTGTCGTTCACCGCGCCAATCAGATCCCACACGCCGCCGCTGAGGGCGAACTTATCCATCAGCAGACCCAGCGCTTCCAGCCCGCCGATAAACAGCGCCACCACCACCGAGGTGCCGGTGATGGTCATGTTGTAGTACAGCTTGCGCTGCGGCTTGTTGAACGCCCAGCCGTAGGCGCCCACCATCAGCAGATTATCGAGCGTATCCACCAGCGCCATGCCGCTGGCGAAGAGCGCCGGGAAGATCATGATCGACCACACCGACATCCCGCTGGAGGCGCTGGCGGCGGAGATCCCCAGCACGCCAATTTCGGTGGCCGTGTCGAAGCCGAGGCCAAACAGGAAACCCACCAGATACATCTGCCAGCTTTTATTGACGAGGCGGAAGGTTTTGCCGAACAGCCAGTTCATGACGCCACCCTGCGCAGGCAGCGTAATGTCACCCTGCACCGGCCTGCCGTTTTTAAGCGACTGGAAACTGCGCCAGACGCCGCGCAGGATCACCATATTCACCAGCGCCATCGCCAGCAGGAAGGTGGCGGAGACGGCGGTGCCAATCAGGCTGCCGGTTTCGTGGAACCACGCCATATTTTTTTGAAACGCCGTGGCGGTCGCCGCAATGGCGATGGACGCCAGCACCACGATGGTGGAGTGTCCGAGGGAAAACCATGCGCCCACGCCGGACGGGCGTTTGCCCTGCTGCATCATCTTACGCGTGACGGTATCAATCGCCGCGATATGGTCGGCATCCACCGCGTGGCGCAGCCCGTAACACCAGGCCAGCAGGCTGGCCGCCATCAGCGCCGTACTGCCGCTAAAGGTTTGCCACGCCAGCCCCCAGGCCAGCAGATTAGCCATCACCAGAGCCAGCAGCAGGCACGCTGCACGAGGTTCATTGCGTAAAAGTCGTAACATTTTAAATCCTTTGTGAACATGACCGGGCGGCAGCAACCACCGCCTGCCCGAAGGAGATCGCTCCGTCACCTGCGGGCAGGCGCGAAGGAAACAGAAGCGTGAAATCAGAAAGGTAATGACGAAGGCGCGCGCGCAGCAGGCGATTGTGAAGGACGCCTCCGCTGAAGCACACCGTAGAGAGCGACAGTCGGCGCGCATGCGTTGCCGCCAGTTCACTCAGCCCCTTCGCCAGCGCATCGTGAAATGCCCAGGCGCGCTCGCCGGGTTCCGCCCGCCAGGCCAGCCACTGCTGCCAGAACAGCGTGAGGTTATCCGCCTGTAGCGTCACCGGATGATCGACTCCCGCGTACCGTTCGGCCAGCGCCTCCAGCCGGCACGCGGCTTCGCCCTCATAGCGCTGCGTTTCAATGCCCAGCGCACAGGCCACGGCGTCGAACAGACGACCACAGGAAGAGGCCAGCGGCGCATTGATACCGCGTGACACCGCCGTTGCCAGCAGCGGCCAGTTTTGACGCTGTACCGCCTCTGTTTCCGGGTACTGCTGCCAGTCGGGTACGAACGCCAGACAGTGGGCGAGCAAATTGCGCCACGGCTGTTTCGCTGCCAGATCGCCCCCGGGCAGCGCAACGGCTGGCAGACCGCCCAGCCGTTCGCAGTCGAGATAGTTCACCCGCAGGCACTCGCCGCCCCACAGCGCGCCATTCTCGCCCATGCCTATCCCGTCCAGCGTCAGGGCAATAGCATCCCCGCCGTCCAGCGGCCAGCCGTTCTCCGCCAGACACGCTGCCGCATGCGCGTGATGATGCAGCACGGTTGCAACGGGCAGCCCCTGCGCCTGCGCCCACCGTTGGGCGTGATATCCGGGATGGGCATCGCACACCACGCGTTCCGGCTGAAAAGCGTAAATCTGCTGCATCAGCGCCAGCGCCGCGCGCCACTGGGCGTCAACGCCCTCGTCGCGAAGGTTGCCAAAATGCTGGCTCAGCACCGCCTGGCTGCCGCGCACCAGGCAGAAGGTATTTTTCATGTCCGCGCCGGTGCACAGCATGGGAGGGATATCGCGAAATCCGGCGGGTAATGTGATGGCATCCGGCACAAAACCCCGCGCGCGACGCAGCATTGCGCCCTCCTGATCCATCACCGAATCATCCATCCGTTGCAGAATGTCGCGGTTGTGCAGCAGGAAACCGTCAGCCACGTCGCGGAGCGCTTCCAGCGCCTGCGGGTTGGTGATGGCGGGCGGGCGACCGCTGAGGTTACCGGAGGTCATCACCAGCGGGCGCCGGCACGCCATCACTAACAAGTGCTGGATCGGGTTCGCGGGCAGCATCACGCCGACCGTATTCAGCCCCGGGGCAATCTCCTCAGGAAACGCGGGAAGAGAGGCTTTTGGCGCCAGCACAATCGGCGCAGCGGAAGAGCGTAACCGCGTCTGAATGGCCTGCGGCAGATCATCCGCATGGGGGATCATCACCGCCAGCGGCTTCGTCGGGCGCTGCTTGCGTGCCCGCAACGTCTGTACCGCCCGGGGGTTAAGCGCGTCGCAGACCAGATGAAATCCTCCCAGCCCTTTAACCGCCACGATCCCGCCGTTTTTCAGCCTCTCCACCGCCGCGTTTAAGGCCGATTCGCGAGTGGCAACTGTGTCTCCGGCTCGCCACTCCAGCTGCGGTCCACAGTCCGGGCAGGCCACCGGCTGGGCGTGAAAACGGCGATCGGCCGGATTGCGGTATTCCGTTTCGCACGGCGGACAGAGGGGAAATGGGGCCATCGACGTGGCCGGTCGGTCATACGGCATGGCGCGGATGATGGTGAAACGCGGGCCGCAGTGGGTGCAGTTGATAAACGGGTAGCGATAGCGACGTTCGCGGGGATCGCGCATTTCCGCCAGGCACGCGGGGCAGGTGGCGGCATCCGGGACGATTTGCGTGTCCATCGCCCCGCTCTCGCTGTGGCGGATGACAAACGCGTCCGGCAGCGTCGTCCAGCTGAACGGCTGCGTTTCAACGTGATCGATACGCGCCAGCGGTGGGCAATCCTGGCGCAGTCTCGCGGTAAAGTCACCCCCACTGCCCGCGAGACGCACCAGGACCCCCTCTCCGTCGTTGCACACGTCGCCTGTCAGCTTCAGCCGATGCGCCAGCTGCCAGACGAAGGGCCGAAACCCCACGCCCTGTACTTTGCCGCGCACCCGAAGCTGTACGCCGTTCACGCGCATTGCAGCTTAAAACAGCAGCGATGACGAGGTGTCGAACGCCGCGCGGCGGCGTTTTTCGGCACTCATCTGTTCGAGCTTGTCGCGATCGACGCAGACCAGCGCATGCGTCGGACAGGCTTCCATACAGGCCGGACCGGCGTCGCGGTGGTAGCAGAGGTCACATTTATTGGCTTCGGCTTTCTCCGCGCGCACGCTCAGCCCGATACCGCTGTTGCGCACCACCGGGCGAACCACCACCTCCATCGCGCCATACGGACACGCCACCACGCAGGTTTTGCACCCGATGCAGCGTTCCTGCATCACGTGTACAAAACCTTTCTCGCGCTTAATCGCGCCGTTCGGACAGACGTTGGCGCACGGCGCATCTTCGCACTGGCGACAGATAGCGGCGGTGGAAATATTCACGCCTTTAATGACGTGAATGCGCGGCAGGAAAGTGTCGGGAGTCAGAGCGGCGCAATCCTGCTCTGCCTGATGGGACACCACGCACGCAACCTCACAGGTACGGCAACCAATGCATTTACTGGCATCGGCCATGATAAAACGGTTCATCTGCTTCTCCGGCATCACTGTTATGCGCGAAGCTATTCATAAACCGTGCCAGTTTTTAATTTATTGATTTAATAGAAGATAAATAACGTTGATCGCTGTCATCGTCATTAGTGACGATGACAGATGTCGACGTCAGCGATGCGGGCCGTCAGTAACGGAGTCGCGCAGGACAAGCTCGCCGGAGAAGGTTTGCTGGTATTTAAACTCACCGCCGTCGAGCATGAAAATCAGGCGGCTGATGGTCTCCTGGATCATTGCCGTCACCGGAATGCGCACGCTGGAGAGAGACGGCACGATGTAGGGCGCAATCGCCACGTCGTCAAAGCCGATGACGGACACCGCGTCCGGCATGGCGACGCCGCTCTCGTGCAGCTGCTTGATGGCACCGATCGCCATATCGTCATTGCTCGCCACCAGTGCGGTAAACGCTTCGCCACGGCTGAGCAGCTGTGTGACCGCCGCCGCGCCGCTGGCCGGGCTCCACTTCCCTTCGGCGATCAGCGCGTCGCGCAGGGCAATGCCGTGCTGCGCCAGGGCGTCCCGGTAGCCGGAGAGACGCTCCACGCCGGTCGGTGAATCCAGCGAGCCGGTGATAAACGCAATGCCCCGGTGGCCTTTCGCGATCAGCTGCGAAACCGCGTCCTGACACGACGCTTTATGATCGGACCAGACGCTGTGGCTGCTGTTTTTCCGCAAACGGCGGTTGAGCACCACGATCGGCTGCTCGCATTTGTCGATAATCTCGTCCAGCTCTTCCACGCTCAGAAAACGCGGGTAGATGATCACCGCATCGCAGCGCATATCCAGCAGGTACTGGATCGCCTCGCGCTCTTCTTCGGCGCTGTGCTTGCCGTCGGCGAGGATCAGCTGCCGCCCTTTTTCTTCCGTCATCCGCGCGGCGTTAAACAGCAGCTCGCTAAAGTAGACGCCGTGGTAAAGGGTGTTCGTCACCACCAGCCCCAGGGTCTGGGTGCGTTTGGTCGCTAGGTTACGCGCCAGCAAATTGGGACGATACCCGCTCTCTTCGATGGCCTGAAATACCCGGTCTTTGGTCTCCTGGCTAACGTAACCGTTACCCGACAGCACCCGGGAAACCGTCGCTTTCGACACGCCCGCCCGCTTCGCCACTTCCAGCATCGTGGTCATAGTGTTATTCCCTTCAAAACCGATGAGCCGCAGTGTACTTCACCGCAGAAAAATTGTCGCAGCAGCGTTGTCACGCTTTTTACGGTCACGAGTGATCGTCATCACGAAACGAAAAAATGCATAAAAAGCGATCTTGTGCGATCAAAAGAAACTCATGATGATTATGTGAAACCGGTTTCCTACATTTCACACAACGATAACAGGAACATTTCCGATGGCCAAAAACTACGCCGCGCTGGCAAACGACGTTGTCAGCGCGCTGGGCGGCAAAGACAACATCGTCGCCGTCACCCACTGCATGACGCGCCTGCGCTTCGTTCTGAAAGACGAAAGCCTTACCGACGCCGCGCGCCTGAAAAGCATCAGCGGCGTGCTCGGCGTGGTGC
The DNA here is from genome assembly GCF_029838645.1 of Enterobacter sp. GD03975. NCBI lineage: Bacteria > Pseudomonadati > Pseudomonadota > Gammaproteobacteria > Enterobacterales > Enterobacteriaceae > Enterobacter > Enterobacter sp. GD03975. The sequence continues at coordinate 18,200 of NZ_JAOBZC010000016.1, forward strand.
GCAACGACAACCAGTGCCAGGTGATTATTGGCAATACCGTGTCCCAGGCGTACCGTGAAGTGGTGAACCTGCTGCCAGCCAACCTGCAACCTGCCGTACCGGAAGGTCCACAGAAACTCACGCTGCGCCGGATTGGCGCGGGGATCCTCGACGCGCTGATCGGCACTATGTCGCCGCTGATCCCGGCGATCATCGGTGGCTCGATGGTCAAACTGCTGGCGATGATCCTCGAAATGACCGGCGTGCTGGAAAAAGGCGCGCCGACGCTCACCATTCTGACGGTCATCGGCGACGGAGCCTTCTTCTTCCTGCCGCTGATGGTGGCGGCTTCCGCAGCGGTGAAGTTCAAAACCAACATGTCGCTGGCGATTGCCATTGCGGGCGTGCTGGTTCACCCGAGCTTTATCGAGCTGATGGCGAAAGCCGCGCAGGGCGAGCACGTTGAGTTCGCGCTGATCCCGGTGACGGCGGTGAAATACACCTACACGGTGATCCCGGCCCTGGTCATGACCTGGTGCCTGTCGTATATCGAACGCTGGGTGGACAGAATTACCCCGGCGGTGACGAAAAACTTCCTGAAGCCGATGCTGATCGTGCTGATTGCCGCCCCGCTCGCCATCGTGCTGATTGGCCCGCTGGGGATCTGGATCGGTAGCGCCATCTCGGCGCTGGTCTACACCATCCACGGCTATCTGGGCTGGCTGTCCGTTGCCATCATGGGCGCGCTGTGGCCGCTGCTGGTGATGACCGGGATGCACCGCGTCTTTACGCCAACCATCATCCAGACCATTGCCGAAACGGGCAAAGAAGGGATGGTAATGCCGTCGGAAATCGGCGCTAACCTGTCGCTCGGCGGCTCGTCGCTGGCGGTGGCGTGGAAAACGAAAAACCCGGAGTTGCGCCAGACGGCGCTGGCGGCAGCGGCCTCCGCCATCATGGCGGGGATCTCTGAACCGGCCCTGTACGGCGTGGCGGTACGTCTGAAGCGCCCGCTGATTGCGAGCCTGATCAGTGGCTTTATCTGCGGTGCGGTCGCAGGCATGGCAGGCCTTGCCAGCCACTCAATGGCGGCGCCGGGGCTGTTCACCAGCGTGCAGTTCTTCGATCCGGCCAACCCGATGACTATCGTCTGGGTGTTTGGCGTGATGGGGCTGGCGGTCGTGCTGTCGTTTGTCCTGACCCTGCTGTTAGGGTTCGAGGATATTCCGGTTGAAGACGAAGCCGAAAAAGCACGCGCCCTGCAAACCGCACCGGTCCAGAACAAAGCAGCAGAAGCATAAACTGAAAGCGAGGTAAGAATGTCTGTTTTTCCACAAGGATTTTTATGGGGCGGCGCGCTTGCCGCCAACCAGAGTGAAGGTGCTTACCGTGAAGGCGGCAAAGGACTGACGACGGTCGATATGATCCCCCATGGCGCACACCGTCTGGCGGTAAAGGTCGGTAAGGAAAAACGGTTTTCGTTGCGTGACGACGAATTTTACCCGAGCCACGAGGCGATTGATTTTTACCATCGCTACAAAGAAGACATCGCCCTGATGGCGGAGATGGGCTTTACGGTGTTCCGCACCTCGATTGCCTGGAGCCGCCTCTATCCGAACGGCGACGAGCCGCTGCCAAATAAAGAGGGCATCGCCTTCTACCGGGCGGTGTTTGAGGAGTGCAAAAAGTACAACATCGAGCCGCTGGTGACCCTGTGCCATTTCGACGTGCCGATGCACCTGGTGACGGAATACGGCTCCTGGCGCAACCGCAAAATGGTGGATTTCTTCGCCCGCTACGCCCGCACCTGCTTCGAGGCGTTTAACGGGCTGGTGAAATACTGGCTGACCTTCAACGAAATCAACATCATGCTGCACAGCCCGTTCTCCGGCGCGGGGCTGGTGTTTGAGGAAGGTGAAAACGAGGATCAGGTGAAATACCAGGCCGCGCACCACGAGCTGGTGGCGAGCGCGCTGGCGACCAAAATCGCCCACGAGGTCAACCCGGAAAACCAGGTCGGCTGCATGCTGGCGGGCGGCAATTTTTACCCGTACTCCTGCAAGCCGGAAGACGTGTGGACGGCGCTGGAGAAAGATCGCGAGAACCTGTTCTTCATCGACGTGCAGGCGCGCGGCAGCTATCCGGCCTACTCTGCTCGCGTGTTCCGCGAAAAAGGCGTCGTGATTGTGAAAGATCCCGGCGACGACGAACTGCTGAAAAACACCGTCGATTTTGTCTCGTTCAGCTATTACGCCTCGCGCTGTGCGTCGGCGGACATGAACGCGGGCAACACCAGCGCGGCGAACATTGTGAAGTCTCTGCGTAACCCGCACGTTCAGGTAAGCGAGTGGGGCTGGGGTATTGATCCTCTCGGCCTGCGCATCACCATGAACATGATGTACGACCGCTACCAGAAGCCGCTGTTCCTGGTGGAAAACGGCCTCGGCGCGAAGGACGTCATTGATGAAAACGGCGAGATCCACGACGACTACCGCATCAGCTACCTGCGCGAGCATATCCGCGCGATGGGCGATGCAATTGCGGACGGCGTGCCGCTGATGGGCTACACCACCTGGGGCTGCATTGACCTGGTGTCTGCCTCAACGGGGGAGATGAGCAAGCGCTACGGGTTTGTGTACGTCGACCGCGACGACGCCGGCAACGGGACGCTGGAGAGAAAGCGTAAGAAATCGTTCTGGTGGTATAAGAAGGTGATTGCGAGTAACGGGGCGGATCTGGCGTAGCCAGTTGCCCGGTGGCGCTGCGCTTACCAGGCCTACGGTTTTGTAGGCCGGGTAAGGCGTAGCCGCCACCCGGCACTGCTCAGAGCGGAGAAAACCCGCCGTCCCCAACCCACCCCGCCAGCCGCGAATACACCTCCTCCACCGCCGCCTTCACCGGCGGCGTCATCGGGTAATAAAACCCGACAATGTCCGGCTGGATCCCTAAAAACAACACCTCGCCCACATCACCTTTAATCTGATCGACCAGGTAGTTCAGCGGCATATTGTGGGTGGTCATCATAAACATCTCGGCGATGTCGTCCGGGTCAATCAGGCGGATTTCGCCCGGGTTCAGCCCCATATCGGTGGCATCGACAATCAACAGCCTTTCCGGGTGCAGCTCGCGAATGGCCACCACGTCGTTTTCCGGCGCGCTGCCGCCGTCGATTACCACCCAGTCGCCCTGCGGTTTTGCGCCACACATCTCCGCCAGCAGCGGGCCCGCGCCGTCGTCGCCCATCATGCTGTTGCCGACACACAGTAAAACGTCAGTCACGTAATCTCCTCACCATCAGGTAGATGGCGCTCTCCTGATGAATATCGTGCAGCATGCCGAGCAGCGTTTTGCTCCACGCCTGCTGCGCCGGGGTTTGCCTGCCGAGCGCCGCGTCAAAGGCGTTGGCGAGCATCGTGATATGGTTGGCGTCAATAACGATCTCGCCGTACTTCGGTACGCCCTCCATCTTGCGCCGCGCCGGGCTACCCTCCTCCAGCGTGGCGATCCATGCCAGATATTCCGGCCACGGGCAGCTGAGCGCCGCTTCAAGGCAGTCGATCACCCCGAGGTGGTGCCCAATCGCCAGGCTGTAATAGACCACCTGCTGCGCCGCATCCGGCGTGGCGTCGTTCTCATCAATAAATTTACGGCTCAGCTGGCTGAACACCACCGTTTCACTCATCGGATACGCGCCTCATCCACAATGCTGTTCAGGTTCGCCACGATTTCATTGAGACGCGGATCGTTTTCCGCCTCCAGCCAGCGCGCCACCTGATGGTCGCCCTGGCTCAGCAGGCGCAGGTAATCGTCGGCAATCTGACGCCCGTATCGGTAGCCCGCCAGCCTGCGCGCCGTGCGGTCCACCTTCACGCGCAGCGGCTGCACCATGTCCGGATGCAGAATGGCCGCGGGCTGGTTGTCGATCTCGCCAGGGGCGCGGGCGTGGATCTTCTGCTCCAGCAGGCCGAGCGCCATCGCAAAGCCGTACAGCGTGGCGGCGGGCGTCGGCGGGCAGCCTGGAATATAGACATCCACCGGCACGATTTTGTCGGTGCCGCCCCAGACGCAGTAAAGATCGTGGAAGATGCCGCCGCTGTTGCCGCAGGCGCCGTAGGAGATGCAGATTTTCGGGTCCGGCGCAGACTGCCAGGCGCGCAGCGCGGGCGATCGCATGGCGCGGGTCACCGCCCCGGTAAACAGCAGAATGTCCGCATGGCGCGGAGACGGCACCACTTTGATGCCGAAGCGCTCGGCGTCAAACAGCGGCGACAGGGTGGCGAAGATCTCGATCTCACAGCCGTTGCAGCCGCCGCAGTCCACGCGGTAAACGTAGGCCGAGCGTTTGATTTTTTTCAGCAGCGACGCCTTCATGCTGGCGATGGACTCCTCCACCGTCAGCGGCACCGGAATGCCGTTATCGTCGCGCGGGCCGAGTAAGTTTTCCATCAGCTGGCCTCTCTCATATGGCGGGTTAAATCGATGCGGTCAGACGGCAGCAGGCACTTCTGACGCTTACACTCCGGGCAGGTTTCGAAACTTTCACGGTGCTGCTCCGCGCGGGCGTCGCCGTTGTGCTTCAGCAGCGCGATAGCGTAGTCGATCTCTTTTTGCACGGCGAACGGACGCTTGCAGACGCGGCAGGTGCACAGCGCAAAACGCGACTGCTGGAGAAAATCCTCTTTTTTCCACACCGCCAGCTCGTACTCCTGAGAAAGTCGGATGGCGACCGTCGGGCAAACCTCCTCGCAGCGCCCGCAGAAGATGCAGCGCCCGAGGTTAAACTGCCAGGCCAGCTCGCCGGTTTTGAGGTCCGTTTCCACCGTTAAGGCGTTCGACGGGCAGGCGTTGACGCAGGCCGCGCAGCCGATGCACTGCTGCGGGTTATGCTCCGGCTTGCCGCGAAAGTTTTTATCCACCGGGATCGGCTCCAGCGGATAGCTGCTGGTCTGCGCGCCGGTTTTGATCGCTTTTTTGATAAAGGTAAACATGGCGAGTCCTTATTTCAGCGGCGAGTTCTTGCGCTCAATGCTGTAACGCTCAAGCTCTTTGTACGGCACCACCTGGCTTTTCTTCTTACGCACGTCCACCACCGTCATGCGGTCGGTGCAGGAGTAGCACGGATCGAGGCTGCCGATGATCAGCGGCGCGTCAGAGACCGTGTTGCCGCGCAGCATATAGCGCAGGGTAGGCCAGTTGGCGTAGGTCGCCGCACGACAGCGCCAGCGGTAGAGCTTCTGGTTGTCGCCGGTCATGCTCCAGTGGATATCATCCCCGCGCGGCGCTTCGGCAAAGCCGAGGGCAAAGCGGTTTGGAATATAGGTGAAGCCTTCCACCATCAGCGGACCGCCCGGCAGGTTATCCAGGCCAAAGTCGATCATGTTCAGGGCGGTGTAGACCTCGTTGATACGCACCTTGAGACGAGAAATCACGTCGCAGCCCTGTTCGCTGTGCACGGTCATCGGCAGCAGGCCGTAGCCGACGAACGGGTGATCTGCGCGGGTGTCGCGGGCGTGGCCGCTGGCGCGCACCATCGGGCCGACGTTGCTGAAGTCGCGGGCAATTTCCGGATCAAGACGACCAATCCCGACGGTGCGCTGCTCGATGTTTGGCGTGCTGAGCAGCATGTCCACCAGCTCCTGCACGTCGCGACGCATCTGCTGCGCCAGCTGGCGGGTCTTGATCATGTCGTCTTTAAGCAGGTCGCGGCGGATCCCGCCGATCAGGTTCAGGCCGTAGGTTTTACGCGCCCCGGTGAGAATTTCCGCCATTTTCATCGACGCTTCGCGCACGCGGAAGAACTGCATAAACCCGGAGTCAAAGCCGACGAAGTGGCAGGCCAGGCCGAGGTTCAGCAGGTGCGAGTGCAGGCGCTCCACCTCCAGCAGAATGGCGCGGATCATCTGCGCGCGCTCCGGCACCACGATCCCCATGCCGTTCTCCACCGAGGTGGTGTAGGCGGTGCTGTGGGCGAAGCCGCAGATGCCGCACACGCGGTCTGAGAGGAACGTGACCTCGTTGTAGCCCATGCGGGTTTCCGCCAGCTTCTCCATGCCGCGGTGGACGTAGAACAGGCGGTAGTCGGCGTCGATGATGTTTTCGCCGTCAACGAACAGGCGGAAGTGGCCCGGTTCGTCAGAGGTGACGTGCAGCGGGCCGATCGGCACCACGTTGTTCTTCTTGCTGCCCAGCTCGTTGATGAACTCGTAGGTTTCGCTGTCGGTGGTCGGGGCCGGACGCTGGCGGTAGTCCATGCTGTCCTTGCGCAGCGGATAGAGTTCATCCGGCCAGTCGTCCGGCAGCACCAGACGACGCTCGTCCGGCAGGCCGACCGGCACCAGGCCGTACATGTCGCGCACCTCGCGCTCGCCCCAGACGGCGGCAGGAACGCGCGGCGTCACGGACGGGTATTCCGGCTTATTCGGGTCGACCTCGACGCGCACGGTGAGCCAGCACTTCTCGCCCTGCTCCATCGACATCACGTAATACACCGCATAGTTGCCGCAGAGCTGGCGCTCGTCGTTGCCGAACAGCACCGACAGCCACCCGCCCTGCTGGTAGTAAAGAAACTCCACTACTTCCGGCAGATAGTTCACCTTTACGGTAATGGTTACCTGGTCTTTGGTTTGCCAGGATTCCTCCAGCACCACGCCGGGGAAAGCCTGATGCAACGCGGCGAGATACTGCTGACCTTTCTTTTCTTCAGACATAAATACTCTCTTTAATCACGCCACCAGCAAGGAGACGAACGCTAAAAATGCAAAACCAAAACCGGCCCAGGTGATGCGCGAGGTTGCTGCAAAACGCAGGCGCGCCATGCTGTTCTCAAATAGGGCGATGACCAGCACGCCGATAATCAGCTTGAGCGCGGCCACCACCACGGCCAGCAGCAGGCCGCCCGCAGAGAAGTGCGTCATCTGCCCCCACGGGAAGAAAACGCCCACGAACATCTGCAACACGACGAGCTGCTTAAGGCTGATGCCCCACTTCAGCACCGCAAAGCCGTAGCCGCTGTACTCGGTAAGCGGCCCTTCCTGTAGCTCCTGCTCCGCTTCCGCGAGATCGAATGGCAGCTTACCCATCTCAATAAACGTGGCAAACGCGCAGGCGCAGAGTGCCAGCACGAGCGGGATGGAGCGGGCCACCGGCCAGTGGTAAACGGTGTCGGTGATAAAGCTGATGTGGGTCGAACCTGCAACCTGCGCGGCCACCCACAGCCCCAGCAGCAGGATCGGCTCCACCAGCACGCCGAGCATCGCCTCGCGGCTGGCGCCGATCCCGGTAAACGGGCTGCCGGTATCCAGGCCCGCAATCGCAAAGAAGAAGCGCGCGATAGCGAAGAGGTAGATGAGCGTGATCAGATCGCCGAGCACCGGCAGCGGCGAGCCTACCGTGATCACCGGCAGCGCGGTGGCTATGGTCAGCATCACGCCGACCATCACAAACGGCGTCAGGCGGAACACCCAGCCTGCGGCATCCGGCGCAACGCTCTGGCGGGAGAGCAGCTTGAAGAGATCGCGGTACTCCTGGAGCACGCCAGGCCCGCGACGGTTGTGCATTCGGGCGCGCGCCACGCGCGTGATGCCCGACAGCAGCGGCGCGGCGGCGAACAGCACCACCGCCTGAAGAATTGCCAGTAACAGACTCATGTCAGGCTCCTCGTGAAATCACAATCACCACCAGCACCGCCAGCTCGATCAGCGCCAGTCGGCGGAACAGCACGGGCACGGCAGCGCTCTGCCAGCCCGGCACCCAGCCCTGCGGATTAAGCCACTGGCGCAGCTTCAGCACGGCGGCAAAGTTCTCCTTCACCGGCATGGCAAAACCGTGGGCGGTGATAACCATCGACGGCTCGTGTTCGTAACCGCAGGCCCACGCCGCGCCGCGCGAGCGGGAGGCGAGACGGTCACGTCTGAAGAACAGCATCAGCACGAACGGCAGCAGCGGTGCGGCAATCAGCAGCAGCGCCATCATCGGCTGGGAAACGACGGTATGCGCCGTCGCCAGCGGCAGCGGAATGGCGTGGCCCAGCAGCGGCAGCAGCCACGGCGCAGCAACCCCGCCCGCGATGCAGCACAGCGCCAGCGCGACCACGCTGGTGGCCATCAGTACCGGGGCGCAGCAGGCGTTTTCCGCTTCGCGGGTGCGCGGCGCGCCGAGGAAGGTGACGCCGTAGACCTTCGCCATGCACATCACCGCCAGCGCGCCGGTGAGCGCCAGGCCCACCGCCAGCAGCGGGCCAAGTAAACGCCCGATAAACGCGTCGCTCTGACCGAGCGCGAAGAAGGACTGGTAAATCACCCACTCTCCGGCAAAGCCGTTCAGCGGCGGCAGCGCGGCCATCGCCATCAGCCCCACCAGCATTGCCAGCGAAATGACGGGCATCTTTTTACCCATGCCGCCGAGCTTTTCGATATCGCGGTGCCCGGTGCGGAACCAGACGCTGCCCGCGCCGAGGAACAGGGTGCTTTTAAACAGGCTATGGTTGACGAGGTGATACAGACCGCCGATAAACCCGGCGGCAATCAGCGCTGGCTGGTTGAGCGCCAGCCCGGTGACGCCCGCGCCCATGCCGAGCAGGATAATCCCGATGTTTTCCAGGGTGTGGTACGCCAGCAGGCGCTGGATGTTGTGCTCCATCAGGGCGTACAGCCCGCCGACAAAGGCGGTGATCATCCCCGCAATCAGCAGCGCCACGCCCCACCACAGCGGCGGCTGACCGCCCGTCAGGGTTATCATAAGAACGCCGAACAGACCGACCTTCATTACCACCGTCGAAAACAGCGCAGCGGCGGGCGCAGAGGCGTTCGCATGCGCCTGCGGAACCCAGCCGTGCAGCGGGATAATCCCGGCCAGCAGGCCAAAGCCGACGACGCCCAGCAGCCAGACGTCGTTGCCCAGCGTCTGGCCGTTAAGCGCGGCAAAGTCCAGGGTGCCGAAACGCTGCCACACCAGCCAGCAGGCCAGCGCCAGCAGCAGCGTGCCGAGGCGTCCGAGTGCAAACCACAGCTTGCCGGAGGCGCTGCATCCGGTCAGGAACACGCCGCACAGCGCCATGATTTCGGCCATCACCACCAGCGCGCCAAGGTTGCTGGCGATAACCGTGCAGACCGCGGCGGCCATCAGCAGGTTAACCAGCAGGCCGTTCGCTTTGGTCTGCTGATGGCGGTGCCAGTCGATATTAAACAGGCTGATAAACAGCCCGCACAGGCCAAAGGTCACCAGCCAGATGGCGTTCAGCGGCGTGAGTTCAACGGCGTGGTGAATCAGCGGAAGGGTTGTGTCGACGGGTTGGCCGTCGATCAGGACAACGCCGCCCGCCGCCAGCGTCATCAGGCTGCCGACCGCCCCGCCGATGCCGGCGATCCAGCCGCTCAGCGTTTTATGGAAGGAGACGATCGGCCCCAGGACCGCGGCGGCGGCAAACCAGGCCACGCCGCTGGTCATCATTACTATCGCGTTCATTTCGCCCCCTCGTTTAGCGCCCGCAGCAGCGAAAGATCGCCGACGTCGGTATTAATGGTCAGCTCGCGCTTACGCTTGCTGGTGCGGGCAATATCGCGAATGTTAACCAGGACCAGCGCCCGGGTCGGGCAGGTCCGCACGCAGGCCGGGCCCTGCTCATCAAAGCTGCACAGGTCGCACTTCACCGCGACGGCACGCACGCCCGGCACCCAGTCCAGCAGCGTGCTCACGCGTGCCGGAGCCGGTGGCGCAGGCGGCGCTTTCGGGGTGTTGGCATTCGCCGGAATATGCAGCGGACGGCTGCCGGAAAATTCAATGGCACCGAACGGACAGGCGATGGCGCACAGCTTGCAGCTCACGCACAGGCCTTCGTTCAGCTGCACTGCGCCATCGACGCGGGTGATGGCGTTGACGGGACAGACGCCCGCGCACGGGGCATCTTCACAGTGGTGACAGAGCTGCGGGGCAGACTCTTTCTCATTACGCATGACGCGCAGGCGCGGCATGGACTGGAGCCCGTGCAGGCGGTGCGTTTCCGAGCACGCCGCCTCACAGGTCCGACAGCCAATACAGACCGTCGAGTCAGCAATTACAAAACGGTTCACCGGGCAATCCTCTGGTGATGGTCATTTTTGACGAAAAAAACTGTCTTATCGACACTTCTCGACACGCGTTTTTCAGGCCACGTTCGCTGAGGATTTTCCGTCGATCAGCTGTTTCAGGTTGATCGGCCGATCATGCTCAACGGCGGCGTAGAGGCCGTTGTAAACCGGCGCGATTTTCTCCAGATAGTGCTCCAGCACCTGCTGGCGATCGCGGTTGCTGACGTGACCGTCCACCATGCCGTCGGCCATCAGCTGCGCCCGGGCGATGCAGTGCCTGTCGCCCTCTTTCGTCTCGACGTAGTACTCAATCGTGTGGCTGTTGAAGGTCTCCGCCAGGGTGACGTAAATCGTAAAGTGACCGAACAGCACAAAGCGCATGTCCCCCTGCGCTGCACAGCTCATGGCGTGATGCAGGTGGGCCTTCGACAGCGTAATCCCCTGGATCAGTGAATTGCAGTACAGGTGCCATTGCTCCTGGAGCTGCTGATGACGTTGCGCGATGTAATCCGCTTTTTCGCTAATTTCCCAAATAGTCATAAAAGGTATCCGGTTAATGGAGTTAGCGGCTGTTAAGCAGATTTCGTGCCAGTTTTTAATTGATTGATTTAAATGGATTATATAGGGAAGCATACTGTCACCGCCGCGGTGTCGACGTGTCATTTCGACAGCGTTGACATCGTCACGCCGTAACCAAAACCAAGCTGGCACCGTTATTGCATTGAAGGGGCAATTCATTAAGGAGGCGTCATGCACGAAATCACCCTCTGCCAGCGGGCCCTGGAACTTATCGAACAGCAGGCTGTGCAGAACCACGCAAAACGCGTGACCGGCGTCTGGCTGAAGGTCGGCGCCTTTTCCTGCGTCGAGACCAGCGCCCTCACCTTCTGTTTTGAACTGGTGTGCCGCGGCACGCTGGCGGAAGGCTGCGCGCTGCATATCGAGGAGCAGCAGGCTGAGTGCTGGTGCGAGCAGTGTCAGCAGTACGTCACGCTGCTTTCATCGAAAGTGCAGCGTTGTCCGCAGTGCCAGAGCAGCGGGCTGCGCATCGTGGCGGATGACGGCATGCAGATCCAGCGCCTCGAAATCGAGAAGGAGTAAGTTATGTGTAGTACCTGCGGTTGCGCCGAAGGCAACCTGTATATAGAAGGGGATGAACACCGTCCTCACTCCGCGTTTCGCTCCGCGCCCTTTTCCCCTGCCCCGCGTCCCGCGGCGACACTGACCGGCATCACCTTTGCGCCGCAGCGTTCCGACGCGGGCGACCTGCATTACGGCCACGGCGAAGCGGGTACCCACGCGCCGGGCATGAGCCAGCGCCAGATGCTGGAGGTGGAGATCGACGTGCTGGATAAAAATAACCAGCTCGCCGCCCGCAACCGCGCCCGCTTTGCGGCCCGTCAACAGGTGGTGCTCAACCTGGTCTCCAGCCCCGGCTCCGGTAAAACCACCCTGCTGACCGAAACCCTCAAACGGCTGAACCAACGCATCTCGTGCGCGGTGATCGAAGGCGATCAGCAAACCGTTAACGATGCGGCGCGCATCCGCGAAACCGGCACGCCCGCCATTCAGGTTAACACCGGCAAGGGCTGTCACCTGGATGCGCAGATGATTGCCGACGCCGCCCCGCGCCTGCCGCTGGAAGCGCACGGCATTCTGTTTATCGAAAACGTCGGCAACCTGGTGTGCCCGGCAAGCTTCGACCTTGGCGAACGGCATAAAGTGGCGGTGCTCTCCGTTACGGAAGGAGAGGACAAGCCGCTGAAGTATCCGCATATGTTTGCCGCCGCCTCCCTCATGCTGCTGAACAAAGTCGACCTGCTGCCGTACCTCAACTTCGACGTGGATAAGTGCGTGGCTTACGCCCGGGAAGTGAACCCGGACATTGAGATCCTGCTGGTTTCCGCCACGCGCGGTGACGGGATGGACGCCTGGCTGAACTGGCTGGAGAGCGAACGATGTGCATAGGCGTTCCCGGACAAATTCATTCCATTGACGGCAATCAGGCCAGGGTGGAGGTCTGCGGCATCCTGCGTGATGTCGACCTGACGCTGGTGGGCAGCCACGACGAAACCGGCGCATCGCGTCTCGGCCAGTGGGTACTGGTCCACGTGGGGTTTGCCATGAGCGTGATTAATGAAGAAGAAGCCCGCGACACGCTGGACGCGCTACAGAATATGTTCGACGTTGAGCCGGACGTGGGCGCCCTGCTGTATGGGGAGGAACGATAGCACATGCGTTACGTTGATGAATATCGGGCGCCTGAGCGGGTGTTGCAGCTTATCGATCGCCTGAAATCCCGCGCGTCGCTGCTGGACTACACGGCAGACCGACCGCTGCGGATCATGGAAGTCTGCGGCGGCCACACCCACGCCATCTTCAAATTTGGTCTCGACCAGCTACTGCCGGAGAACATCGAGTTTATCCACGGCCCCGGCTGTCCGGTGTGCGTGCTGCCGATGGGGCGCATCGACAGCTGTCTCGACATCGCCAGCCGGCCCGGCGTGATTTTTTGCACCTTTGGCGACGCGATGCGCGTGCCGGGGAAAAATGGCTCGCTGCTCCAGGCGAAGGCGCGGGGCGCGGACGTGCGGATTGTCTACTCCCCGATGGATGCCCTGACGCTGGCAGAGGCTAATCCTGACCGCAAGGTCGTCTTTTTCGGGCTGGGTTTTGAAACCACCATGCCCGCCACCGCCATCACCCTCCAGCAGGCGAAAGCCCGCAACATCACTAACTTTTTCTTTTTCTGCCAGCACATCACGCTGATCCCCACGCTGCGCAGCCTGCTTGACGCGCCGGATAACGGCATCGACGCGTTTCTGGCGCCGGGCCACGTCAGCATGGTCATCGGCACAGACGCCTACGGTTTTATTGCTGAACAGTACAATCGTCCGTTAGTGGTGGCTGGATTCGAGCCACTTGATCTACTGCAAGGCGTGACCATGCTGGTTGAGCAGAAAATAGCGGCCCTGAGTGCGGTGGAAAATCAGTATCGCCGCGTGGTGCCCGATGCCGGAAATAGACGGGCACAGCAGGCGATAGCCGACGTGTTTAGGGTGGAAGGCGACGGCGAATGGCGCGGGCTGGGGCTGATTGCGGAATCCGGTGTGCACCTGACGCCTGCGTATCGCGCCTTCGACGCCGAAGCGCATTTCCGCCCGCAGCCGCAGCAGGCGTGCGACGATCCCCGCGCCCGCTGTGGCGACGTGCTCACCGGCAAATGTAAACCTCATCACTGCCCGTTATTTGGCAACGCCTGTAACCCGCAAACCGCGTTTGGCGCGCTGATGGTCTCCTCCGAAGGGGCATGCGCCGCGTGGTATCACTATCGCAACCAGGAGTGTGAAGCATGAACACGGTGGAAATGGCGCACGGAAGCGGTGGACAGGCGATGCAGCAGCTGATTAACCGGTTGTTCATGGAAGCCTTTAATAACCCCTGGCTCGCCGAGCAGGAGGATCAGGCGCGCATCGCGCTCTCAACCCTCACCGCACACGGCGACCGGCTGGCGTTCTCCACCGACAGCTACGTGATTGACCCGCTGTTCTTCCCGGGCGGCGATATCGGCAAGCTCGCCGTCTGCGGCACGGCAAACGACGTGGCCGTCAGCGGCGCCATTCCGCGCTACCTCTCGTGCGGGTTTATCCTCGAAGAAGGATTACCGATGGAGACGCTCGCGGCAGTGGTCAACAGCATGGCGCACACCGCCCGCGAGGCGGGGATCGCTATCGTGACCGGGGATACCAAGGTGGTACAGCGCGGCGCGGCGGATAAGCTCTTCATTAACACCGCCGGCATGGGCGCTATCCCTGCCGACATTCACTGGGGCGCGCAGCGGCTTTCGGTGGGCGACGTGCTGATCGTCAGCGGAACGCTGGGCTGCCACGGGGCAACCATCCTGAACCTGCGCGAAGGCCTGGGGCTGGACGGCGATCTGCGCAGTGACTGCGCGGTTCTCACGCCGCTGATCCAGACGCTGCGAACGGTGCCCGGCGTAAAAGCGCTGCGCGACGCCACCCGAGGCGGCGTCAATGCCGTGGTGCATGAGTTTGCCGCCAGCAGTGGCTGTGGTGTTGAGCTTAACGAGCGCAGCCTGCCCGTCAGGCCTGCCGTTCGCGGCCTGTGCGAACTGCTGGGACTTGACCCGCTTAACTTTGCCAACGAGGGCAAGCTGGTGATTGGCGTGGAACGCCAGCCTGCCGGGGCGGTGCTGGAGCAGCTACGTGCCCATCCTTTAGGGAAAGAGGCCGCCATTATAGGTGAAGTGGTTGAGCGCAAAGGGGTGCGCCTGACCGGGCTATACGGCGTGAAGCGCACGCTGGATCTGCCGCACGCTGAACCGTTACCCCGAATTTGCTAGACCGCGCCAAAAGCGGTCAGCGCTGACGTTTTTTTTGCCAGTTTCTATTGGAAAGCAATAATGCCGTATACACCGATGAGCGATCTTGGACAGCAGGGCCTGTTTGACATCACGCGCATACTTTTACAACAGCCCGACCTTGGCGCATTGAGCGATGCCCTGACCCGGCTGGTCAGGCAGTCAGCGCTGGCGGACAGCGCCGCCATTGTGCTCTGGCATAGCGCAACCCACCGCGCGAGCTATTTCTCAACGCGTGATAACGGCAAAATCTTCGAATATGAAGATGAAACGTTTCTGGCCCACGGCCCGGTGCGGCGTATTCTCTCCCGCCCGGAAGCCCTGCACTGCAATTTTGATCAGTTTCGCCAGGCCTGGCCGAAGCTGGCAGAGAGCAACCTTTATCATCCGTTCGGCCACTACAGCATGCTGCCGCTGGCGGTGGAGGGGCAAATTTTTGGCGGCTGCGAGTTTATCCGCACTACCGACCAGCCCTGGACCGAGGCGGAGTACGAGCGGTTGCATACCTTCACGCAGATTGTGTCCGTCGTGGCAGAGCAGATCCAAAGCCGCGTCACCAATAACGTGGATTACGACCTGCTGAGCCGCGAGCGCGATAACTTCCGCATTCTGGTCGCCATCACCAATGCCGTACTCTCGCGTCTCGATATGGACGAGCTGGTGAGCGAAGTCGCCAAAGAGATCCATCACTATTTCAGGATCGACGCCATCAGCATCGCGCTGCGCGGGAACCGGAAAGGCAAGCTGAACATCTACTCCACCCACTACCTTGATGAAGCTAACCCGGCGCACGAGCAGAGCGAGGTGGACGAAGCGGGAACCTTGTCTGAACGGGTATTTAAAAGCAAAGAGATCCTGCTGTTGAACCTGAGCGAGCAGGATCCGGTAGCACCCTACGAGCGGATGCTGTTTAACACCTGGGGCAACAAGATCCAGACCCTGTGCCTGCTGCCGCTGATGTCCGGCAACACCATGCTCGGCGTGCTCAAACTGGCGCAGTGCGATGAAGCCGTATTCACCACCGCCAACCTGAAGCTGCTGCGCCAGATCGCCGAGCGTATCTCCATCGCGCTGGATAACGCCCTCGCCTATCAGGAGATCCACCGCCTGAAAGAGCGGCTGGTGGACGAAAACCTGGCGCTGACCGAGCAGCTCAACAACGTGGACAGCGAGTTTGGCGAAATCATCGGGCGCAGCGATGCCATGTACAGCGTGCTTAAGCAGGTGGAGATGGTGGCCCAGAGCGACAGCACGGTGCTGATCCTCGGTGAAACCGGCACCGGGAAAGAGCTGATTGCCCGGGCGATCCACAACCTGAGTAACCGCAACAGCCGCCGGATGGTGAAGATGAACTGCGCGGCGATGCCAGCTGGCTTGCTGGAAAGCGATCTGTTCGGCCACGAGCGCGGCGCCTTTACCGGCGCCAGCAGCCAGCGGCTGGGCCGTTTTGAGCTGGCGGATAAAAGCTCTTTGTTCCTCGACGAAGTGGGCGATATGCCGCTGGAGCTTCAGCCTAAGCTGCTGCGCGTTTTGCAGGAGCAGGAGTTTGAGCGTCTCGGCAGCAATAAGCTGATCCAGACCGACGTGCGTCTGATTGCCGCCACCAACCGCGATCTGAAAAAAATGGTCGCCGACCGCGAGTTTCGCAGCGATCTTTACTATCGCCTGAACGTGTTCCCGATTTGCCTGCCGCCGCTGCGCGAGCGCCCGGAAGATATCCCCCTGCTGGTGAAGGCCTTTACCGCGAAGATTGCCCGCCGGATGGGGCGGAATATCGACAGTATTCCTGCTGAAACGCTACGTACCCTTTCGGCGATGGAGTGGCCGGGGAACGTCCGCGAGCTGGAAAACGTTATTGAGCGCGCGGTACTGCTGACGCGCGGGAACGTCCTTCAGCTCTCTTTGCCTGAGGTCACCCATCAGGAAGCCCCCACGCTTTCGGCAGAAGTCGCGCAGGAAGGCGAAGATGAATATCAGCTGATTTTGCGCGTACTGAAAGAGACCAACGGCGTGGTGGCCGGACCGAAAGGCGCGGCGCAACGGCTGGGGCTGAAGCGCACCACCCTGCTCTCGCGCATGAAGCGTTTGGGAATTGATAAAGAGAGCCTGATTTAACCCGTCATTCCGGCGCCTTTCATGGCGCCGCTTTTCATTACTCTGCGTAATTGTTCCACATTGACACAATATATTTTCCTCTGTATAAAATTCCGCCTTAATAATGCGTTTCATTTGCATCAACATAATTTTAATGAAGGGTAGCGTTTAATGAAAAAGGTTCTCTGTGCGTTAGGCCTGGCGGTTGCATCAATGAGTACAGCTCTGGCTACCACGTACCCGCTCACGATAGAAAACTGCGGGTATAAAGAGACATTCACCAAAGCGCCCGAGCGCGTCGTTGCCCTGGGTCAGAATACCGTTGAGATTTTGTTGCTGCTGGGTCTGGAAGATAAGGTGAAAGCCAGCGCGTTCTGGCCGACCAAAGTCTTGCCGCAGCTGGCGGAGCAAAATGCCAAAATCAACACCCTGACGGTAGAAATCCCGACCCTTGAATCCATCCTTTCGCAAAACCCCGACTTCGTACCTGCTCAGCTGCCGCTGCTGCTCGGACCGGAAAGCAAGGTTGCCAAACGAGAAGATCTGGCGACCGTGGGGGTAAACAGCTACCTGTCGCCGGGCATGTGCGCCACCAAAAAAGCAGCGGGCGACATGTACGGCAGCCGTCAGAAGCTGTGGGACATGACCTACCTTTATAAAGAGATCGAAGATTTCGCTAAAATTTTCAACGTCGAAGCGCGCGGCCAGGCCGTTATCGCCGATTTCAAAAAACGTGAAGCAGACCTGCGCCAGGAATTTGGCAAAAACAAAAAAGACCTCTCCTTTGTTTTCTGGTTCTCAAGCTCCTCGCCTTCGGCTGACGCCTATGTAGGCGGTAAAAACAGTGCCTCCGGCTTTATTGCCAACGTGCTGGGCGGCCATAACGCCATTACTTCTGAAACCGAATGGCCGACCGTGGGCTGGGAAAGCATTATTGCCACCAATCCGGACGTGATTGTGGTTTCAAGCCTGGATCGTAACCGCTGGGCACTGGATAACGCCGAAGAAAAAATCAAATTCCTGAAAAGCGATCCTGCCGTCAGCCAGCTCGACGCGGTGAAGAAAGGTCATATCGTGATAATGGATGGTCAGGCCATGAACCCGACGATCCGCACGCTTTACGGTGCTGAACAGGTCGGCGAACAGCTCAGAAAACTGGGACTGAACTGATGACCACCGCCGTACTTCAGATGCGTCAGGGCGTCTTCCTGACCGCGTCGTGCCTGCTCGCGTTCGTGCTGCTGTTTCTGGCGATCGCTTTTGGCGTGAGCCTCGGCGAGCTGTCTATCCCGCTGAACAACGTGTTCTACGCCATCAGCAATAAGCTGGGGCTGACCGACGTTCCGCTCAACCGCATCTATGAGAGCGTGATCTGGGACTTTCGCCTCAGCCGGGCGCTGGTGGCGGCGTGCTGCGGCGCCGGGTTAGCCATTTGCGGCGCCGTGCTGCAAAGCCTGTTGAAGAATGCGCTGGCGGAACCTTACGTGCTCGGCGTGTCGGCGGGGGCGTCAACGGGCGCAGTCTCGGTCGTCGTGTTGGGTCTCGGCACCGGCGCGGTGTCCCTTTCTGCGGGTGCGTTTGCCGGGGCGTTCGCCGCCTTTGCGTTTGTCGCCTTTCTGACGAACGGCGCGCGCGGCGGCAATGAACGTACCATTCTGGCGGGCGTGGCGGCCTCTCAGCTGTTTAACGCCATCACCGCCTATACCATCAGCACCTCTGCCAGCGCACAGCAGGCGCGCGACGTGATGTTCTGGCTGCTGGGCAGCTTTAGCGGCGTACGCTGGCCTGAGTTTCAGCTGGCGCTGGTGGTCGTGCTGGCGGGGCTTGCCGTCTGTCTTTACTACTCCCGCGCGCTGGACGCCTTTACCTTTGGTGATGATGCCGCCGCCTCGCTGGGCATTGCCGTGCCCTGGGTGCGCCTGGCCTTGTTCACCACCACGGCCCTGATCACCGCGACCATCGTCAGTATGGCGGGCTCGATTGGTTTTGTGGGGCTGGTCGTGCCGCACGTTATGCGTTTCCTGTTCGGGCCGCTGCACCGCACGCTGCTGATAGCCAGCGCGCTGGCGGGGGCGATCCTGATGGTGCTGGCCGACATCGCCTCGCGGATGCTGATTGCCCCGCAAAGCCTGCCGGTTGGCGTCGTTACCGCGCTGGTGGGCGTACCGTTCTTCGCCGTGATTATCTACCGCTCAAGGAATAAATGATGAGCATCTGCGCCGACAATATCACCTGGAAGGTAGGTAAAAAGGTTATCGTGAATAATGTTTCGCTGAAGGTTTCCCAGGGCGAAACGGTGGGTCTGCTTGGCCCTAACGGCTGCGGTAAATCCTCGCTGTTGCGCATTCTGGCGGGCCTGCGTCGCCCGGATGCCGGATGCGTAACGCTCGACGGACAGGACATTGCCCGCATCGCCAAAAAGCAGCTGGCGCGCCGCGTGGCGTTTGTTGAACAGCACGGAATGACCGACGCCAATATGCGCGTGCGTGACGTGGTCAAACTGGGGCGTATTCCGCACCACTCCCCCTTCTCGAACTGGAGCGCGCAGGATGACGAAACCGTCACCGCCGCCCTGCAACGCGTGGATATGCTGGATCGCAGCGAACAGGGCTGGCTGAGCTTATCCGGCGGCGAGCGTCAGCGGGTACATATCGCCCGCGCCCTGGCGCAAACGCCTACCGAGATCCTGCTGGATGAACCGACCAATCACCTGGACATTCATCACCAGATGCAGCTCATGCAGCTCATCAGCGAGCTGCCGGTGACCAGCATCGTCGCCATTCACGATCTTAATCACGCGTCCATGTTCTGCGATTCGCTGATCGTGATGCAGCAAGGGCAGATTGTAGCGACCGGAACCCCGCAGGCCATTTTATCCGAGGAACTCCTCTGGGACGTATTCAGAGTGAAAACCAGAATCGAGATCTCGCCGTACCACGGCAAAAAGCACATTCATTTTATCGTGTAGGGACAAGTTAAAATGATGCCTCTTCGCCCTGCCACCACCCTCTGGCCGCCCGTTCTGCTGGGCAGCCAGTTTGTGTTTAATATCGGCTTTTACGCGGTCGTTCCCTTCCTGGCGATCTTCTTACGTGACGATATGCTGCTCTCCGGCGGGCTGATCGGGCTGGTGCTGGGGCTGCGCACCTTCTCCCAGCAAGGAATGTTTATTGTCGGCGGCGCGCTTTCAGACCGGTTTGGCGCGAAGAGCGTGATCCTCAGCGGCTGCATTGTCCGCGTGGCGGGTTATCTGCTGCTGGCCTTTGGGCAATCGCTGTGGCCCATCATTCTGGGGGCCTGTCTGACGGGCATTGGCGGCGCGCTGTTCTCACCGTCAATAGAAGCCCTGCTGGCAAAAGCGGGAACGCAAAGTGAGGCAACGGGTAAACGCAGCCGTGCGGAGTGGTTTGCGCTGTTTGCGGTGTGCGGTGAACTCGGCGCCGTACTCGGCCCGGTGATAGGTGCCCTGCTGACGGGGCTGGGTTTTCGCCAGGTTGCGCTCGCTGGCGCAGGGATATTTATCGTTGCGCTGGTGGTGCTCTTTTTCTGCCTGCCTGCGGCGCCCCACAGCACGAAGCCGCTGAAAATTCTGCCCTGGTGGACGACGTTCCGTCAGCCGCGTTTCGTCGCCTTTATCATTGCGTACAGCTCATGGCTGTTAAGCTATAACCAGCTTTATCTGGCGCTGCCGGTGGAGATCCAGCGCGCCGGTGGCAGCGAGAAAGACCTGGGACCGCTGTTTATGCTGGCCTCAGTGCTGATTATCGTTCTGCAATTGCCCCTCGCCCGCTTCGCCCGAAAAGTGGGCGCGGTGAGGATTTTACCGGTGGGCTTTTTGCTGCTCTCCGCCTCGTTTGCCAGCGTGGCGCTCTTTGCGGCGACTGAGCCACCGGAAGGCTGGCTGCGCCTGCTGCCCTCCGCAAGCCTCGTCACGCTGTTAACGCTCGGACAGATGTTGCTGGTGCCGTCGGCAAAAGATTTGATCCCATATTTTGCCGAGGAGTCGACGCTTGGGGCGCACTATGGCGCGCTCTCCACCGCCGGCGGCGTTGCGGTGCTGGCGGGAAATTTAGGGTTAGGCAGTCTGCTGGACAAGGCGCTGGTGCCCTCAACGCAAGCCATTTACCCCTGGCTGCTGCTGGCGGTATTTCCGCTGTGTAGCGCCGTCGCCCTGAGCGTGATTTGTCGCCCATTGCAGCGCTGAGTCAATTATTTTTTGGGCCGATACTTTTCCGGTAATTCCGGCACCGGACGGCGATCGTCGATCAGATGACGGATAGTCAGAATCGGATGACGCCATAACATCCGTGGCCCTGCCCAGCGCATCACCTGCTTCATCTCTTCCCGTCTGGCGGGCTGATAGCAGTGTACCGGACACTGTTTGCAGGCTGGCTTTTCCTCACCGAACACGCATTTATCCAGCCGCTTATCGGCATACGCCTTCAGCGCCTGATAA
Organism: Enterobacter sp. GD03975; assembly: GCF_029838645.1. Lineage (NCBI taxonomy): Bacteria > Pseudomonadati > Pseudomonadota > Gammaproteobacteria > Enterobacterales > Enterobacteriaceae > Enterobacter > Enterobacter sp. GD03975. The sequence goes on from NZ_JAOBZC010000016.1 coordinate 39,174, forward strand.
TGTCCTTCTTCCCTTGAAGCCTCAGGACACTGGCGTTCATACAGCGCGATCATTCTGGCGATCGTCTTTTTTTCGCGTGAAATACGTTTACCGGACATGACGTCGTCCTCAACAATAAAGTGCATTTATAATACCTTTTTATCTGCGCATTTTCAGTCATTGCATTCCAATTTCTGAATCGTCCTTCCAGAATTACCCGCTCCTACGCTGCTTTTTACTGGTATTTTATACAGGCATGAAGTACTACCTTTGCCCTGTTCACCGGAGAGCCTATGCAGCAGATCGCGATCGCCAAACCCTATCGTCACTTAAAAGTGGGTTACTTCAGAAAACGCCATGAAGATCGTAAAACGAAAATCCCAAAACGCTACAGCGTACACGCCGCGCTGAGCCTGAAGGGCGACTGGCTTGAAAAGGCGGGGTTTACCACCAACTCTCAGGTTCGGGTGGGCGTCGAGCACGGGAAAATCGTCATTGAATTGATGGCGGAAGAAGCCTCGTAAAGTCGTGACTTTTTTCTGCGCCGCACCTTTTTTTCATGCGACAATAGAAGGAACAATCGGCCATTGAGCCGCTCAAAGCGTAATATTTTCAAAGAAATGGATATCATAACTCCATGAGCACAATCGACAATTTCGACGCACATACGCCGATGATGCAGCAGTATCTGAAGCTGAAAGCACAGCATCCAGAAATTCTGCTGTTTTACCGTATGGGCGATTTTTACGAGCTTTTTTATGACGATGCGAAACGTGCGTCTCAGTTGCTCGACATTTCCCTGACGAAACGTGGCGCGTCGGCAGGTGAGCCAATCCCGATGGCGGGCATCCCGCATCACGCGGTTGAAAACTATCTGGCGAAACTGGTGAACCAGGGCGAGTCTGTCGCCATCTGCGAACAAATTGGCGACCCGGCAACGTCGAAAGGCCCCGTTGAGCGCAAGGTCGTGCGCATCGTCACGCCGGGAACCATCAGCGATGAAGCCCTGCTTCAGGAGCGCCAGGATAACCTGCTGGCGGCCATCTGGCAGGACGGTAAAGGGTTTGGCTACGCCACGCTGGACATCAGCTCCGGTCGTTTTCGCCTGAGTGAACCGGCTGACCGTGAAACCATGGCGGCCGAGCTACAGCGCACCAATCCGGCAGAACTGCTTTACGCAGAGGATTTCGCCGAGATGGCGCTGATCGAAGGCCGCCGCGGCCTGCGTCGTCGTCCACTGTGGGAGTTCGAAATTGATACCGCGCGCCAGCAGCTGAACCTGCAATTTGGCACGCGCGATTTGATTGGCTTTGGCGTGGAAAATGCACCGCGCGGGCTGTGTGCAGCAGGCTGCCTGTTGCAGTACGTGAAGGATACGCAACGTACCGCCCTGCCCCATATCCGTTCCATTACCATGGAGCGTCAGCAGGACAGCATCATCATGGATGCCGCCACGCGCCGCAACCTGGAGATCACACAGAACCTCGCTGGCGGCATTGAAAACACGCTGGCGTCGGTTCTCGACAGCACGGTTACCCCAATGGGCAGCCGTATGCTCAAACGCTGGCTGCATATGCCGATTCGCAATACCGAAACGCTCATCGGCCGCCAGCAAACCATTGCCGCATTGCAGGATCGTTACACCGAGTTGCAGCCGGTGCTGCGTCAGGTGGGTGATCTTGAGCGAATCCTTGCACGTCTGGCATTGCGCACCGCGCGTCCACGCGATCTCGCCCGTATGCGTCACGCTTTCCAGCAGTTGCCGGAACTGCGCGCTCAGCTGGAAGAAGTCGACAGCGCGCCGGTGCAAAAGCTCCGCGAAACAATGGGCGAATTTAACGAGCTTCGCGAGCTGCTGGAACGCGCCATCATCGATGCGCCACCTGTTCTGGTGCGCGATGGCGGCGTCATTGCCCCGGGTTACAACGAAGAGCTGGACGAATGGCGCGCGCTGGCCGATGGCGCGACGGATTATCTGGATAAGCTGGAAATCCGCGAGCGTGAACGTCTGGGGCTCGATACCCTTAAAGTGGGTTACAACGCCGTACACGGCTACTATATCCAGATCAGTCGTGGCCAGAGCCACCTGGCACCGATTCACTACGTTCGCCGCCAGACGCTGAAAAACGCCGAGCGCTATATTATCCCCGAACTGAAAGAGTACGAGGACAAAGTTCTCACGTCGAAAGGTAAAGCGCTGGCGCTGGAAAAACAGCTTTATGACGAGCTGTTCGATATCCTGATGCCGCACCTGGCTGACCTGCAACAGAGCGCCGCCGCGCTGGCCGAGCTGGATGTGCTGGTAAACCTGGCCGAGCGCGCCGAGACGCTGAATTACACCTGCCCAGCCTTCACTGACAAACCCGGTATTCGCATTACCGAAGGCCGCCACCCTGTGGTTGAGCAGGTGCTGAACGAGCCATTTATTGCCAACCCGTTGAACCTGTCACCGCAGCGAAGAATGCTGATCATTACCGGCCCTAACATGGGCGGTAAAAGTACCTATATGCGCCAGACAGCCCTTATCGCGCTGCTCGCCTATATTGGCAGCTACGTTCCTGCGCAGAAGGTTGAGATTGGTCCTGTCGACCGAATCTTCACCCGTGTAGGTGCGGCGGACGATCTGGCGAGCGGTCGCTCCACCTTTATGGTCGAGATGACCGAAACCGCCAACATTTTGCATAACGCAACAGAGAACAGTCTGGTGTTGATGGATGAAGTGGGACGCGGTACGTCCACCTATGACGGCCTGTCTCTGGCCTGGGCGTGTGCGGAAAGTCTGGCAAATAAAATCAAGGCGCTGACGCTGTTCGCGACTCACTATTTCGAACTGACACAGCTGCCAGAGAAAATGGAAGGCGTGGCTAACGTCCATCTTGATGCACTTGAGCACGGCGATACCATCGCCTTTATGCACACGGTGCAGGACGGCGCGGCAAGCAAGAGTTATGGCCTGGCCGTCGCCGCGCTGGCGGGCGTGCCGAAAGAGGTGATTAAGCGCGCGCGTCAGAAATTGCGTGAGCTGGAAAGTTTGTCACCGAATGCGGCAGCCACGCAGATAGATGGCACGCAGATGTCGCTGCTGGCGGCCCCGGAAGAGACGTCTCCAGCCGTGGAAGCGCTGGAAAACCTCGACCCGGACTCGCTGACGCCGCGCCAGGCGCTGGAGTGGATTTATCGGCTGAAGAGTCTGGTTTAGTTCTCTGCGGTCTGTTTTGCCGGGTGGCGGCTTCGCCTTACCCGGCCTACAAAACCCGTAGGCCCGGTAAGCGCAGCGCCACCGGGCAGAAGGCCGCACAATATCATCGCCCGGTAAGCCTGGCGCCACCGGGCTTTTCCTTTACAGCAGAGGCGGGATAGTCGGCACCTGCGGTGCCTCGTCAATATCCTTCTGCGTCATACGGAATGCTTCAGGATAGTGTTCACGGCTGGTCCGGCGCAGCGGTTCGGTATTGCGCCAGGTATACAGACAGTGCTGACACTGGTATACCGTCCAGACACCTTTCACCGGTGATGTTGCCATCACTTCAATATGTTCATCGGCACAACGTGGACAAATCATTTTTTCCTCCTTATTGACGTGCCGCCAGCATCGCGGTCAGTTTTTCGGCCCAGGCTTTGGTTTCAGGGAGATCCTGTACCGGCTGGCTGTAGTGGCCACGGTTGTCCGGGGCGACAGGCGTGGTGGCATCAATGATCAGCTTGTCAGTGATCCCCGCCGGGCTGGAGCCGGGGTCAAGCTCCAGCACAGACATATTCGGTAGCTGTACCAGATCGCCCGCCGGATTGACTTTTGATGACAGCGCCCACATCACCTGCGGCAGGTTAAACGGATCGACGTCCTCATCCACCATAATCACCATCTTCACGTAGCCCAGACCGTGCGGCGTGGTCATGGCGCGGAGCCCGACCGCACGAGCAAAACCGCCGTACCGTTTTTTGGTGGAGATAATCGCCAGCAGGCCGTGTGTGTACATGGCGTTAACCGCCTGCACTTCCGGGAATTCTGCCTTCAGTTGCTGATAAAGCGGCACGCAGGTGGCGGGCCCCATCAGATAATCAATTTCGGTCCACGGCATCCCCAGGTAGAGAGATTCGAAAATGGGTTTGGTGCGGTAAGACACTTTATCGATGCGCACGACCGTCATGTTGCGTCCACCGGAGTAGTGCCCGGTAAACTCGCCGAATGGCCCTTCAATCTCGCGTTTCCGGCCTTCAATCACCCCTTCCAGGATCACTTCTGACCCCCACGGCACATCGAAACCGGTCAGCGGGGCCGTCGCAATCGGATACGGGCTTTCGCGTAGCGCGCCGGCCATCTCATATTCGGACTGATCGTATTTCAGCGGCGTGGCGCCCATCAGGGTGATGATCGGATCGTTACCCAACGTAATCGCAATGGGCAAATCTTCGCCGCGCTCTTCGGCCTTATGCAGATGCAGCGCGATATCATGCATCGGCACCGGTTGCAGGCCGAGCTTACGCTTGCCCTTCACTTCCATCCGATAAATACCGACGTTCTGCTTGCCGAAGTGATCGGGGTCGAGCGGATCGCGCGAGACAACGCACGCCTTATCAAGATAAAAACCCCCGTCGCCATCGTTCAGGCGGAACAGCGGCAGAATGTCGAACAGGTTGATGTCTTCTCCGTCAACCGTATTCTCCGCCCAGGCCGGGTTTGCACGACGCTCTGGCGCGACCGGAAATTTGTCCCAGCGACGAATAAACTCGTCGATCTGTTTTTTCACCGGGGTATTCGCCGGCAGCCCCATCGAAATGGCGTGGTTTTGCCACGAGCCAATGGTGTTCATCACCACGCGGGCATCGGTGAAGCCGCGGATATTATCGAACCACAGCGCAGGCGCGCCATCGCCAATGCGCCCGGTAGCGTTGGCGGCCGCCGCCAGATCCGGCTCCGCGTTAACCTCTTCCTCAATTTTCAGCAGCTGCCCTTGCTCATCGAGCGCCTGCAAGAAGCTTCTCAAATCATCAAATGCCATCGTTATTCTCCTGTGAAAAATGTTTCGCTGCCTGCAAACCCTTCCAGCGTCGGGCTTTTTTATGCTCCAGACCAAACTGGTCGAGCACCCGGGTCACGATATGCTGGGTGATGTCATCGGCGGTTTGCGGGTGGTTGTAGTACGCAGGCATAGGCGGCACCATCGCCACGCCCATGCGTGAAAGGGCAAGCATGTTCTCAAGATGAATGGTGCTGAGCGGCGTTTCACGAGGGACGAGCACCAGCTTGCGTCCCTCTTTCAGCACCACGTCTGCCGCACGCCCCACCAGCCCTTCGGCGTAGCCCGCGCGGATACCCGCCAGCGTTTTCATGCTGCACGGGATGACGATCATGCCGTCGGTGCGAAACGAGCCGGAGGAGATGGTGGCAGCCTGATCGGCAGGGCTATGAACGACATCCGCCAGTGCAGCAACGTCATGCGCGGTGAAGGGGGTTTCCAGCTCAATCGTGGTTTTTGCCCACTTCGACATCACCAGATGCGTTTCCACCTCCGGCATTTCCCGCAGCGCCTGCAACAGCGCCACGCCTAATGGCGCACCCGTCGCGCCCGTCATTCCTACAATCAGTCTCATTCAGCACCTCAATAAATTCGTTCGTATACGAACATATTAATTAAACTACTCCTGGATCCTGCGCCTGACAAGATCGTTCGTACACGATCACACTTATCGCTAAAAACTCTCGCGTTAAAATTCAGGCCGAGAGCGGCTATCATAGAAGGAGTATTTTTCCGTCGGAGTGTTCATGGAGTTAAGACAAGAAGCTTTTCACCTGCTACGCCAGCTTTTTCAACAGCATACCGCCCAGTGGCAGCACGCTTTACCCGAGCTGACCAAGCCACAATATGCGGTGATGCGGTCGATAGCTGAAAATCCTGGCATTGAGCAGGTTGCACTGACTGACGTCGCGGTGAGCACCAAAGCGACGCTGGCGGAAATGCTGAGCCGTATGGAATCACGCGGTCTGGTCAGGCGCGAGCACGATCCTGCGGACAAGCGCCGTCGCTTTGTCTTCCTGACGGCTGAAGGTGAGGCCCTGCTGGGAAGCAGTAAACCGATTGGAAATAAGGTGGATGAGGCGTTTTTAGGGCGCCTTAACGACGCAGAACGAGAGCAATTTGTTGCGCTCATCATAAAGATGATGCACGATTAACCAGCCCTGACGCGCATGAAATCGATAAACGTGCGCACTTTTGCCGGCACATGCTGGGCATCGGGATAGACGGCATAAATGCCCTGCTGAGCAAACGTATACGAAGGCAACAGCGAGACCAGATCACCCGCCTCCAGTGCGTTTCGCACCAGCCACGCCGGCAACAGTGCCACCCCACATCCGGCGAGGGCAAAAGCCATCAGCGCCTGGGCACTGTCAGCATACAGGCGCGGTGCTTTTTTAATCTCAAAGGACACCGGATGTCTATCAACGCCTTTCACCTGCCAGCGCAGCGGCGAAGTTAAACGCTCGTGAATAATCCAGTCAGCGTCTGCCAGCTGCTCCAGCGATTCAACCGGATGGTTTGCCAGCCAGCCTGGCGTTGCCACGGGCAGGATGGTGAAGGTGGTAATCAATGCGGCGTGATAGCGCGAATCGGCAAGCGTACCCAGCCGAATAGCGACATCGAAGCGCTCCGCGATAAGATCGGCATGCACAGAGGACGAGACATGCCGCACGCGAAGGTCTGGATGCTGCTGGCTAAATTCAGCCAGCAAAGGCACCACAACGTGCGAGCCATACTCAGGCGTGGTAGTGATCCGCAGTTCTCCCGTCAGCCCGGCATGGTTGGCGCGAACGTCATCCTGCAATCGCTCGGCATCCCTTAACAGCATCACGCTTCGCTGATGAAAAAGCCTTCCTGCCTCGGTCAGCGTCAGGCGACGGGTGGATCGCAGCAGCAGAGTTACACCCAGCTCCTCTTCAAGCTGACGAATATGGAAACTGACCACCGCTTTTGTCAGCCCCATCGCCTCCGCCGCGGCGGTGAAACTGCCGGTGTCCGCTACGGCGATAAACATCGCCGTTCGCTGTAGATTAAGCATCGCTTGCCTGGCTTACTGTCAAAATAATGTTGACAGTATATCGTGCTTTGTCGCGTTTATCCGTAACGCCGGGGCCGATACGATACGCCACCTCACCGGAGGAACTTCCATGACGTATCGCAGCAAAATCGCCGTTGTCTTTCTGCTCGGCTTTTTCCTTGATTTGATAAACATGTTTATTGCCAGCGTCGCCTTTCCGGCAATGGCCCACGCGTTTAATACCACGCCATCTGCGCTTGCCTGGGTCAGTAACGGATACATTGCCGGGCTGACGTTAGTCATCCCTTTCAGCAGCATCCTGACGCGCCGCGTCGGGCCGAAGCGCGTTATCCTGCTCTCGCTGGCCCTCTTTAGCGCGGCTTCCGTTGCGGCGGGTCTCTCCTCTTCGCTGGAAAGTCTGATTGCATGGCGAGTAGCGCAGGGGGCCGGAGGCGGTTTACTGATCCCGGTTGGCCAGGCGCTGACCTGGCAACAGTTTAAGCCTCACGAGCGGGCCAGACTCTCCTCGGCGGTGATGCTGGTCGCACTGCTTGCCCCGGCCTGCTCACCGGCTGTGGGCGGCATGCTGGTTCAGACATTAAGCTGGCGCTGGATATTTTTTGCCACCCTGCCCGTCGCCATCGTTACCTTTGTTTTGGCCTGCGCGTGGCTTAAAACAGAAGTGTCACCGATAAAAACCACCAGGAGAGTAAATCTGTCTTTGCTGGCGGATCCGCTTTTGCGCTTATCCATGCTCATCTATGTGTGCGTACCCGGCATCTTTATTGGCGTAAACGTAACGGGCATGTATTACCTCCAGAACGAGGCCAATATGACACCCGCCGCAACGGGGATGCTTATGCTGCCGTGGTCTGTGGCCTCATTTTTGGCTATCACCGCGACAGGACGCTATTTCAACCGTATCGGCCCCCGGCCGCTGGTGGTCATCGGTTGCCTTTTGCAGGCGGCGGGCATTCTGCTTTTAATTAACGTCACCTCGGCAATGCTGTTACCTGCCGTTGCGTTTGCGCTGATGGGAGCCGGGGGAAGCCTGTGTAGCAGCACGGCTCAGAGCAGCGCGTTTTTGACGGTGCGGCGGGAAGATATGCCAGATGCCAGCGCGCTGTGGAATCTGAATCGTCAGCTGAGCTTTTTTATGGGCGCCCTGCTGCTGGCTCAGGTGCTGAGCACCATGCAGGCGAATATCGCGCCGCTGGCCGCCTGGCACGGGATGTTTATTTTTGCCGCAGCCATCACCCTGCTGCCCATACTGTACGTCTGTCGTCTTAACAACGCGCAGCTGCTTGCGCATCTGCAACAGGAGCAACCATGACGCATTTCGAACAAGAGATCTTCGACATCCACGTCGCACTTGAAAACTGGTTAGGTGAAGGCAAAGGCGATCCCGATGCCCTGCTCGCCCGTTTCCACCCGGACTTTCTGATGGTAACGCCAGGTGGCACACCTTTAGACCATCACGCCCTTGCTCAATTTTTAAACGCGCAGCGTGGAGCCCGGCCTGGGCTCAGGATCGGCATTGATGCGTTAAGGACGCTACAGACGTGGGACAACAGCGCGGTGCTTCATTACCGGGAGACGCAAACCCGACCAGGCCAGCCCGTTAACGTACGCTGGTCAACCGCGGTGCTCAATCAGGAAGGCGATACCATCACCTGGCGTTTGCTGCACGAAACGGCGCAATCGTAAGGCATAAAAAAGGCCCGTCTCACGACGGACCTTTTTCTGACGAATGGTTGCTTACTCGCGGAACAGCGCTTCGATATTCAGACCTTGCCCTTGCAGGATTTCACGCAAGCGGCGCAGACCTTCAACCTGAATCTGACGAACACGTTCACGGGTCAGGCCAATCTCACGGCCGACGTCTTCCAGTGTCGCAGCTTCATACCCCAGTAAACCGAAACGACGTGCCAGCACTTCACGCTGTTTGGCGTTCAGTTCGAACAGCCATTTAACGATGCTCTGTTTCATGTCATCGTCCTGCGTGGTGTCTTCCGGGCCGTTGTCTTTTTCATCGGCCAGGATGTCCAGCAGCGCTTTTTCGGAGTCGCCACCCAGCGGGGTGTCAACCGAGGTAATGCGCTCGTTGAGACGCAGCATACGGCTTACGTCATCAACCGGTTTGTCGAGTTGCTCTGCAATCTCTTCCGCACTTGGCTCGTGGTCCAGCTTATGGGACAACTCGCGCGCGGTACGCAGATAAACATTCAACTCTTTGACGATGTGAATCGGCAGTCGAATCGTACGGGTCTGGTTCATAATAGCCCGTTCGATGGTCTGACGAATCCACCAGGTCGCGTAGGTTGAGAAACGGAACCCGCGTTCCGGGTCAAACTTCTCAACTGCGCGGATGAGACCTAAGTTGCCCTCTTCAATCAGATCCAGCAGAGCCAGACCACGATTGCCGTAACGGCGGGCAATTTTCACGACCAGTCGCAGGTTACTTTCGATCATGCGACGACGCGAGGCAACATCACCACGCAAAGCACGACGTGCGAAATAGACTTCTTCTTCGGCCGTTAGCAGTGGGGAGTAACCAATCTCCCCAAGGTAAAGCTGAGTCGCGTCCAGCACACGCTGTGTGGCACCCTGCGATAACAGCTCTTCTTCAGCCAAATCGTTATCACTGGGTTCCTCTTCTACTAAGGCTTTTTCGTCAAAAGCCTCTGATCCGTTCTCATCAAATTCCGCGTCTTCATTTAAATCATGAACTTTCAGCGTATTCTGACTCATAAAGGTGGCTCCTACCCGTGATCCCTGGACGAGACACCCTGGCTGGCATGCCCCGTCAATTTATCGCTGCGGTAAATATTGCAGCGGGTTTACGGATTTCCCCTTGTAACGAATTTCAAAATGCAAGCGTGTAGAACTGGTTCCGGTGCTACCCATGGTAGCGATTTTTTGCCCCGCCTTAACTTCTTGTTGTTCCCGGACCAGCATCGTGTCGTTATGGGCGTAGGCACTCAGGTAATCATCATTATGTTTGATGATAATAAGATTACCGTAACCGCGCAGTGCGTTACCGGCATAGACAACGCGTCCGTCTGCGGTCGCGATGATTGCCTGTCCTTTACTGCCTGCGATATCGATCCCTTTATTCCCCCCCTCAGAGGTTGCAAAGTTCTCGATAATCTTGCCGTCAGTTGGCCAGCGCCAGGTATTGATTGACGAGCTGGCATTCTGACTGCTTGCAGTCGGTACAGTAGAGCTAACCACAGGTGCCGTAGTCGGTGCTGTGACAACAGTCGCAGTACCTTTATTATTCGGCAACATTTTGTTAGCACTCTGATCACCTGAATCCTCAGAATACGTAATTACAGGTTGGGAAGCAACCGTCGTGGTGGTTTTTTGTGCAGGGGTAACGCTGTTATTTTGCGCGGTGACGTCGGCAGCCGAAACGGTGTTGCCTGGCGTAAGCGGTGTCCCCGTCGCGTTGCCAACCTGAAGCGTTTGTCCAACTTCCAGAGCATACGGGGCCTGGACGTTGTTTCGCTGTGCCAGATCGCGGAAATCGTTCCCGGTAATCCAGGCGATATAGAAGAGCGTGTCGCCGCGCTTCACGGTATAGGTGCTGCCGCCGGTATAGCTACCTTTCGGAATGTTCCCATACTTGCGGTTATACACTATGCGGCCATTTTCGGTCTGAACAGGCTGATCGACTGGCTGAATCTGCGTAGGCTGCGTAACTGGACGCTGAACCGGCTGGATCTGCGGAGTTTGCTGCGCCGTTGAGGTGCCCATTTTAGGCGGAGGCGTGATCAACATTCCGCTGGACGTGTTACCCGAGCCGCTGGTTCCATTCACGGAACTGACGGGCGCAGGCGCGTTATTCGAATTTGAACAGCCTGCCAGCCAGAGCGAAACCAGTGATAATGCCGCAACACGGCTGATGGTGAATTTTGGGCTTCCCGCGCTCATTTATCCCCCAGGAATGTGTTAACTACCAGTGACTTAAAAATAACCGTGATGGCACGAACCTATCGCGCCACACCATACGCTGAATTTGCCTTAATAACCCTGGAAAAATCCGAGTCTCAGGCCAGTTCGCCCTTAACCAGGGGCACAAAGCGCACGGCTTCCACGGTATCGATAATATACTCGCCGCCGCGTCGACGAACGCGCTTCAAAAGCTGCTGCTCATCTCCGACGGGCAAAACAAGAATACCGCCCTCGTCCAGCTGCGAAAGAAGTGCAGCGGGGATTTCAGGTGGCGCTGCCGTGACAATGATGGCGTCAAACGGGGCGCGAGCTTGCCAACCCTGCCATCCATCACCGTGGCGTGTCGATACATTATGTAAATCAAGCTGTTTCAGGCGACGGCGCGCCTGCCACTGTAACCCTTTAATCCGTTCCACCGAACAGACATGATGCACAAGGTGGGCCAGGATCGCGGTTTGATACCCTGAACCGGTGCCAATTTCCAGCACCCGGGATTCTGGCGTTAACTCCAGAAGCTCCGTCATCCGCGCCACCATGTAGGGCTGCGAAATCGTCTGGCCTTGCCCAATGGGCAGCGCCACGTTTTCCCACGCTTTGTGTTCAAACGCCTCATCTACAAACTTCTCACGGGGAACCTGAGCGAGCGCATCCAGCACCTGCTCGCTGGCGATCCCCTGAGCGCGTAATTGTTCCAGAAGAGTTTGTACACGTTTACTTACCATTGCGCGTTCACTCCGACCCGATCTAACCAGTCCGACACCACATCATGCGCGCTATAAGCGGTTAAATCCACGTGCAACGGCGTAACGGAAACGTATCCCTCATCCACCGCAGCGAAGTCGGTGTCTGGCCCCGCATCGCATTTATCTCCCGGCGGGCCGATCCAGTACAGGGTATTGCCGCGCGGATCCTGCTGGGGAATAACCTGATCGGCAGGATGGCGACTGCCGCAGCGCGTCACGCGGATCCCTTTAATCTCGTCCAGCGGGAGGTCCGGCACGTTAATATTGAGGATACGCCCGGTACGCAGCGGCTCGCGGCCAAGCGCACGGAGAAGGGAGCAGGTCACCGCGGCGGCAGTGTCGTAGTGGGTGTGACCGTTTAACGAGACCGCCAGCGCCGGGAACCCCAGGTGACGGCCTTCCATCGCCGCGGCCACGGTACCGGAGTAAATCACATCATCGCCAAGATTTGGCCCGGCATTGATGCCGGAGACCACAACGTCCGGTCGCGGGCGCATCAGCGCGTTCACGCCCAGAAACACGCAGTCGGTCGGCGTCCCCATCTGAACGGCAATATCGCCATTCTCAAAGGTAAAGGTGCGTAGTGAAGACTCCAGCGTCAATGAGTTAGACGCGCCGCTGCGGTTACGATCGGGAGCCACGACCTGCACATCCGCAAATTCACGGAGGTGTTTCGCCAGCGTCTGAATACCTGGCGCATGGATCCCGTCATCGTTACTCAGCAATATTCGCATAATCACCCGACGTGTTGATAAGTTCCCTGACAACACTGGTGGCAAAGCTACCTGCCGGCAGCCAGAAGCGTAACTCGACGGTTACGTCATCCCACCAGTTCCAGCTCAGCTGTTGCGGGTAGAGGAGCATCGCACGGCGTGCCGCCTCGACCTTTTCCCGCACCAGCAATGATTGTAATTCCGGTGCATCCGCCACCGCTGACTCCTCAAAAAACCGCGCCTCGCCCTGGGTTCCCCAGTCGCCTGAGCCCGGCAAGGCGGCGGTGATCATCAGCGCTTTAGCGTCCACGCGCGACTGGACATCGGCCATCTCTTCGGCCGTTGCCACAAACCAGCTTCCGCGTCCCGCTAATTGTAGCGCATCGCCGACAACAACTTGATTCGCGTCCGGTTTTTTCAGCCGTTCGCTCACAATCTGATTAAACAACGCGCTGCGGGCCGCCGACAACCAAAAACTGCGTTTATTACGATCGCGCACCGGTGCATCGCTTTGCGCCCAGCGCAGCGCGCCCAGCAGGTTGCTGCCGCCGATCCCAAAGCGCTGCGCGCCGAAATAGTTCGGCACGCCGCGTTCGTTAATGGCCTTCAGGCGTTTTTCAACGTCTTCGCGGTCGGTCACTTCGCGCAGTACCAGGGTAAAGGCATTGCCTTTCAGTGCGCCCAGACGCAGCTTGCGCTTGTGGCGGGCGTACTCCAGCACTTTACAGCCTTCAAGCTCAAATTTGCTTAAATCAGGCATCGCATTGCCGGGCACGCGGGCGCAAAGCCACTGCTCGGTCACGGCGTGTTTATCTTTCTGCCCGGCGAAGCTGACCTCGCGGGCGTGAATGTTGAGGAATTTTGCCAGCGCGTCCGCCACGAAGCGGGTGTTGCAGCCGTTTTTCAGGATGCGCACCAGAATGTGCTCGCCTTCGCCGTCCGGCTCAAACCCGAGATCTTCCACCACCACGAAATCTTCAGGGTTGGCCTTCAGCAGCCCATTGCCCTGCGGTTTACCGTGCAGATACGTCAGATTATCGAAATCCGTCATTTGGCCGCCTTCACCAGCAGCGCCACGGCCTCACAGGCAATGCCTTCGCCACGACCGGTAAAGCCCAGCTTCTCCGTGGTGGTGGCTTTGACGTTGACGTCGTCCATATGGCAGCCCAGATCTTCGGCAATAAACACGCGCATCTGCGGGATATGCGGCAGCATCTTCGGCGCCTGAGCAATGATCGTCACGTCAACGTTGCCGAGGGTGTAGCCCCTGGCCTGAATGCGGCGCCACGCTTCGCGCAGCAGCTCGCGGCTGTCCGCGCCCTTAAAAGCAGGATCGGTGTCCGGGAACAGTTTGCCGATGTCGCCCAGCGCGGCGGCACCCAGCAGCGCGTCGGTCAGCGCGTGCAGCGCCACGTCGCCGTCAGAGTGCGCCAGCAGGCCTTTTTCGTAAGGAATACGCACGCCGCCAATGATAATTGGGCCAACGCCGCCAAAGGCGTGTACATCAAAACCGTGTCCAATACGCATTATGCCTTCTCCTGAGAGGTCGTACGGGTAAGATAAAATTCCGCGAGCTGTAAGTCTTCCGGGCGCGTCACTTTTATATTATCAGCGCGCCCTTCAACAAGCGTGGGGTGAAAACCGCAATACTCCAGCGCCGAGGCTTCGTCCGTAATGGTCGCACCTTCTTTAAGCGCACGCGTTAAGCAGTCGTGGAGTAATTCGCGGGGGAAAAATTGTGGCGTCAGCGCGTGCCATAAATCAACGCGCTCAACGGTGTGCGCAATCGCCGGTTTACCCGGTTCGGCGCGCTTCATGGTGTCACGCACCGGCGCGGCCAGAATACCGCCCACTTTACTGGTTTCACTCAGGGCCAGCAGACGCGACAGATCGTCGTGATGCAGGCAGGGACGCGCGGCATCGTGCACCAGCACCCACTGCGCGTGTCCGGCAGCCTGAATGCCCGCCAGAACGGAGTCGGCCCGCTCGGCGCCGCCGTCAACAACGGTAATCTGAGGATGATTTGCCAGCGGAAGCTGCGCAAAACGCGCATCGCCGGGGCTGATGGCAATCACAACGCGCGTCACCCGAGGATGCGCCAGCAGCGCCGCCACGGCGTGCTCGAGGATCGTTTTATCACCAATTGAGAGGTACTGCTTGGGACACTCTGTCTGCATGCGCCGGCCAAAACCTGCGGCCGGCACCACGGCACAGACGTCCGAAAAAGTTGCTGCCATGTCGTAATCCTGGGCCTGATTATCGATTGTTTTGTGCGGAGCCCTGATTGCGTTTAGACGCATCCGGAACCAGACGATAAAACGTTTCGCCCGGCTTAGTCATACTGAGTTCATTGCGTGCGCGCTCCTCAATCGCCTCCTGGCCGCCATTGAGGTCATCAATTTCAGCAAAAAGTTGATCGTTACGCGCTTTAAGTTTGGCGTTTGTCGCCTGCTGTGCCGCGACGTCATCGCTCACCCGGCTGTAGTCGTGCAGTCCGTTTTTGCCGAACCACAGCGAATATTGCAGCCAGACCAGCAAAGCCAGCAACAGCAGCGTTAGTTTACCCATCCTGCCCCCTGAAAAAACGGCATCATCATCCCATAACTTTCCGCTGGACTCTACTGCGGGGTTTTAATTATGCCGTAAGTTAGCCCATCAGCCATAAAAACAGCAGACCAAAGATGACCACAACGGTGGCAATAGTGATGAGGGTACTATACAGGAGCTTGCCGTTGAAAAGGGAGTGCAGCGCAACGCCGACAACCACCGCAACGGGCATCAGCGCGAGGAAGAAAGGCCAGGTATAGAGGAAGAAGAAGAGTGTGTTTCCACCGTAGATCAAAAACGGGATACCCAGCGCCAGTAACCACGACACGAAGCCGACAATCGCCCCAGGAAAGGACCAGGTCGTCTCGTCGTCGGTCGTTAACGGTTCCGACCCGGTGGTAATAATGTAGTTTTCACTGTTGCGCATAGCTAATCCTGTGACCGTGACTCATCGCTCGGGAAGACAGCTCCCGAACGATACCGTCTCAGGATCTGATAATATCGTCCCGTCTGAGCAGGTCTAATAATTGGCTTACTAAATTTGTTACCAATTGTTGGCCTTCCAGATGAATCTCAGGGGATTCAGGCGCTTCGTAAACCGCGTCAATCCCGGTGAAGTTTCGCAGCTCTCCCGCACGGGCTTTTTTGTACAGTCCTTTTGGATCGCGCGCTTCGCAGATCTCAAGCGGCGTATCCACAAACACCTCAATGAAGCGATTCTGCCCCACGCGCTCACGCACCATCTGACGTTCAGCGCGGTGCGGCGAGATAAACGCCGTCAGCACCACCAGCCCGGCATCCGCCATCAGGCTGGCGACCTCTCCCACCCGACGAATGTTCTCTTTGCGGTCGTCATCGCTGAACCCCAAATCACTGCACAGGCCGTGACGCACGTTGTCGCCGTCCAGCAGATAGGTGCTTACTCCCTGCTGATGCAGCGCCTCTTCCAGCGCGCCTGCCACCGTGGATTTACCGGAGCCAGACAGCCCGGTAAACCACAGCACAACCCCACGGTGACCGTGGAGCTGTTCGCGCTGGGCGACGGTGACCGGATGAGGATGCCAGACGACGTTCTCATCATGGGCAGCCATTACTTGCCTCCCAGCAGATCGCGAGCGCCCCAGTGCGGGAAGTGCTTACGCACCAGCGCGTTCAGCTCCAGCTCAAACGCGCTGAACTCAGAGGCCACGGCAGCCTGCGCGTTTGGCTCGCGCACCATCCCGGCACCGACGGTGACGTTCGTCAGGCGGTCGATAAAAATCAGCCCGCCCGTCACCGGGTTCTGCTGATATGGATCCAGCACCAGCGGCTCGTCGAAGGTCAGGTCCACCAGGCCGATGCCGTTCAGCGGCAGCTCGCTTACGTCGCGCTGGGTCAGGTTGTTGATGTCCACCTGGAACTGAATGCCGTCCACGCGTGCACGGGTTTTCTTCCCGGCAATTTTCATATCGTAACTCTGGCCTGCGGTCAGCGGCTGTTCCGCCATCCACACCACGTCCACGGACGCGCCCTGCACCGCCGCCAGCGTTTCCTGCGCGTCAACCAGCAGATCGCCACGGCTGATATCAATCTCGTCTTTCAGTACCAGCGTCACCGCTTCACCTGCCCCGGCTTCGTCCAGATCGCCATCAAAGGTAACGATACGGGCAATGGCCGATTCCACGCCGGATGGCAGCACCTTCACGCGCTGGCCCACGTTGACGGAGCCGGACGCAATGGTGCCCGAGAAGCCGCGGAAATCGAGATTCGGGCGGTTAACGTACTGCACCGGGAAGCGCATCGGCTGGGTCTCAACCACGCGCTGAATTTCAACGGTTTCCAGCACTTCCAGCAGCGTTGGGCCGCTGTACCACGGCATCTTCGCGCTCTGAGAGGCGACGTTATCCCCTTCCAGTGCCGAGAGCGGCACGAAGCGAATATCCAGGTTGCCCGGCAGCTGTTCAGCAAAGGTCAGGTAGCTCTGGCGGATCTCGTCAAATCGCGCTTCGCTATAGTCCACCAGGTCCATTTTATTGACCGCCACCACCAGGTGTTTGATCCCCAGCAGCGTAGAGATAAAGCTGTGACGACGGGTCTGATCCAGCACGCCTTTGCGGGCGTCAATCAGCAGGATCGCCAGGTCGCAGGTGGAGGCGCCGGTTGCCATGTTGCGGGTGTACTGCTCATGCCCCGGGGTGTCGGCGATAATAAACTTGCGCTTCTCGGTGGAGAAGTAGCGATAGGCCACATCAATGGTAATCCCCTGCTCACGCTCCGCCTGCAAGCCGTCCACCAGCAGCGCCAGATCGAGTTTTTCGCCCTGGGTACCGTGACGTTTACTGTCGTTGTGCAGGGAAGAGAGCTGATCTTCGTAAATCTGGCGCGTGTCGTGCAGCAGACGGCCAATCAGGGTACTTTTCCCGTCATCAACGCTGCCGCAGGTCAGGAAACGCAGCAGGCTTTTGTACTGTTGGGCGTGCAGATAAGCTTCCACGCCGCCTTCATCGGCAATTTGTTGGGCAATAGTCGTATTCATGGCGGCTCCTTAGAAATAACCCTGACGTTTCTTCAGCTCCATGGAGCCTGCCTGGTCGCGGTCAATCACGCGGCCCTGTCGCTCACTGGTGGTCGACACCAGCATCTCCTCGATGATCTCCGGCAGCGTCTGCGCGTTGGATTCCACCGCGCCGGTCAACGGCCAGCAGCCGAGAGTACGGAAACGGACCATCTGCTTCTTGATCACTTCGCCCGGCTGTAAATCAATACGATCGTCGTCGATCATCATCAGCATGCCGTCGCGCTCCAGCACCGGGCGCTCGGCGGCCAGATACAGCGGAACGATTTCAATATTTTCCAGATAGATGTACTGCCAGATATCCAGCTCGGTCCAGTTGGAGAGCGGGAAGACGCGAATGCTTTCGCCCTTGTTGATCTGGCCGTTGTAGTTGTGCCACAGCTCCGGGCGCTGGTTTTTCGGGTCCCAGCGGTGGAAGCGGTCACGGAAGGAGTAGATTCGCTCCTTGGCGCGGGATTTCTCCTCGTCGCGGCGCGCGCCGCCGAAGGCCGCGTCGAAACCATATTTATTCAGCGCCTGCTTCAGCCCTTCGGTTTTCATGATGTCGGTATGCTTGGCGCTGCCGTGCACGAACGGGTTAATGCCCATCGCCACCCCTTCGGGGTTTTTGTGCACCAGCAGCTCGCAGCCGTAGGCTTTGGCGGTACGGTCGCGGAACTCGTACATCTCGCGGAATTTCCAGCCGGTATCCACGTGCAGCAGCGGGAACGGCAGCGTGCCCGGATAAAACGCTTTACGCGCCAGGTGCAGCATGACGCTGGAATCTTTACCGATGGAATACATCATCACCGGGTTAGAAAACTCGGCGGCCACTTCGCGGATAATATGGATACTTTCCGCTTCAAGCTGCCGCAGGTGAGTCAGTCGTTTTTGGTCCATAACCGTTCCTTAAGCCAAATTGATAACAGAAGACCCGAAGCCTTCTGTGTCGGTTGTGTGCTGGAACCAGGCGAGCGTGCTGTGCAGCTGCACCACTTCTCCCACCACGATCAGGGCGGGCATCGGGGCATCTTTCGCCAGGGTTGCAAGGTCTTGTAATGTGCCGATAGCGACGTGCTGATCGACGCGTGTTCCGCGGGAAATCACGGCTACCGGCGTCGTCGCATCGCGACCGTGCTGAATAAGCTGTTCGCTGATGTCTGCCGCCTTCATCGTGCCCATATAAATCGCCAGCGTTTGTCGACTCTGGGCCAGATGCGACCAGTCAAACGGCGTGCTGTCGGCTTTATAGTGCCCGGTCACGAAGGTTACGCTCTGGGCGTAATCGCGATGGGTCAGCGGAATACCGGCATAGGCCGTGACGGCAGATGCCGCCGTAATGCCGGGGACCACCTGAAACGGAACGCCCGCTTCGGCTGCCGCCTGCAATTCTTCGCCACCACGTCCGAAGATAAATGGGTCACCCCCTTTCAGGCGCACCACGGTCTTGCCCGCTTTCGCGGCGGCAATCAGCATCTGGTTAGTGTCGTGCTGCGGGACGGAGTGCTCGCCGGCGCGTTTGCCGACGCAAATTTGCTCCGCGTCCCGGCGGATCAGCTCGCGGATGCCGTCGGTGACCAGATGGTCGTAGAACACTACGTCCGCATCCTGAAGCACCTGGAGGCCACGCAGCGTCAGCAGCCCGGCATCGCCCGGCCCGGCGCCCACCAGAATGATCTCCCCGCCCGTACTGCCGTGGTTATCCAGCTCATCCTCGAGGACTTGCTGCGCCGCCGTCTCGTTGCCGGCATGCATCAGGCTGGCAAAGCGTCCGCGAAAAACGCGCTCCCAGAAGCGGCGGCGTTCCGCCACGCTGGTGAGACGGGTTTTCAGGTGGCTGCGCCAGTAGCTGGCTTTCTCCGCCATGCGTCCGAGGCTGGTTGGCAGCAGCGCTTCGATTTTTTCCCGCAGCACGCGCGCCAGCACCGGTGCGGTACCGCCGGAGGAGATCGCCACCAGCAGCGGCGAGCGATCAACAATCGACGGGAAGATAAATGAACACAGCGGCTGGTCGTCTACCACGTTAACCAGACGGTGACGGGCCTGGGCGGCGTCGGAGATGCGGCGATTGAGCGCCCGATCTTCGGTTGCCGCAATGACCAGCACTACGCTGTCTATCTGTGACGCTTCAAAATCCGCCTCTTCTACGACCTGCACCTGCGCCCCTGCGCGCTGCAAAAACGCGATTTTGCGATCGGCAATTTCACCCGTCCCGACAACCAGTACCGGTCGGTCTTTCAGGGCGGCAAAAAGGGGGAGATAGTCCACAGGCAACAACTCGCTAACAACAAGGAATAAGGGGACTATAGGGGGCGGCTTAGATCGAATGAAATTACGAATTGGAATGAGTAGTTACTCAATGGAATAACGCCGTGGAAAAGCAAATATCAAAAAGTGCTTAACACGCGAAATTTCGGGCATTTAAGAGCAATTCAAATTGTGTCTACCCGATCACAGTTTCATACTATGCGGGTTAAAATTTTGCTCTGTTTTTAAGGACTCACTATGTTTTCCGCAATGCGCCACCGATTCGTTGCCCTGGCGCTCGGCGTTTGCTTTATCCTTCCGGCTCAGGCAAAAAATCAATCTTACGGTGAAATAGCCAGTATGCAGGCGCGGCATATTGCGACTGTCTTTCCGGGCCGCATGACAGGCACCCCAGCCGAGATGCTCTCGGCAGACTATATTCGTCAGCAGTTTGCGGATATGGGCTACGAAAGCAACATTCGCGCTTTTCACAGCCGCTACATCTTTACCTCACGGAATAAAACGCAAAACTGGCATAACGTGACCGGTAGCACGGTGATTGCGGCGCATGAGGGGAAAGCGGCTGAGCAGATTATCATCATGGCGCATCTTGATACCTACGCCCCGATGAGCGACGCCGATATTGACAATAACCTCGGCGGGTTGACGCTTCAGGGGCTGGATGACAATGCGGCAGGGCTGGGCGTCATGCTTGAGCTGGCCGAACGCCTGAAGAATATTCCAACGGAATACAGCATTCGCTTTGTGGCGACCAGCGGCGAAGAAGAAGGAAAACTCGGCGCTGAGAATCTCCTCAAACGTATGAGCCCTGCGGAGAAGAAAAATACGCTGCTGGTGATTAACCTCGATAATCTGATCGTGGGCGATAAGCTCTATTTTAATAGCGGACAGAGCACGCCGAGCAGCGTGCGTAAACTCACCCGCGACCGCGCGCTGGCGCTTGCCCGTTCGCATGGCGTCTATGCCGCGACAAACCCGGGCGGTAACCCGGATTATCCAAAAGGCACGGGCTGCTGTAATGACGGTGAAGTGTTTGATAAGGCCGGCATCCCGGTGCTGTACGTCGAGGCGACGAACTGGACGCTGGGCAAAAAGGACGGCTATCAGCAGCGCGCCAAATCAAAGGCGTTCCCGAACGGGACCAGCTGGCATGACGTGCGGCTGGATAATCAGCAGCACATTGATAAAACGCTGCCGCAGCGGATTGAGCACCGCAGCCGGGATGTCGTGAAAGTGATGCTGCCGCTGGTGAAGGAGCTGGCGAAAGCGGGCAAAGCCTGATGTCGTTAAGCCCGGTGGCGGCTACGCCTTACCGGGCCTACGTTTCGTGCCGTTATAGGCCCGGTAAGCGCAGCGCCACCGGGCGAAAAAACATTACCCTTCGTGCAGCCCGCACTCGCGCTTCAGCCCAAAGAATCGCGTCTCTTCTTCGGCCATTCCCGGTTCCCATTTGCGCGTGGTGTGCGTATCCCCCACTGACAGGTAGCCCTGATCCCACAGCGGATGGTACTTCAGCCCGTGTTTTTGCAGGTACTGATACACCGTCCGGTTATCCCAGTCGATGATCGGCAGCACTTTGAACACGCCACGCTGCACCGCCAGCACCGGCAGCGTTGCCCGGCTCCCGGACTGCTCCCGGCGCAGGCCGGCGAACCAGGTCTGGGCGTTCAGCTCTTTCAGCGCCCGGTTCATCGGCTCGACTTTGTTGATTTCATTGTATTTCTCAATGCCCTCAACGCCCTGCTCCCACAGCTTGCCGTAACGCGCCTCCTGCCATGCAGCGCTTTCCGTTGCGCGATAAACCTTCAGGTTCAGCCTGAGCTTGTCCGTCAGCTCGTCGATAAACTGGTAGGTCTCCGGGAACAGGTAGCCGGTATCGGTGAGGATCACCGGAATGTCCGGACGGATCTGATTCACCAGATGCAGGCTGACCGCCGCCTGAATGCCAAAGCTCGACGAGAGCACGTAGTCTCCCGGCAGATTTTCCAGCGCCCAGGCCACGCGCCCTTCGGCGTCGAGCTTTTCCAGCTGGGCGTTGGTTTCTGCCAGGGCCAGAATGCGTTCGACTTTTGGCAGCGCATTCAGGGCGTTTAGATCGAGTACGGACATAAGAACCTCGTTTGCCTGTTTCGCCCGGCGGCACTGCGTTTGCCCGGCCTACAAAACCCGTAGGCCCGGTAAGCGAAGCGCCACCGGGCAAAGGATGGATTACTCCCAGAAATCCCGTGCGGGATCGAGCACCGGGCGAATGATACCCGCGCGTACCGTAAAGTCTCCGAAGCCTTCACCCGCTTCGCGCTCTTTTGCCCAGCGTCCGACAAGCACGTCGAGGGAATCGAGAATTTCCGGCTCGGTGATGTTCTCGCGGAACATACGCGGGATGCGCGTGCCGATACGGTTACCGCCCAGGTGCAGGTTATAGCGACCCGGCGCTTTACCCACCAGCCCCAGCTCGGCCAGCATCGCGCGACCACAACCGTTCGGGCAGCCCGTCACGCGCATAACAATATGCTCGTCCGGAATGCCGTGTTTTTCCAGAATCGCTTCCACTTTGTCGGTGAATGACGGCAGGAAACGCTCGGCTTCGGCCATCGCCAGCGGACAGGTCGGGAACGATACGCAGGCCATGGAGTTTTCACGCTGCGGCTTCACCGCGTTCATCAACCCGTGCTCGCGCGCCAGCTCTTCAATTCTCGCCTTTTCGCTTTCCGGCACGCTGGCGACGATCAGGTTCTGGTTAGCGGTGATACGGAACTCGCCTTTGTGGATCTTCGCGATTTCCAGCAGGCCGGTTTTCAGCGGACGGCCCGGATAATCCAGAATACGGCCATTTTCAATGAACAGCGTCAGGTGCCAGTTATTGTCGATGCCTTTCACCCAGCCGATGCGATCGCCGCGGCCGGTAAATTCATAAGGGCGGATCGGCTCAAATTTGATGCCCGCGCGACGCTCCACTTCTTCTTTGAACGTCTCCACGCCGACGCGTTCGAGCGTGTATTTGGTTTTCGCGTTTTTACGGTCGGTACGGTTACCCCAGTCGCGCTGGGTAGTGACCACCGCTTCCGCCACGGCCAGGGTGTGCTCCAGCGGCAGGAAGCCGAACTCGGTCGCGGTGCGGGCGTAGGTTTTCTTGTTACCGTGCTCGATGGACAAACCGCCGCCCACCAGCAGGTTAAAGCCGATCAGCTTGCCGTTTTCCGCAATCGCCACGAAGTTCATGTCGTTGGCGTGCAGATCGATGTCGTTCTGCGGGGGGATCACCACCGTGGTTTTGAACTTACGCGGCAGATAGGTCTGGCCGAGGATCGGCTCTTCATCGGTGGTGGCGACTTTTTCCTGATCGAGCCAGATCTCCGCGTAGGCGCGGGTGCGCGGCAGCAGGTGCTCGGAAATTTTCTTCGCCCACTCATACGCTTCGGCGTGCAGCTCGGACTCGTACGGGTTCGAGGTGCAGAGCACGTTACGGTTCATGTCGTTGGCGGTCGCCAGCGCGTCCAGGCCCACGGAGTGCAGCATCTGGTGAACCGGCTTCACGTTCTTCTTCAGAATGCCGTGGAACTGGAAGGTCTGACGGTTGGTCAGGCGGATGCTGCCGTAAATCGTGTTGTCATGGGCAAACTTGTCGATAGCCTGCCACTGTTTCGTGGTGATGATCCCACCCGGCAGACGACAGCGCAGCAGCATTGCGTGACGCGGCTCCAGCTTCTGTTCCGCACGCTCGGCGCGGATATCGCGGTCGTCTTGCTGGTACATCCCGTGGAAACGGATCAGCAGGAAGTTGTCACCTTTAAAACCGCCGGTCAGGCCGTCATTCAAATCTTCGGCAATGGTACCGCGCAGGTAGTTGCTCTCTACCTTCATGCGCTCGGCATCAGTCAGTTTGCCTTCGACCACCAGTGGGCCAGGATGTTTTTCGCTCATTAGTAGACATCTCGCTGATAACGGCGCTCTACGCGCAGCTCACTTAAAAATTCATCCGCCGTTTCGGCATCCATACCGCCGAATTCGGCAATCACTTCCAGCAGTGCCTGCTCAACGTCCTTCGCCATGCGATTGGCGTCGCCGCAGACATAAATGTGTGCACCGTCATTGATCCAGCGCCACAGCTCTGCGCCCTGTTCGCGCAGTTTGTCTTGTACGTAGACTTTTTCTTTCTGATCGCGGGACCAGGCCAGATCGATGCGGGTCAGCACGCCCTCTTTAACGTAGCGCTGCCACTCCACCTGGTAGAGGAAATCTTCGGTAAAGTGCGGGTTGCCGAAGAACAGCCAGTTTTTACCCGGCGCGCCGTCTGCCGCACGCTGCTGCATGAAGGCGCGGAACGGCGCAATGCCGGTGCCCGGACCAATCATGATTACCGGCGTTTCCGGGTTTGCCGGCAGGCGGAAGTTGTCGTTGTGCTCGATAAAGACGCGCACCTCGCCCTCTTCTTCCACGCGGTCGGCAAGGAAGCTCGACGCCCCGCCCGCCCGCGCGCGGCCTTCGATATCGTAACGCACCACGCCGACGGTGATGTGGACTTCGCTTTCCACTTCAGCCTGAGAGGAGGCGATGGAGTAAAGGCGCGGCGTCAGCGGACGCAGCAGGCCAATCAGCGCGTCGGCATCCAGCTGTGCCGGGGAGAAACGCACCATATCGACAATCGGGGTTGTCGCGGCGTAATGCTGTAACTTCGCCTTGTCCCCCACCAGCGGCAGGAGGGACTCGCTGCGCGTTAAGGTGGCGTAGTTTTCCACGATGTTGGCGGTATTGACCGTCAGTTCGAAATGCCACTGGAGCGCCTCGGAAAGCGGCAGCGTTTTGCCTTCAACGGAGACCGGCTCGGTGCCTTTCAGCCACAGCAGCTCGACGAGCTCTTGCACCAGCGCCGGATCGTTCTGATACCAGACGCCCAGCGCGTCGCCAGGCTGATAACGCACGCCGGCATCGCCAAGATCGATCTCAATATGGCGCACGTCTTTTTCCGAATCGCGGCCGGTGATTTTCTGGTTAACCGACAGGCTCGCCGTCAGCGGACTCTCTTTGGTGTAAGGGCTGGTGTGGATCTCGTTGACGGTGCCCGCTGCGGTAACGGCAGCCTGCGCCGGCGTCTCTTTCGGGACGCGGGCTTTCAGCACCTCAACGATGCGTGCGCGCCATTCGGCGGCGGCGGCCTGGTATTCCACATCAGCGTCTACGCGATCCAGCAGGCGCTCGGCGCCCAGCTCCGCCAGCTTGCTGTCGAAGTCTTTACCGGACTGGCAGAAGAATTCATAGGACGTATCGCCGAGGCCGAACACGGCAAAGGCCGTGCCCTCCAGCTTTGGCGCTTTTTTCGAGAACAGGAACTTGTGCAGCGCGACGGCTTCTTCCGCAGGCTCACCTTCCCCCTGCGTTGAGGCGACAACCACCAGCAGCTTTTCTGATGCGATTTGTTTGAATTTATAATCCCCGGCGTTCACCAGGTTTACGTTCAGCTTCGCGGCGAGCAGGTCATCACGCAGCGCTTCGGCCACGCGACGGGCATTGCCCGTTTGCGAGGCAGAGATCAGCGTGATGGCAGGAATTTCAACGGCAGTTGGCGGTACGCCAGCCACGGCACCCGGCTGCTGGTTCAGCATTCCCCAGAAATAGCCGGAAACCCAGGCGAGCTGGGTGGGTGAAAAATCGGAAGTCGCGGCCTGTAGGCGCGCCAGCTGCTCCGGGTTGAGGGGAAGCAAATTTGAAGGTGGGGCCTGTGTTGTCATGCGTCGTTATGTTCCAGTAGCAAAGCGGACTTTAAGCGAATAAATCCAAACTGAAGATAAGGTTAACGGCGGGGATAATAACAATTAAAGAAGGGATGGAAATAATAAATAACCAAATGGACTAACCTGTTTTAGTTATCGTTCTTAACGATAAAAGCGATTAAATAAATATCTGAAATAAAACAACAAAACCCGATAAACACCGGGAATACAAGGCGGTGACCGTTCAGAGCCGTTTTAGTTAATGATAAAAATTGTGCTTTCCGGTACTATGCGGCGGTTTTTTCCGCATTCCTGAGAGCTATGATGTCCACCACACTGTTTAAAGATTTCACCTTCGAAGCCGCACACCACCTTCCACACGTTCCTGCCGGGCACAAATGTGGCCGCCTGCACGGACATTCGTTTATGGTGCGTCTTGAAATCACCGGTGAAGTCGATCCCCATACGGGCTGGATCATGGACTTCGCCGAACTGAAAGCCGCGTTTAAGCCGACCTACGATCGTCTTGATCACTACTATCTGAATGATATTCCGGGCCTTGAAAACCCAACCAGCGAAGTGCTGGCGAAATGGATTTGGGATCAGATGAAGCCGCTGGTGCCACTGCTGAGCGCGGTCATGATCAAAGAGACCTGTACCGCAGGCTGCGTCTATCGCGGGGAGTGAATCTCTTCCGTTTCGCCCTCAAGCGGCACGAGCGGCGTAAATTCGTAGAGCACCAGCGCATTACTCTCCAGTGATTCCGTCATTTGCCAGCCGTCAAAAAGGCGTTCATCGCGTACAGAAAGCGTTGGACGCGCTTTATGGGCTATCCAGCGCCACATCTCTTCGTCAGGGCCGCTTTCGCTGCCGATACCTTCAAGCAATGGATAGAGCGCGCCGTTGTGCCGATCAAAAAGATGGCACTTGATTCGCCATTTCCCGCGCATTCCCTTCAGGTGTAAATGATACTGCTGGCGAAAGCGCTGGATGAAGGCTTCTTCACTGGAAAGGAGCGGATTAAAAACCACCACATTGCGCAGCAGCAGCTGGTAACCATTGTGATGGCGCGTGAGCAGAACACGCCCGTCGTTTACCAGCACCTCGCCCCGCAGGCGTTGCCAGAGCCAGAGTACCCAATAAACAGGACGCGGCAGACCATGGTTATACTGTAGCGCAAGGCTTGATGTATCAATGGTATCGTTCGCGCGGGCTTCGCCCTGAAGACCCGAATCTAGCCAGAATCCCGCCAGCCAGACCTGCTCCGAAAGTCCGATCAGGTTCTGCATCAGCAACGCCCCCCGAAAAAACCAGCCATTTGTTGCCCGCGTACTGCCGGTGAGGGTATTCCAGGAGAGAAGCCAGACCGGAAGCGAACATTTGCGCAGGCGAAGGGCGGCGAGGATCTGGCGGATCTTCAGTATCGGGTAATTTTCCGTGGAGGAGAGATCGGTTGGCTCCCCCTGCGCCGGATCGAGAAGTTCATTGGCATCGGCCGAACAGGCAAGAAAATCGGCCTGCCTCAGAATGGCTGAGCTGAACAGGGTATCGTCGCCCACGCCCGCGTTAACGGGTGAAAATCGGTGCCATAAACCAAACTTTGCCTGCGGAAGCCAGGTTCGTATTACCTTTTGCTGCGCCAGCCAGACCTGTTCCCGGGCCTCCTCACTCGCCTGGGCTGACCAGTGCATCACAAAGTGCCAGCCCGCGGTGACCTCTGGCGAAAAATGATTAACTGACCGGTGTAAAAAGCGGGTAAGAAGATCGCGACGGGTCGTTACGCCGGTGTGGAGCAGTACCGTCCACTGTTTTTTTGCCAGCCAGGTGAAGATCTGATGCAGATTGTACCAGCAGGCGTAGCCCGCCCGCTGCGCGTCATCCCACCCGGCGGCAAACAGACGGCTGCTCAGAAAAGGCTCGGCGATATCAATGCCCTCAATGGTCAGGGTCTCACCGATGGCCTCCAGATTATGACGAACGTCCTCACGCAGCAAATCGTCGAGCTCGCGCAGGGTAATAACCACCCGCATACGGCGCAGCGAGGCGGAGAGAGGGTTAAGCAGCTCCAGATCCAGACTCTGCTCCTGCTGCGGGTGAACGATGAGCGGCGAGGCTCCCCAGCCGCGCGCCTCCGGTTCATTGAGCAGGCTGAACAGCTTGTCCACTGGGACCGGATGGTGCTGCTCACGCCTGTCCGTACGAACGCGTGCGGCCTCCGGGTGCTGGCGTCGGGCCTTACGAAACTCACCCGGGGACATATTGTAAGCATGCCGAAACCGATCGCTCATCATGCGCGTGCTGGCGAACCCCTGCTCAAGCGCAATCTGGTGCAGCGGCCGATTGGTCAGGCGCAGAGCATCAGCCGCCTTTTCCAGCCGCAGGGCGGTGATGTACTGCATGAAACTGCTCCCCACCTCCTTTCGAAAGAGACGAGAAAGCCAGGCTTCAGAGACATATTCACTCGCGGCGATTTCCGCGAGCGTAATGCGGCGGGTATAACTGGCATTGATTCGCTCTATCACCCGGGCGATGCGTTTACTGTGCACAGAGGAAAGTTCACGGGGCAGCATACGGGCGGGCTGCTGAAAGCGGCTGGTCAGCAACAGCAATATCTCGCTCAGCCAGCGGTACGCCTCCAGCCGGTAGCGGTGCGGATCGTTGATGAGTGTGAACACAATAAGCTGACGCAACAGATCGCGGAGCGCATCGCACTGCGGCCAGACGCCTCCGGCTTCTGCCGGTACGGCATAATCATGGGCAAAAAAATCCTTGCAGAGCTGGATGACCCAGCGCCCGGCAAGGGCCACGCGCAGGGTGACGTTGGCCGTTTCACTCGTGAACTGCCAGCGCCGATGACGGTTGATGATGGCAAGGCTATTGGCCTCCAGGATCTCACGCCCCACATCGGTGCTCAGCTCTGCCCGCCCTTCCAGCACCCAGAGCAACGTCAGCGTATCGCCTTCATCCTCCACGCACTGGCGAAAGTCCTGAATCTCTACCCGGAATTCATCTCCCCGCTGCTCCATCCTCTTCCTCACCAAAGACAAATAATGACCTGCTCTTTTTTGTCATAACTGAATTGTATGAAAAACAATCAAAACAAAACCGTCGATTTACAACAAAAAAGGGCATTTTCAGGCGGTACGATCGTCATAGACTCGAAATTATCACCGTTTGGCATAAAAGGGATAACAAAAATGACACATCCAATCATCGAAGCCCTGCGCGGCAAAGAAGCTCAGTTCACTGAACTACGCCGCTATTTTCATCAGCATCCTGAAATTGGTTTTGAAGAGCACAACACCAGCGATCGCGTAGCGGCGCTGCTCCAGGAATGGGGTTATGAGGTTCATCGCGGCCTGGCCAAAACCGGCGTGGTCGGCACGCTGAAGGTGGGTAACGGGCATAAACGCCTGGGCCTGCGCGCCGATATGGACGCACTGCCAATGCAGGAAAACAGCGGCAAGGCGTGGAGCAGCACCGTTGAAGGTAAATTCCACGGCTGCGGTCATGACGGCCACACCACTACGCTCCTGTATGCAGCGGAGTACCTGGCGCGCACCCGCAATTTTAACGGCACGCTGCACCTTATTTTTCAGCCGGCGGAAGAGCTTCTGTATGGCGGACGCGTCATGCTGGAGGACGGCTTGTTTGACCTGTTCCCCTGCGACCATATTTTTGGCCTGCACAATATGCCGTCACAGCCCGTCGGAAAAATCGGTCTGCGCGATGGCGCCATGATGGCCTCTTCCGACACCCTTCATATTGAGGTTAACGGCGTGGGTGGTCACGGCGCGGTGCCAGAACATACCGTTGATGCCACTCTGGTTGCCTGCCATATCACTGTCGCTTTGCAGTCGATTGTTTCGCGCAACATCACCCCCTTCCAGCCTGCCGTCGTTACCGTTGGCAGCATTCAGGCCGGGCACGCGCCCAACATTATCAACGACAAGGTATTGATGAAACTGACCGTGCGCACGCTGGATGAACGCGTGCGGCAAACCGTGCTACAGCGCATCCACGATATTGCCGTTGCGCAGGCGGAAAGCTTCAATGCTACGGCCACCATCCGTCACATTAACGGCAGCCCGGTGCTGAAAAACAATCCGCAAGCCAACGAGATGGTGCGCAGCGTCGCCACCGATCTGTTCGGTCAGGATTCCGTCGCGGAGGTGAATGCGTTTATGGGCAGCGAGGACTTTGCATTCATGCTCGAGAAAAATCCCAATGGGTGCTATTTCACGCTTGGCGCCGGGGATGAGCCTGACCGCTGCATGGTGCATAACCCGGGCTACGACTTTAACGACAACATTCTCCTCACCGGCGCGGCGCTGTGGGCCGCACTGACCGAACACTATCTGCGCTGATTCGCACCTTCCCGGGAGGGCACATTATGAGTACCGTTTCCCTGACAGGCACCTCCGCCTACGCCGGTAACGATCGGCTGCTGGCCGGTATCGTCATGAGCGTTCTGACATTCTGGCTCTTTGCCCAGTCAGTTATCAACGTTGTTCCGGCCATGCAGAATAGCCTCGATATTGCCCTCGAAACCCTCACGCTCGCCGTCAGCCTGAGCGCGTTGTTCAGCGGCTGCTTCGTCGTTGCCTGCGGCGGGTTTGCCGATAAGTTTGGGCGCGTGCGCCTGACCATGATGGGCCTGTTCCTGAGCATTATCGGGAGCGGTCTGCTGTTCATTTCATGGGAGCCCGTCTTGTTTCTGTTGGGAAGAGCGATACAGGGGCTGTCAGCGGCCTGCATCATGCCCGCCACGCTGGCGCTGATTAAGACCTGGTATGACGGTAAAGCACGCCAACGCGCCATCAGCTTTTGGGTTATCGGCTCCTGGGGCGGCAGTGGCCTGAGCTCGTTTGTAGGGGGTGCCATCGCCACCACGCTGGGCTGGCGCTGGATTTTTATTTTCTCCATGGTGGTGGCTCTGGCCGCGCTATTGCTTATCCGCGCCACCCCGGAAAGCCGCAGCCCTGATGCGTGTCGACACAAGCTGGATATCAGCGGCCTGGTGAGTTTTGTCCTTATGCTGGTGCTCTTTAATCTGTTTATCAGCAAAGGACACGGCTGGGGCTGGAGCAGCGGTGTATCGCTTCTGGTGCTGTCTGGCGCAGTGATTGCACTGATGTGCTTTGTCATTACCGGGCGACGGAAAGGCGATGCGGCGCTGATTGACTTTGCCCTGTTTAAAAACCGGGCCTACAGCGCCTCGGTATGCTCAAACTTCCTGCTCAACGGCTGCATTGGCACCATGATGATCGCCAGCATCTGGTTACAGCAAGGGCATCATCTGTCACCGCTACAGACCGGCATGATGACGCTGGGGTATCTGGTCACCGTACTGGCGATGATCCGGGTGGGTGAAAAACTGCTTCAGCGCTACGGCGCGAGGCTGCCGATGATGACCGGCCCGCTGCTGACCGCAACGGGTATCACGTTAATTTCATGCACCTTTTTAAGCAAAGAGGTCTACATCGTCACCGTTTTTCTGAGCAACATTTTATTCGGGCTGGGGCTAGGATGTTACGCCACGCCCTCAACGGACACGGCGGTGATGAATGCGCCTGAAAATAAGGTGGGCGTGGCTTCAGGGATCTATAAGATGGGCAGCTCTCTGGGCGGAGCTATGGGTATTGCGGTCACCGCTTCGCTGTACGCCCTGTGGCTGCCGATGGGAGCGGCCAGCGCCGCGCAGTATGCCTTACTTTTCAACAGTGCGATTTGCCTTGGGTCGGCCGTCGTGACCTGGGCATTACTGCCAACGTCAAAAGCCCCGCGTTAAGCGGGGCCACGGAAACATCAGGCAATGTTCAGATATTTGTGCGTCTGCATCGACAGCCGCCAGTTGCGGGCGATACAGGTTTCAATGCACAGACGGGTCGCATCGTCTTTCTGGCTGATGGGCTGAAGCGCAATCACGCGCTGCTTTTCGTCCGTCAGCGTTGCCAGCAGTTCATCCAGCGCCTCAATGTCGCGCACGCGCCCTACCGGGTGCTTAATTTCATCCGCGCGCTCAAGCGCCTGCGACAGCACGTCGTAACCGCCGCGCATATTCACCTTCGGTGAAACCGTTACCCACGTTGAGTGGGAGCAGCGCACTTCATGGGTGCCGCTGGTTTCGATCTGGCAGCTATAGCCGTTTTTTTCGAGCAGCTCGGTGAGCGGCATCAGATCGTGAATGCAGGGTTCCCCGCCGGTGATGACGACGTGGCGCGCCGTCCAGCCCTGACGACCAATAATGGCCAGCAGATCTTCCGCACTGCCCGCCCCCCATTTATCGCTCTCTTTGGTTTTCGCCAGAATGCTGAACAGCGACACTTCCCGATCTGCGAGCTTATCCCACGTATGTTTGGTATCACACCAGGCGCAGCCAACCGGGCATCCCTGTAAACGAATAAAAATAGCGGGAACGCCGGTAAAGTAACCCTCGCCTTGCAGGGTCTGGAACATCTCGTTAATCGGGTACTGCATAATCTTCTCAGTTAAGGGGATAAACGATAAGTATCGCAGATCCCCGCCGGATGATCATGCTCCATCGGTGCTTTGCGCGCCTATCGCTGCCATAAAACGCCCGGTGATTTGCTGTGGCCGGGTGATTGCGCCCCCGACAACCACCGTATGCGCCCCCAGCGCCAGGCATTTTGCCGCACGCTCGGGGGTGTCCACGTTGCCTTCCGCAATCACCGGAACCGTAACGGCCGCCAGCACCGCTTTCAGAAACGCGCAGTCATTCTCCGGAAGCGAATGGCCCGCCGTTTCCGCCGTGTAGCCGTAGAGCGTGGTTCCGATGCAGTCAAAACCAAGCGCCTGCGCGGTCACGGCCTCCTGCACGGTGGAAATATCAGCCATCAGCAGCAGCGAGGGATAACGGGCGCGGATCTGCCCGATTAGCGTCTCCAGAGTCTCCCCGCCGGGACGCTTACGGGCGGTCGCGTCCAGCGCGATGATGTCCGGCGCGACCGCCATCAGCTCATCCACCTCTTTCATCGTCGCGGTGATAAACACCTCGCTATCGGGATAGTCCCGCTTGATGATGCCGATAACCGGCAGCGAAACCAGCCCTTTGATCGCCTCAATGTCCACCACACTGTTGGCGCGGATCGCAGCGGCCCCGCCCTGCGCCGCCGCCAGCGCCATTCGCGACATAATAAACGGGCTGTGTAAGGGTTCGTTTTCCAGCGCCTGACAGGAGACAACCAGTTTCCCCTTCAGGGTATTCAGTACAGTTTTCATTACGATAACATCTCTTCCACTTCGTTCCTGATGATGGTGACGTGCGGGCCATAGATGACCTGAACGCCGTTACCTCGTACGATGACGCCGCGCGCGCCAGTCGCTTTCAGGGCCGCTTCATTCACCCTGCTGCCCTCTTTTACCGTGACGCGAAGGCGCGTGGCGCAGCAGTCAACGTCTTCGAGATTGTCTTTCCCGCCCAGCCCGGCGATCACCGCCGCGGCGCGCTCGCTTTGCGGTAAGGCTTCGGCGTCGGCCACCGCTTCCCTTTCACGGCCCGGCGTGGCGAAATCAAAGCGGTTAATCAGATAGCGGAAGGTAACGTAGTAGAGGAAGAACCACGGCACGCCCACCAGCGGGACGAACATCCAGTTGGTTTTCGCCTCCCCCTGCAAAATGCCGAACAGCACAAAGTCAATAAAGCCGCCGGAGAAGGTTTGCCCGATGGTGATATGCAGCATGTGCGCGAGCATAAACGCCAGCCCGTCAAACAGCGCATGAATGACGTACAGCACCGGCGCAATAAACAGGAATGAGAACTCGATGGGCTCGGTAATGCCCGTCAGGAAAGAGGTTAATGCCGCTGACAGCAGCAGCCCGGCTACGCGCTTTTTGTTCTCGGGTTTAGCCGTGTGGTACATCGCCAGGCAGGCGCCGAGCAGGCCAAACATCATCGTGATAAAGCGCCCGGACATGAAGCGCGACGTGCCCTCATAGAAATGCTGGGTGTTCGGGTCGGCGAGCTGAGCGAAGAAGATCCGCTGCGTACCCTCAACCAGGTGTCCGTTAACGATTTCACTGCCGCCGAGCGCGGTGGTCCAGAACGGCAGATAAAAGATGTGATGCAGACCAAACGGGCCAAGCATGCGCAGGATAAAACCGTAAAGCAGGGTACCCAGATAGCCGGTGGCGTCCACCAGACCGCCGAGGCCAAAGATCAGCTTCTGGAAGTGCGGCCAGACAAAGGTCATGAGCGCCCCGACGAGTATCGCCGCCAGCGAGCTGATAATCGGAACAAAGCGCGAGCCGCCAAAGAAGCCCAGGAACTGCGGAAGCGCGATTTTGTTAAACCGATGGTGCAGCGCGCAAGTCACCAGACCAATAACCACGCCGCCAAACACGCCGGTTTCCAGCGTCTGAATGCCCAGCGTCATGCCCTGCCCTGCGGCACCCGGATTTTCAAGGGCCAGCTTTCCGGTCAGGATCAGCAGGGCGTTGATGGTGGCGTTCATCACCAGATACGCGAGCAGGGCCGCCAGCCCCGCCGTGCCTTTATCGTTTTTCGCTAACCCAACGGCAACCCCAACGGCGAACAGCACGGACAGGTTCGCAAACACAATCGAACCCGCACTGCTCATGATGGTGAAGATGGCCTGTAGCCAGCCCACGTTTAAAAATGGGTAGGCCGTGAGGGTATTGGGGTTCGACAGCGCACCGCCGATCCCCAGTAATAGCCCCGCCGCCGGCAAAACGGCGATGGGCAGCATAAACGATTTGCCGAAGCGCTGCGCTTTTTCAAACCATCCGCCGGAAGAAGC
Organism: Enterobacter sp. GD03975; assembly: GCF_029838645.1. Lineage (NCBI taxonomy): Bacteria > Pseudomonadati > Pseudomonadota > Gammaproteobacteria > Enterobacterales > Enterobacteriaceae > Enterobacter > Enterobacter sp. GD03975. Next base: position 73,437 of record NZ_JAOBZC010000016.1, read on the forward strand.
GCCGCTGAACATGTGCATCATTTTTTTCATCCCCTGGTGTAATGATGAAAATTTTTATCACAATAAAAATTAAAAGTGAAAATTATCATCACAAATCCAGGAGGCGGATCATACTTTTTCGAAATCGCTGGCATCTCTCCCCCGCTTTCCGCCACACTAGTCGACAGAGAAACGCATTAAGGATCTAGCATGTCAGACCATGAAAACCTGCTGCTGAAGTTACGCCAGGAGGCTTCCGGGTACAGCCCGACGCAACAAAAGCTGGGGGAATTTGTTCTCAACGATCCTGCGCGGGTGCTGTATTTGACGATCACCGAGCTGGCGCGCGAAAGTCACACCAGCGAAGCCAGCGTGACGCGCCTGTGCCGGACGCTGGGCTGTAAGGGATATAACGAATTTAAAATGGCGCTGGCGCTGGATATTCAGCAGGGCCAGCCCGCACGTCAGGCCGGGGATGAAATCGATAACGTCGTGGATGAATCCGTGCAGGCCCTACAGGATACCGCCAGGCTCCTCGACAGAGCGCTGCTGGAAAAGGCCGCGCAGGCGCTGCATCAGGCGCAGTCGGTGCAGATTTACGGGGTGGCCGCCAGCGCGATCCTCGGGGAATATCTGCATTACAAGCTCCTGCGGCTGGGCAAACCCGCGCAGCTGTTTAGCGATATGCATCGCGCGGCCATGAATGCGGCAACGCTGTCTGACGAGACGCTGGTGGTCGCTATCTCAAGTTCGGGATCGACCCGCGATTTACTCCACGTCGTGAAGCTAGCCCGCAAGCGCGGCGTGCAGGTGCTGGCGCTCAGCAATACGCCACGCAGCCCGCTGGCGTCCCTCAGCGATATGCAGCTGGTTGCGGCAAAGCCCGAGGGGCCGCTGAGCGCGGGTGCGCTGAATGCCAAAGTTGGCGTCATGCTGCTTATCGAGCTGCTTACCACTTCCCTTATCGCCATCGATGGCCGTTACGGCGAGGTGAGTCAGCAAACGGCCAGCGCAACGCTGCCGCTTCTGTTATAGAAAACAAAAAACCCGCCGAAGCGGGTTTTTTTATTGAAATGAAAGCTCGGGCTTATGCCTGACCTTTGATCTCTTTACGGCCGTTGTATGGTGCTTTTTCGCCCAGCGCTTCTTCGATACGAATCAGCTGGTTGTATTTAGCAACACGGTCAGAACGGCTCATAGAACCGGTTTTGATCTGGCCAGCAGCGGTACCCACAGCCAGGTCGGCAATGGTCGCGTCTTCAGTTTCGCCAGAACGGTGAGAGATAACAGCGGTGTAGCCAGCGTCTTTCGCCATTTTGATCGCAGCCAGCGTTTCGGTCAGAGAACCGATCTGGTTGAATTTGATCAGGATGGAGTTAACGATGCCTTTCTCGATGCCTTCTTTCAGGATCTTGGTGTTGGTTACGAACAGATCGTCACCAACCAGCTGAATTTTGTCGCCCAGTACTTTGGTCTGGTATGCGAAACCATCCCAGTCAGACTCGTCCAGACCGTCTTCGATAGACACGATTGGGTACTGTTTGGTCAGGTCTTCCAGGAAGTGAGTGAACTCTTCGGAGGTGAACGCTTTGTTGCCTTCGCCAGCCAGAACGTATTTACCGTCTTTGTAGAATTCAGATGCTGCACAGTCCATCGCCAGGGTGATGTCTTTGCCCAGCTCGTAGCCTGCTGCTTTAACCGCTTCAGCGATAACAGCCAGCGCTTCTGCGTTAGAACCCAGGTTTGGCGCGTAGCCACCTTCGTCACCAACAGCAGTGTTCATACCTTTAGCTTTCAGAACTTTAGCCAGGTTGTGGAACACTTCAGAACCCATACGAACCGCTTCTTTCAGGGTTTTCGCGCCAACTGGCTGAATCATGAATTCCTGAATATCAACGTTGTTGTCTGCGTGCTCACCACCGTTGATGATGTTCATCATTGGTACTGGCATGGAGTATTTGCCTGGGGTGCCGTTCAGTTCAGCGATGTGCTCGAACAGTGGCATACCTTTAGCAGCCGCGGCTGCTTTGGCGTTCGCCAGGGAAACCGCCAGGATTGCGTTCGCACCGAAGTTAGATTTGTTTTCAGTACCGTCCAGATCGATCATGATCTTATCGATGCCAGCCTGATCTTTGGCATCTTTGCCAATGATAGCCTGAGCAATAGGACCGTTAACAGCGCCAACCGCTTTCAGTACGCCTTTGCCCATGAAACGGGATTTGTCGCCATCACGCAGTTCCAGCGCTTCGCGGGAACCTGTAGAAGCACCTGATGGAGCTGCTGCCATACCGACGAAACCACCTTCCAGATGAACTTCGGCTTCAACGGTCGGGTTACCACGGGAGTCGATGATTTCACGACCGATGACTTTAACGATTTTGGACATTAGATTTTCCTCAGTACAAGTTAAACTAAAACTCCAGACAAACAACGCGTACCAGGGGTACGCGTTGCCGTTCTAACTTTTTTTACTTCGCCTGACGCTTCTGGTACTCGCTGGCGGCTTTCACGAAGCCGGCAAACAGCGGATGTCCGTCACGCGGCGTTGAAGTAAATTCCGGGTGGAACTGGCAAGCAACGAACCACGGATGGTTAGGCACTTCGATGATCTCGACTAACTGATCGTCCCCGGAGCGGCCCGCAACACGCAGGCCCGCAGCTTCAATTTGTTTCAACAACATGTTGTTGACTTCATAGCGGTGACGATGGCGCTCGGTGATGACCGGCTCGCCATACAGCTGGCGAACTACGCTATCGTCGGACAGCTGGCAGGCCTGTGCGCCAAGACGCATGGTGCCACCCAGATCGCTCTTCTCGGTACGGACTTCGACGTTACCGTCTTCGTCGCGCCATTCCGTAATCAGCGCCACGACAGGGTACTTACAGTCTGGCACAAATTCCGTAGAGTTCGCGTTTTCCATTCCCGCTACGTTGCGCGCAAATTCGATCAGCGCAACCTGCATACCCAGGCAGATGCCGAGGTATGGAATATTGTTTTCACGCGCATAGCGTGCAGTGGCGATCTTGCCTTCAACACCGCGGTAGCCGAAGCCGCCAGGGATGAGGATAGCGTCCAGATCTTTCAGAATTTCGACGCCGCGCGTTTCAACATCCTGCGAATCAATCAGCTTGATGTTCACGGAGACGCGATTCTTCAGACCACCGTGCTTCAGCGCTTCGATAACTGACTTATAGGCGTCCGGCAGTTCAATGTACTTACCGACCATACCGATAGTCACTTCGCCGCCCGGATTGGCTTCTTCGTAAATCACCTGCTCCCATTCAGACAGGTTAGCTTCCGGACAGTTCAAGCTGAATCGTTTACAAATATAATCGTCCAGACCCTGAGATTTCAACAGGCCCGGGATTTTATAAATGGAATCGACGTCTTTCATTGAAATAACGGCTTTTTCAGGCACGTTACAGAACAATGCAATTTTCGCACGTTCGTTCGCCGGAATCGCGCGATCGGAGCGGCAAACCAGGATGTCTGGCTGAATACCGATAGAGAGCAGCTCTTTAACGGAGTGCTGAGTCGGTTTGGTTTTTACTTCACCCGCGGCTGCCATGTATGGCACCAGCGTCAGGTGCATGAACAGCGCGTGTTCGCGTCCAATATCTACCGCCAGCTGACGAATCGCTTCGAGGAACGGCAGGGATTCGATATCCCCTACGGTACCGCCGATTTCAACCAGCACAACGTCGTGCCCTTCGCCACCGGCAAGGACGCGTTCTTTGATAGCGTTAGTGATGTGTGGGATAACCTGCACGGTTGCGCCCAGGTAGTCGCCACGGCGCTCTTTACGCAGCACGTCAGAGTAGATACGGCCAGTCGTAAAGTTGTTACGACGGGTCATTTTGGTACGGATGAAACGCTCGTAGTGGCCAAGATCCAGATCGGTTTCAGCGCCGTCTTCAGTAACGAACACTTCCCCGTGTTGGGTTGGGCTCATGGTGCCAGGATCGACGTTGATGTACGGATCCAGTTTCATCATGGTCACATTGAGGCCACGGGCTTCAAGAATGGCTGCGAGGGAGGCTGCGGCAATGCCTTTACCCAGAGAGGATACGACCCCGCCGGTCACAAAAATATAGTTCGTTGTCATGCTGAACCTGAGAAGTTAGGGTGAAACGATGGAATAACCAGGACGGGAAAGTAGTATACCCGAACACGACGAGCGCCACAAACTTTCATTCTCCGTCTCCTTCCCAGGCCATGACAAACATAAGGAGTGAGAAAATAGCCCCTTTTGGGTAAATGTTTTTGACGCAAATCAAGCGCTTGTCATTTAAAAAATCACACAAATTGCGCTTGATCGCAAAATTTCGTTAGAGATCATGTTCCTGGCGTTTTACTTCCTGCCAGACTTCTTCCATCGCCTCGAGGTCTATGCCGCTCATTTCCAGGCCGCGCGAGGCCACAATCCTCTCCACTTCGCGAAAGCGTCGTTCGAATTTAATGTTCGCTTTTTGCAGCGCCGTTTCCGCTTTTACGCCGAGGTGGCGCGAAAGATTGACGGTCGCAAACAGCAGATCGCCCATCTCCTCTTCCAGCTTTGCTTCATCCACAACGGCCTGCTGCGCTTCGTGCATCACTTCGTCGATCTCTTCGTGCACTTTTTCCAGCACCGGGCCAAGAGAGTGCCAGTCAAATCCTACCGCCGAGCAGCGCTTTTGAATTTTGTGGGCGCGCATCAGCGCGGGCAGGCTCAGGGGAATGTCGTCCAGCGCCGAGTGCTGAGATTTTTCAGCGCGTTCGGCGCTTTTAATCTGCTCCCAGCGCGCCAGCACTTCCGCACTGTTGCCTGCGGTGGCGTCGCCAAAGATATGCGGATGGCGACGCTCCAGCTTGTCGCTGATAGCGGCGCAGATATCGTCAAAGTTAAAGCGCCCCTCTTCCTGCGCCATCTGCGCGTAGAACACCACCTGGAACAGCAGGTCGCCCAGCTCGCCGCGCAGGTCGTCGAAATCTTCGCGCGAAATCGCGTCCAGCACTTCGTAAGTCTCTTCCAGCGTGTAAGGCGCGATGGTGGCGAAAGTCTGCTCTTTGTCCCACGGGCAGCCGTTTTCCGGGTCGCGAAGACGCTTCATGATGCCGAGCAGGCGGTCGATTTGAGTCATAATCTTATCCATTAAAAAACAAGCCGGGTGGCGGCGAAGCCTTGCCCGGCCTACAAAAGAAAGTGCGGTTAACCGCCGTGCAGACGACGCGCGTCAATCACATCCGGCACCTGGTTCAGTTTGCCGAGCACGCGGCCCAGCACCTGAAGGTTGTAGATTTCGATGGTCATATCGATAGTGGCAAGCTGCTCGCGGGTATCGCTGCGGCTGGCAACACCCAGCACGTTGACCTTCTCGTTAGCGAGAATAGTGGTGATGTCGCGCAGCAGGCCGCTGCGGTCGTTAGCGGTAACGCGCACCACCAGCGAGTAGCCGGCCGAGTAGCTTTCCCCCCAGACGGCTTCCACGATACGTTCCGGCGCATGCGATTGCAGCTCTGCAAGCTGGTCACAGTCGGAGCGGTGAATCGAGATCCCGCGCCCCTGCGTGATGAAGCCGACAATATCGTCCCCCGGGATAGGCTGGCAGCAGCGGGCAATATGGTGCATCAGGTTACCCACCCCTTCGACCACCACGCGGCCATTGTCCTTGCTGCGCTGCTGCGGAGCGTAGGTTTTCTGCTGGAGCTGCTTCAGCGCTGCGGCATCCTGCTCTGCCGCGCTAGGCTTGTTGAACTGCGCTTGCAGGAAGTTCACCATCTGGTTCAGGCGAATATCACCGCCGCCAATGGCCGCCAGCAGCTCGTCCAGCTCGTTGAAGTTGTAGCGCGGCAGCAGGAATTTCTCCGCCTCTTTCAGGCTTATCCCGATATGCTCCAGCTCGTCGTCAAGGATCTGGCGACCGGCAAGGATATTCTTGTCCCGATCCTGCTTGCGGAACCAGGCGTGAATTTTAGAGCGCCCGCGGCTGGTGGTAACGTAACCGAGGTTCGGATTAAGCCAGTCGCGGCTTGGGTTTGGCTGCTTCTGGGTGATGATTTCAATCTGGTCACCCATCTGTAGCTGGTAGGTAAACGGTACGATGCGCCCGCCGATCTTCGCCCCGATGCAACGGTGTCCCACGTCGCTGTGAATGTGGTAGGCGAAATCGAGCGGCGTGGAGCCTGCCGGTAAATCCACCACATCCCCTTTCGGGGTAAAGACGTAGACGCGATCGTCAAAGACCTGGCTGCGCACTTCATCGAGCATTTCGCCAGAGTCGGCCATCTCTTCCTGCCACGCAATCAGCTTACGCAGCCAGGCGATACGATCCTCGTGACCGGAGCGACCGCCGCCGGAGGTGCCCTCTTTGTATTTCCAGTGCGCCGCCACGCCCAGCTCGGCGTCTTCGTGCATCTGTTTGGTACGGATCTGAATTTCCACCGTTTTGCCGCCAGGGCCGAGCACCACGGTGTGGATGGACTGATAGCCATTCGGTTTCGGGTTCGCGACATAGTCGTCGAACTCGTCCGGCAGATGACGGAAATGGGTGTGCACGATCCCCAGCGCGGCGTAGCAGTCCTGCAAACGTTCCGCCACGATACGTACGGCGCGCACGTCGAACAGCTCGTCAAAGGCGAGGTGTTTCTTCTGCATTTTGCGCCAGATGCTGTAGATGTGCTTCGGACGCCCGTAGACCTCGGCGCGCACATTCTCCTCTTTCATCGACTGGCGCAGCCCGCTGACAAATTCATCGATATAGTGCTCGCGGTCGATGCGGCGTTCGTGCAGCAGTTTTGCAATGCGTTTGTATTCCGCCGGATGCAGGTAGCGGAAGCAGTAATCTTCCAGCTCCCACTTCAGTTGCCCGATCCCCAGACGGTTCGCCAGCGGCGCATAGATATTCGTACACTCTTTGGCGGCGAGGACGCGCTCGTCTTCCGGCGCATCCTTCACTTCGCGCAGATGGGCTACCCGTTCCGCCAGCTTGATCACCACGCAGCGGAAATCATCCACCATCGCCAGCAGCATCCGGCGGACATTATCCACCTGCTCGGAAGAGACAGAATCCGTTTGCGCGGCCTTCAGTTGACGGATGGCGGCCATATCGCGCACGCCGTGGATGAGCGCCACGACGGACTGGCCGACGCTTTCACGCAGCACGTCTTCCGTCACCACATTCGCATCCGCCAGCGGGAACAACAGTGCGGCCTGTAGCGTTTCGATATCCATGTTCAGCATGGACAGAATTTCGACCATCTCCACGCCGCGCCACAACAAGAGTTCAGCGTCCGGATGCCCCTGCGTTGTGCGTAAACAATAGGCCCAGGTTTCGGTTAAGCGTTCACACGACTGCTGGCTGGAAATCCCCAGACTTGCGATCCATTTTTGAGGGTCAAACTCACCAGCTTTATTTAAATGTGCACTTCTTACCGCAACCATCGTCCTCTCCTTTAGGGACAAGGGCCTGTCGAAGTCGACAAGCCAAACTCATTAGATGTGCTCGAACAACACCATCGATTCCAGATGTCCAGTGTGCGGGAACATGTCCAGCATTGCCAGACGCCGAATCTGGTAACCCCCGCTCAATAATGCTTCACTGTCACGGGCGAGCGTCGCCGGATTACAGGAAACATAGACCACGCGTTCAGGCGCGAGTTTAATTATATGTTGCATCACGCCCGGCGCACCCGCGCGCGCCGGATCGAGCAGGATCTTATCAAAGCCCTGCTTAGCCCACGGTTGCCGCGTGACATCATCCTCAAGATTTTGATGAAAGAATGTCACATTTTGCAAGCCGTTCTGCCGGGCGTTCTCCTGGCCTTTCGCCACCAGCGCCTCAACGCCCTCCACGCCGACCATGCTTGCTGCTTTGCGGGCCAGCGGCAGGGTAAAGTTCCCCATACCGCAGAACAGATCGAGCACCCGATCGGTGGGCTGGACGTCAAGCCATGCCAGCGCATTCGCCACCATCTGCTGGTTCACGCCGTCGTTGACCTGGATAAAATCCCGTGGGCTGAACGTTAAGCGTAGTCCGTCTGACGCATACCAGGGCGCTTCTCCGCTGACCTGCTCAAGTATCTCGCTTTGCGGCGCAAGGAAAAGCGCAAGCTCATGAGAATGCGAAAAGCGTTCCAGTTTTTCGCGATCTTCCGGTGAGAGCGGCGCGGTGTGGCGCAGCACCATCAGCGGGCCGCTGTTAGCCAGCACCAGTTCGACATGCCCCAGCGAACGCACCCCGTCCAGCGATGCAAGACAGTGGTGCACAGCCGGGAGCAGCGCCTCAAGTTGGGGCGCCAAAACAGGGCACTGTGTGATGGAGACGATATCGCTGGAGCCAGCCTTGCGAAAACCCATCTCCAGCCGTTCGGTTTTTGGCTGATAGCTGAGGCTCAGGCGAGCGCGGCGACGGTAGCCCCACGGCTGGTCAGCCACAATGTCACTGACGTCATGTTTTAGCAGGCGGGCCAGCGCGCTGCTTTTACTTTTTTGCTGTAATTCTGTGCTGACATGCTGTTGCTGACAGCCGCCGCAGACGCCAAAATGGGGGCAGCGAGGCGTCACGCGTTCCGGGCTATCGTTAAGACGGCGCTTAACCTGGCCGCGTGCATACTGGCGTTTGTCTTCCGTCAGCGTAATGTCTGCGCGCTCTCCGGGCAGCAAACCGGTGATAAACAGCGTCTTGCCGTTATGACGCGCCACCCCCTGACCGAAAGGATCGAGGTCCGTGGCTTCAACAGTTATGATCTGACGCGTCGTCACGCGTCGTTTTGCAGAGTAGAATTGCGCCATCGCCGAGATTGTTCTCAAATAAACATAATTAGCCTGATTGTCCCATAACGGAACTCCATGACCAACTACAGCCTGCGCGCACGCATGATGATTTTGATCCTCGCTCCTACCGTTCTCATCGGTTTGCTGCTGAGCATTTTCTTTGTGGTGCATCGCTATAACGATTTGCAGAGGCAGCTTGAAGATGCCGGGGCCAGCATTATCGAACCGCTGGCCGTCTCCAGCGAGTACGGCATGAACCTACAAAACCGCGAATCCATTGGTCAGTTAATCAGCGTGCTGCACCGCCGACATTCAGAGATCGTGCGCGCCATTTCCGTTTACGACGAACATAACCGCCTGTTCGTTACCTCGAATTTTCATCTGGATCCCACGTCGCTGAAAATCCCGGAAGGTACGCCCTTCCCGCGTCATCTCACGGTTCTGCGGCGCGGCGATATTATGATCCTGCGCACGCCGATTATCTCGGAAAGCTATTCACCCGATGAATCAGCCCAGTCGGATGCGAAGTCCAGCAATAATATGCTGGGATACGTGGCGCTGGAGCTGGATCTCAAGTCGGTGCGGCTCCAGCAGTACAAAGAAATATTCATTTCTGGCGTGATGATGCTGTTCTGTATCGGCATTGCGCTAATCTTCGGCTGGCGACTGATGCGCGACGTCACGGGGCCTATTCGCAACATGGTGAATACCGTTGACCGGATCCGTCGGGGTCAGCTCGACAGCCGCGTGGAAGGCTTTATGCTCGGCGAGTTGGATATGCTAAAAAACGGCATCAACTCGATGGCGATGTCGCTGGCGGCCTATCACGAAGAGATGCAGCACAACGTTGACCAGGCAACCTCCGACCTGCGGGAAACGCTGGAGCAGATGGAGATCCAGAACGTGGAGCTGGATCTGGCGAAAAAACGCGCGCAGGAGGCGGCTCGTATTAAGTCTGAATTCCTGGCGAACATGTCGCACGAGCTGCGAACACCGCTGAACGGGGTGATCGGCTTCACCCGCCTGACGCTCAAAAGCGAGCTGAATCCAACCCAGCGCGATCACCTGCATACCATTGAACGATCGGCCAACAACCTGCTGACCATCATTAACGACGTGCTGGACTTCTCGAAGCTGGAAGCGGGCAAGCTGATTCTGGAGAGTATTCCGTTCCCGCTGCGCAGCACCCTGGATGACGTGGTCACACTGCTTGCCCACTCCTCGCATGATAAGGGGCTGGAGCTGACGCTCAATATTAAAAACGACGTGCCGGATAACGTCATTGGCGACCCGCTCCGCCTGCAACAGGTCATCACCAATCTGGTGGGCAACGCGATCAAATTCACCGAGAGCGGCAACATAGACATTCTGGTCGAAAAACGGGCACTCAGTAATAACAAGGTCCAGATTGAGGTGCAGATCCGGGATACCGGCATCGGCATTCCGGAGCGCGATCAGTCGCGTCTGTTCCAGGCATTCCGCCAGGCCGATGCGAGCATTTCCCGTCGTCACGGCGGAACGGGCCTGGGGCTGGTGATCACCCAAAAGCTGGTGAAAGAGATGGGAGGCGATATCTCCTTCCACAGCCAGCCTAACCGGGGCTCGACCTTCTGGTTCCATATCAATCTCGATCTTAATCCGAACGTGCAGACCGACGGTCCGGTCACCGACTGCCTGAAAGGGATGCGTCTGGCCTACGTGGAACCGAATGCCGCCGCGGCACAGTGTACGCTGGATGTGTTAAGCACTACGCCGCTGGAGGTGGTTTACAGCCCGACCTTCTCCGCGCTCGCGAACGATCATTACGATATCCTTTTGATGGGTATTCCGGTGACGTTTACCGGAGAGCTCACCATGCAGCAGGAACGCCTGGCGAAGGCGGCCTCAATGACGGACTACCTGCTGCTGGCTCTGCCGTGCCACGCCCAGCTTAATGCTGAAGAGCTGAAAAACGACGGGGCGGCGGCGTGTCTGCTGAAACCCCTTACCGCCACACGGCTGTTACCCGCGTTGACCGAATATTGCCGTCTGACGAATCAGCCCCTGCCGCTGGCGAACGATGAACGTAAGCTGCCGATGACGGTGATGGCTGTGGACGATAACCCGGCCAACCTGAAGCTGATTGGCGTGCTGCTTGAGGATCAGGTTCAGCACGTTGAGCTGTGTACCAGCGGCGCCGAAGCCGTAGAGCAGGCCAAACAGATGCAGTTTGACCTGATCCTGATGGACATTCAGATGCCGGGCATGGATGGCATCCGCGCCTGCGAGCTGATTCGCCAGCTTCCGCACCAGCAGCAGACGCCGGTGATTGCCGTGACGGCGCACGCGATGGCGGGACAAAAAGAGAAGCTGCTGGGTGCGGGCATGAACGATTATCTGGCGAAACCGATCGACGAAGAGAAGCTGCACAGCCTGCTGCTGCGCTACAAGCCGGGTCACATTGGCGGGACATACACCATTTCAGCTGAATCGCCGGAAATCAGCGTCAACCAGAATGCCACGTTTGACTGGCAACTGGCGCTGCGGCAGGCGGCGGGCAAAGCCGATCTGGCGCGCGATATGCTGCAAATGCTGGTGGACTTCCTGCCTGAGATTCGAAATAAGGTAGAAGAACAGCTGGTGGGTGAAAATCCTGAAGGGCTGCTGGAGGCTATCCATAAGCTACACGGCAGCTGCGGCTACAGCGGCGTGCCGCGGCTGAAAAATCTCTGCCAGCTGCTTGAACAGCAGCTCCGCGCGGGTACGCCGGAAACAGATCTTGAACCGGAATTCCTGGAGCTGCTGGACGAGATGGACAACGTGACGCGGGAAGCGATGAAGGTGTTGGGGAACTAAGACAATAGCCCGGTGGCGCTTCGCTTGCCGGGCCTACAGGAGCACGATCGTTAACGCGAAATCCCCTGCCCCACCTTTATGACCGCCGCAATATTCCTTGCGGCCATTTGCACGTTCTGTTGCGCATTTTCCAGCGCGTCCTCCAGGGAACAGATGGTGTAAATCACGCTGAACACGGCATCCAGCCCATGCTCGTGCACCACGCCAACGTCCGCCGTCAGGCTGCCGGCAATGCCGATAACCGGTTTGTTGTAGCGTTTCGCGACTCTCGCTACGCCAACGGGCACTTTGCCGTGGATCGTCTGGCTGTCGATACGCCCTTCGCCCGTGATCACCAGATCGGCGTTCGCGACCTGTTCATCAAGATGCAGCGCATCGGTGACAATCTCAATGCCCTGACGAAGCTGCGCGCCGCAAAAAGCGTACAGCGCCGCCCCCATCCCGCCAGCCGCACCGCCGCCCGCCAGGTTTAAAACGTCAATATCCAGATCCCGAGCGATAATTTTTGCGAAATGCGCAAGCGCGTCGTCCAGCGTCCTGACCATTTCCGGCGTCGCCCCTTTCTGAGGACCGAATACCGCAGACGCGCCAGCCTCGCCGATCAGAGGGTTGGTCACATCGCAGGCCACTTCGATTCGGCAGGATGCCAGCCGCTTGTCCAGCCCGCTGAGATCGATATGAGCAAGGCTAGCCAGTTCACCGCCGCCCGGCCCAACGTGCTGCGCTTTAGCATCCAGCAGTTTTACCCCCAGCGCCTGCACCATGCCCGCGCCACCGTCATTGGTCGCGCTGCCCCCAATGCCGATAATGATATGCTTAACGCCCGCGTCCAGGGCATGACGGATGAGTTCCCCGGTTCCCCACGAGGTGGTGATTAACGGGTTACGCTTTGCCGGAGCAACAAGCTCCAGGCCGCTCGCGGCCGCCATTTCGATAAACGCGCTTTTCCCGTCTCCGGATAAGCCGAAAAACCCTTCCACGCGTTCACCCAAAGGCCCGGTAACGGGAACATGGACAAGGCGCCCCTGCGTGGCGGCCACCATAGCCTCCACCGTCCCTTCGCCACCATCGGCAACCGGTAATTTGACGTATTCCGCTGAGGGGAAGATTTCGCGAAAACCGACCTCTATCGCTGTCGCCACCTCAAGCGCGCTCAAGCTTTCCTTATACGAGTCCGGAGCGATAACAATTTTCATAAGCCATCCTTACGCATGTTAGTTACGTTAAGCATACACCACGTAAGGGACCGCCCATGGGAGCGGTCCCAATGCGCTTATCGTACCATGCACGGACGTTTATTGTCGAATGACCACTCAGGGATCAGGTACTGCATCGCCAGCGCATCATCACGTGCGCCCAGGCCGTGTTTCTGATACAGCTCGTGCGCTTTCATGACCTGATCCATATCCAGCTCAACGCCAAGACCCGGCGTGGCGGGAACCTGCACCATGCCTCCCTTGATCTCAAACGGCCGTTTGGTCAGGCGCTGGTTGCCCTCCTGCCAGATCCAGTGGGTGTCGATGGCGGTAATGTTGCCCGGCGCAGCGGCCGCCACGTGGGTGAACATCGCCAGCGAAATGTCGAAATGGTTGTTGGAGTGCGAGCCCCAGGTCAGGCCAAACTCGTGGCACATCTGCGCCACGCGAACCGAGCCCTGCATCGTCCAGAAGTGCGGATCTGCCAGCGGAATATCCACCGATTGCAGCGAGAGCGTGTGCCCCATCTGGCGCCAGTCGGTTGCGATCATGTTCGTGGCGGTTGGCAGCCCGGTGGCGCGACGGAACTCCGCCATCACTTCACGTCCGGAGAAACCCTGCTCTGCGCCGCACGGATCTTCCGCGTAGGCCAGCACGCCCTTGAGCTGCTTGCCAATGCCGATCGCTTCATCAAGCGACCAGGCGCCGTTCGGATCCAGCGTGACGCGCGCCTGCGGGAAACGCTTCGCCAGCGCGGTAATCGCTTCCGCCTCTTGTTCACCGGCCAGCACGCCGCCCTTCAGCTTGAAGTCGTTGAAGCCATATTTTTCATACGCCGCTTCCGCCAGGCGCACCACCGCGTCCGGCGTCATCGCTTCATCGTGGCGCACGCGATACCAGTCGCATTTTTCGTCCGGCTGGCTCTGGTACGGCAGCGGGGTGAGGTTGCGGTTGCCGATAAAGAACAGGTAACCGAGCATTTCCACTTCGCTGCGCTGCTGGCCGTCCCCCAGCAGGGAGGCAACGTTGACGCCCAGATGCTGGCCTAACAGATCCAGCATCGCGGCTTCAATGCCTGTGACCACGTGGATAGTGGTGCGAAGATCAAACGTTTGCAGACCACGGCCACCCGCATCGCGATCGGCAAAAGTGTTACGCACGCTGGTCAGCACATTTTTGTACTCGCCCAGCGCTTTACCCACCACCAGCGGAATGGCGTCCTCCAGCGTTTTACGGATCTTCTCCCCGCCCGGAATTTCACCCACACCGGTGTGTCCTGAGTTGTCCTTGATCACCACGATATTGCGGGTGAAGAACGGCGCGTGCGCGCCGCTCAGGTTCATCAACATGCTGTCATGTCCCGCGACGGGGATAATCTGCATGGAGGTGACTACGGGGGTAGAAAATGTGCTCATCGTTCGATCCTTTTTTCAGTGACGTCCAAAAACAGGGCGCTTACGGTCAAATGTCCAGCCGGGGATAAGGTACTGCATCGGGCCCGCGTCATTGCGCGCGCCGCCCGGCAATTTTTTATACGCTTCATGCGCCTTGTGGATCTGATCCCAGTCAAGCTCCACGCCCAGCCCCGGCGCATCCGGTACGGCAATGGTGCCGTTTTTGATTTCAAGTGGATTTTTGGTCAGGCGCGCTTCGCCCTCCTGCCAGATCCAGTGGGTGTCGATGGCGGTCGGGTTGCCCGGCGCCGCCGCGCCAACGTGGGTAAACATCGCCAGCGAAATGTCGAAATGGTTATTGGAGTGGCAGCCCCAGGTGAGCCCCCAGTCATCGCACAGCTGCGCCACGCGCACCGCGCCGGAAAGGGTCCAGAAGTGCGGGTCTGCCAGCGGAATGTCCACCGCATTCAGCATCACCGCGTGACCCATTTCGCGCCAGTTGGTGGCGATCATGTTGGTTGCGACCGGCAGTCCGGTGGCGCGGCGGAACTCCGCCATCACCTCGCGGCCAGAGAAGCCCTGCTCCGCGCCGCACGGATCTTCCGCGTAGGTCAGCACGTCGCCCAGCCCTTTGCACAGCGCGATAGCTTCATCAAGCAGCCATGCGCCGTTCGGATCGACGGTAATGCGCGCCTCCGGGAAGCGTTTTTTCAACGCCCGTACGCTGTCAATCTCCTGCTCGCCCGGCAGGACGCCGCCTTTCAGCTTGAAGTCTTTGAAGCCGTAGCGATCCTGCGCCGCCTCTGCCAGGCGTACCACCGCCTCGGCGTTGAGCGCTTCCTGATGACGCAGGTGATACCACTCGTGGCTGCCCGGCGAGCGATCCAGATACGGCAGATCGGTTTTAGTCCGGTCGCCAATGTAGAACAGATAGCCCAGCACCGTTACCGCATCACGCTGTTTGCCAGGCCCCAGCAGCTCGCAGACGGGCACGTTCAGCGCCTTGCCCAGTAAATCAAGGAGAGCCGCCTCCAGCGCCGCCACCGCGTTAACCCGCAGTTCAAAGGTCCAGGCGCCTTTTCCGAAGGTATCAAAATCCGCCGACTGGTTGCCCTTATGCACGCGCTGGACCACCTTGTTCAGGCGGGCGATCTCCTGCCCAACCACCTGCGGGATGGCGTCGACCAGCGTCTGGTAAATCACCTCTCCGCCAGGCGCTTCCCCGACGCCGGTATTTCCTGCACTGTCGGTCAGCACCACGATGTTGCGGGTAAACCAGGCGTTATGCGCGCCGCCAATGTTGAGCAGCATGCTGTCCTGCCCCGCCACCGGGATGACCTTCATCTCCGTTACGATAGGGCTTGATTGCGTTGTCATCATCCGCGCTCCCCAACAGGTTTCAGTTCGATACGTTTGATATCGCCCACCAGCACCAGGTAACTGAGTACCGCCACCAGCGCATGGACGCCAACATAAATCAGCGCGCCGTTGAACGAGCCGGTGGTGCCGACGATGTACCCGATAGCGATTGGGGTGACAATGCCGGAAATGTTGCCAAACATGTTGAACAGACCGCCGCTCAGGCCGCTGATCTCTTTCGGCGCGGTGTCTGCCATTACAGCCCAGCCCAGCGCGCCAATGCCCTTACCGAAGAAGGCCATCGCCATAAAGCCGATGATCATCCACTCCGCGCTAACGTAGTTACAGAACACCATGGTCATGGAGAGCAGCATCCCGAGCACGATGGGCGTTTTACGCGCAATGTTCAGCGAACCGGTACGACGCATCAGCCAGTCGGAAATAACCCCGCCGAGGACCCCGCCCACAAAGCCACAGATGGCCGGTACGGAGGCGACAAACCCCGCCTTCAGAATCGACATGCCGCGCGCCTGCACCAGGTAAACCGGGAACCAGGTGATGAAGAAGTAGGTTAACGCGTTAATGCAGTACTGGCCGAGATAGATGCCGATCATCATACGTGAGCCGACGAGCTGCTTGATCTGCGCCCATTTTTGGCTGAACGGGACCTTAGCCTTTTGGGTTTTCTGATCCATGTTGATCAGCGCCCCGCCTTCCGCAATATAGTCCAGCTCTTTCTTGTTCACGCCCGGGTGCTGGTTTGGTTCGTGGATCACCTTCAGCCAGATGAAGCTGATGACGATCCCCAGCCCGCCCATGAAGAAGAAGACGTGTGACCAGCCCACTTCATGCGTCAGCCAGCCCATGATGGGCGCGAAAATGACCGTTGCAAAGTATTGCGCCGAGTTAAAAATGGCTACCGCCGTTCCCCTCTCCTGCGCCGGGAACCAGGCGGCCACGATGCGGCTGTTACCGGGGAAAGACGGTGCTTCCGCTAAGCCCACCAGGAAGCGGAGGGTAAAGAGCGCGATGATGATGCCGAAGCCGCTGAAGATATCCACGAAGCCCTGCAACAGGGTGAACATCGACCAGATAAAGATGGACCAGAAGTAGACCCGTTTTGAGCCGAAGCGATCAAGCAGCCAGCCGCCAGGGATTTGGCCGATAACGTAGGCCCATGAAAATGCGGAGAAAACATAACCCATACCAACCGGATCGAGCCCGATGTCTTTTGCCATCTCAGAGCCGGCAATGGACAACGTGGCGCGGTCGCCGTAGTTGAAAGATGTGACGATAAACAGCATCACCACTATCCAGTAGCGAGCGTTGGTGCGCTTCTCAGCGCTGCTCGCCGCGTGGCTTAATGTACTCATTGTTGCACTCCTGAAACATAGCTTTCGCCTGGTTCATTCTGTACAGCACCTGTAGGGTAATCAGAATGAGAGATTGGTGTTTGGTTTTGGTACGGCATCAAGCCGTTTTATAGTGACGAGAAAAGTATATGAAGGAGTGATGCGTTCTCTCACCGTGCAGGAACACAACATTGAAGAGTGTGGGGAACGTGGTTTGGGGCATAAGCCCAAAGTGATGGAAGATACTTCACGGAATTGAGGATTTGGTGCGGCTTTGTTGCCGGGTGGCGGCTACGCCTTACCCGGCATACGAAACTATTTAAGAAGCGTTGCCCAGTGTTCAACCCACGGGTTCGACACGCTTTCCGGTACAGGGTGCTCACCTGCGTCGATCAGCAGCATCTCGCCGACGCGCTGAGCGCTCTGTTCCTGCAACAGCGCATCGAACTGCTTGCCGCCGCCGCAGAAGTTTGCATACGAGCTGTCTCCCAGCGCGATGATGCCGTAATGCACGTCCGGCTGGTAGCCAAGCCGATCTTTAATCCCCTGGAAAAGCGGCATGATGCTGTCCGGCAAATCGCCCTGCCCCGTGGTCGAGGTCACGATAAGAATGTATTTATCGGCGTACTTTTCCCAGTCTGCCAGCTCCGGATCTTCATAGACCGTGGCTTTATGGCCCTGATTGACGAGGATTGCTTCCGCTTCCTCCGCCACCAGCAGCGAGTTGCCGTACATCGTGCCGACAAAAATACCTACTTCAGCCATGCTTTGCTCCCGTCATTATTTCGCTTGCTGTTCATCCTGAACGTTGCCTGCGGCAAACTCAACCCTTTCATTTTCGGGGAGTTGTCCCAGCCAGCCAAACTGTGACAGCGCCTGCATCCAGACCTCATCCAGCCCCGCACGAATAGTCAGCGGTTCGCCGGTAAACGGATGCGTCAGGCGCAGCTCGCTGGCGTGCAGCATCAGCCGGTTACAGCCAAAATGCTCTGCCGCACTGCGGTTCTGGCGCAGATCGCCGTGCTTGCTGTCGCCGATAATCGGGTGGCGCAGGTGCGCAAGGTGGCGGCGAAGCTGATGTTTGCGCCCGGTTTTGGGCAAAAGCTCAACCAGACCGTAGCGCGTGGTAGGAAATTTGCTGGTCGCCACCGGCAGTTCTGTGGTCGCCATACCGCGATACTCCGTCACCGCAGGCTGCGGGCCTTTATCCTCGCGGGCAAATTTATCGGCGATTTTATCCAGTTCCTCCACCAGCGGATAATCCAGCGTGGCGGAATCCGTCAGCCAGCCGCGCACAATGGCGTGGTAGCGCTTCTGGATCTGGTGCTGTTCAAACTGCTGCGACAGCAGGCGCCCGGCCTCGCTGGAAAGTCCCATCAGCAGAACGCCAGAGGTTGGCCGATCCAGACGATGGGCAGTAAAGACGTGCTGACCAATTTGATCGCGCACGGTTTGCATCACCACCACTTTCTCATCGCGATCGAGCCAGCTTCTGTGTACCAGCCAGCCGGACGGTTTATTCACCGCCACCAGCCACTCATCCTGATACAGGATCTCAAGCGTCATGCATCGTCACCGGCGAAAAGCGTATCCAGCTTTTCCAGCTCAACCAGCATAACGTCGCGCGCCGGGTGGGTCGCCTCCAGCGCCATTTCGTAATAGGGAGAGACGGCAAACGCCTGGGGCAAGGCGTGTCCCCCTTCCAGCAGCGCGTGCATGCGCGGAATTAATACCCACTGGAGCCATTCGAACGGGGACAGCGTATCCAGACAAAACGGTTGGGTGCTGGCGAACGCTTCTGGCTGCGGCGCATTATCCTGCCACAGCTGATGCTGGCGCATAAGGGCTTCGATGGCGTGCAATTGCGCACGAACGCTATCGTGATGCGTCATAGTAACCTCAACTGAAAAACGGAATGGCGCGAAGCATAGCATTGCGGAAGACAGAAATAAAAAAAGGGAGCACTGTAAAAACAGTGCTCCCGGTTCGTTTCGCAGCATTCCAGCTACAATACGTGCTCCCTGCTCATCCGTGACAACTTTTCCTGATGCCCGAAGGCCTGGTCATCCCTTTACCTTTTGCTTCCTGCTCACATCGTCCTGATGTGTAGGTTTCATCCTGAAACGTCCTGGCCATCCTGACCCACCGACCATCATGACCGGCTCTCGTTCTCCTTCCTGGAGGTGTCCCTTACGCATCCTGCGTGATCCACTTTGCTTCATCCTGAAGCCTTCCTGCGGCGTCGTCCTGACGTGTCCCTGATAAGAAACGCCATCATCCTGATGTTCGTTTCTTGCGTCGGCATCCTGTCGACAGAGATAGAATCCGCTATTCTGCGTCGTCTTACAACCCACCTTGTGCGCAGTGTAAGCCAGGCGAAACGGGTATTATCGATTAAGGAAATCGCTAACCTGTTGAAAGGAAAGTTAATATTAATCTTAAATCCATAAGACAATGCTAATTGTTTCGGCGATGTCTCACAGAGCGTGTAAGAGATCTCTCACACGTCCAGTAGCATCATGGATTACAGAAGCGGCTCAAGGCGGGTGAGGAAATCCGCAAGTGAAGGCGCGAGAACGTCGCGATTGCGGGTGCCGAGCGTCTCTTTAATCACCTCGCCAGAGAGGTTGCAGACAGAAATGACGTCCAGTTCACTGTCGAGCGTCGCAATAAAGAGAGTCGGAGAGAGCTTAAGGCGTTTTTGCGTGACCAGGTGACCAATGAGGTTTTCCTGAACGCGCTGAAGATCGTCTTCGCTCCAGGTTTGCAGCAGCGTCAGCGGCTGTCGTGCAAAGCATGCCGTCATATCCCCGGCAAACTGCGTGGTATAAAACGCATGAAGCGCAGGTTGTACCACAATGTCCATGGCGCGTTCAACCGCATTTACGTTCTGCTCGCCCGCGAACGGTTTCGGTTGCCAGAGTACGTAATCATCCTGCGAAGCGATAATGCACGGTGACGGCACGCCATATAATTCAGTGCTTTGCGGCCACGTCCCCCGCTTTTCATGCCAGGCATCGCAATAGCGGGTCGTGAAGCTCGTCAGGGCATTTGCAGTTTCGATATCCACCGATTTCTCTCTTCTTGTAAGACAGGATAAACTCAGCCCCTAAGTGTACCTGTAAAGTGGCTATGAAACATGTCTTACGTAAATCATCAGGCGTTAACGGGCTTAACGCTGGGTAAATCGACCGATTACCGCGACACCTACGACGCAAGCCTGCTTCAGGGCGTGCCGCGCAGCCTGAACCGCGATCCGCTTGGCCTTCATGCCGATGCGCTGCCGTTTGTTGGCGGCGATATCTGGACGCTGTATGAACTCTCCTGGCTGAACGCGCGCGGGCTGCCGCAGGTGGCCGTGGGCCACGTTGAGCTGGACTACGCCAGCGTGAACCTGGTCGAGTCCAAAAGCTTTAAGCTCTATCTCAACAGCTTCAACCAGACCCGATTCAACAGCTGGGACGAGGTTCAGCAAACGCTGGAGCGGGATTTAGCCGCCTGCGCGCAGGGGAACGTATCCGTCTCGTTATACCGTCTGCACGAGCTGGAAGGACAGCCCATTGCCCATTTCCACGGCACCTGCATCGACGACCAGGATATTGAGATAGAGAGCTACGAATTTAGCACCGACTACCTCGAAAACGCGGCGAGCGGAAAGCGTGTGGACGAGACGCTGGTCAGCCACCTTCTCAAATCCAACTGCCTCATTACCCACCAGCCGGACTGGGGCTCCGTTCAGATTCAGTATCGCGGCCCGAAAATTGACCGGGAAAAGCTGCTGCGTTACCTGGTGTCGTTCCGCCACCACAACGAATTCCACGAGCAGTGCGTGGAACGCATCTTCAATGACATCCAGCGTTTCTGCCAGCCTGAAAAGCTGAGCGTTTATGCCCGCTATACCCGTCGTGGGGGTCTGGATATCAACCCGTGGCGCACCAATACCGATTTTGTGCCTGCCACCGGACGGCTGGTACGCCAGTAAGATAAATATTTTCACAATATGCGGGCGGTATTCCGCCCGAAGTGTTGTGAAACGTCATAAGCCAGGGCTATTGTAATCAACAGGGAAAGACGATAATCGTCCCATAAGGAGCTCACTTGATTACACATATTAGCCCGCTTGGCTCTATGGATATGTTGTCGCAGCTGGAAGTGGACATGCTTAAACGCACCGCCAGTAGCGACCTTTATCAACTGTTTCGTAACTGTTCACTTGCCGTACTGAACTCCGGAAGCCTGACCGACAACAGTAAAGAGCTGCTGTCCCGCTTCGAAAGTTTTGATATCAACGTGCTGCGCCGCGAGCGCGGCGTGAAGCTGGAAGTGATCAACCCGCCGGAGGACGCTTTTGTCGACGGGCGTATTATTCGCTCACTTCAGGCCAACCTGTTTGCCGTGCTGCGCGATATTCTGTTTGTTAACGGACAGATCAGCAACGCCGGTCGTTTCCAGCATCTTGATCTGGAAAGCTCCGTTCATATCACCAACCTGGTCTTTTCCATTCTGCGTAACGCCCGTGCCCTGCACGTGGGCGAGGCGCCGAACATGGTCGTCTGCTGGGGCGGTCACTCCATTAACGAAACCGAATACCTGTACGCCCGCCGCGTGGGGACTCAGCTCGGCCTGCGCGAGCTGAACATCTGTACCGGCTGCGGTCCTGGCGCGATGGAAGCGCCGATGAAAGGCGCGGCAGTAGGACACGCGCAGCAACGCTATAAAGATGGTCGCTTTATCGGCATGACCGAGCCGTCGATCATCGCCGCTGAGCCGCCTAACCCGCTGGTTAACGAACTGATTATTATGCCGGATATCGAAAAGCGTCTTGAGGCGTTTGTCCGTATCGCGCACGGCATCATCATCTTCCCGGGCGGCGTAGGCACGGCGGAAGAGCTGCTTTATCTGCTGGGGATCCTGATGAACCCGGCCAACAAAGACCAGGTTCTGCCGCTGATCCTGACCGGCCCGAAAGAGAGCGCCGACTACTTCCGCGTGCTGGACGAGTTTATCGTGCATACGCTGGGTGAAGACGCGCGCCGTCACTACCGCATCATCATTGACGATGCCGCAGAAGTGGCCCGCCAGATGAAAAAAGCGATGCCGCTGGTGAAAGAGAACCGTCGTGATACCGGGGATGCCTACAGCTTCAACTGGTCCATTCGTATCGCACCGGATCTCCAGATCCCCTTCGAGCCGTCGCATGAGAACATGGCGAACCTGAAACTCTATCCGGATCAGCCGGTGGAAGTGCTGGCTGCCGACCTGCGTCGCGCCTTCTCCGGCATTGTGGCGGGGAACGTGAAAGAGGTGGGGATCCGCGCGATTGAAGAGTTCGGGCCGTATAAGATCCACGGTGACCCGGAGATGATGCGCCGTATGGATGACATGTTGCAGGGCTTTGTCGCCCAGCACCGCATGAAGCTTCCAGGCTCCGCCTATATTCCGTGTTACGAAATCATCAAGTAAAGCGTCATTTCCTTCCACTCAAGCCGGATCGTCATCCGGCTTTTTTATTAGTGATGCAATTCATAGCGCTCTTAAATGTTATTAGCTAATCTGACGCCAACGCAAACGATTACCTGGTTTCTGAAACCGTAAATAATCAGCCTTAATCAAAATTACCCGCCAGAAAATACTAAAATCCCATTTCTTTACAGCGAAAGACACCTATCTCGCGGGCCAGCCTTTTCTAAAACATGTTGCTAATGGTAGCCTTCGCGCCCGTAAATTCTCTTTGATGTTTTTTTAACAGATAATTGGTCTAAAGATGCCCACATCATAAGTGGATTATTGCATTTGGGATCGCGATCACTGATAGATTCATAACTAGAATGTATCTTTCCGCCCGCCAATAGTTACGGGCAAAAATTATTAAAAAACCGTCACTGAACGAATTTCATATTACCGTCAGGCACTTTTTCATCGGATTTGACTAAAAACCTGACAATTTGCTTCCTCCAGGAGATACAGATGGAAACCACTCAAACCAGCACCGTTGCTTCGATTGATTCCCGAAGCGGTTGGCGCAAAACGGATACCATGTGGATGCTTGGCCTTTACGGCACGGCAATCGGCGCTGGTGTACTGTTCCTTCCTATCAACGCGGGCGTCGGCGGTCTGATCCCGCTGATCATCATGGCAATCATCGCTTTCCCGATGACCTTCTTTGCACACCGCGGCCTGACCCGCTTCGTGCTGTCCGGTAAAAACCCGGGCGAAGACATCACTGAAGTTGTTGAAGAACACTTCGGCGTCGGCGCTGGTAAGCTGATTACCCTGCTCTACTTCTTTGCGATTTACCCGATTCTGCTGGTTTATAGCGTCGCTATCACCAACACCGTTGAAAGCTTCATGATGCATCAGCTTCAGATGACCCCGCCGCCGCGCGCGATCCTCTCCCTGATCCTGATCGTCGGTATGATGACCATCGTGCGCTTCGGCGAGCAGATGATTGTGAAAGCGATGAGCGTGCTGGTATTCCCGTTTGTTGCGGCCCTGATGGTGCTGGCGCTGTACCTGATCCCACAGTGGAACGGTGCTGCCCTGGAAACCCTGTCTCTGAGCAGCGCATCCGCGACCGGTAACGGCCTGCTGCTGACCCTGTGGCTGGCAATCCCGGTAATGGTGTTCTCCTTCAACCACTCACCCATCATCTCCTCCTTCGCGGTAGCGAAGCGTGAAGAGTACGGCGACGGCGCAGAGAAGAAGTGCTCCAGCATCCTGGCTCGCGCGCACATCATGATGGTACTGACCGTAATGTTCTTCGTGTTCAGCTGCGTGCTGAGCCTCTCCCCGGCGGATCTGGCGGCGGCGAAAGAGCAGAACATCTCTATTCTGTCTTACCTGGCAAACCACTTTAACGCACCGCTGATTGCGTGGATGGCACCGATTATCGCGATTATCGCCATCACCAAATCCTTCCTGGGCCACTACCTGGGCGCACGTGAAGGCTTCAACGGTATGGTGATTAAATCTCTGCGCGGTAAGGGCAAGAGCATTGAAATCAACCGTCTGAACAAAATCACCGCGCTGTTCATGCTGGTGACCACCTGGGCGGTAGCCACCCTGAACCCAAGCATTCTGGGCATGATTGAAACCCTGGGCGGCCCGATTATCGCGATGATCCTGTTCCTGATGCCGATGTACGCGATTCAGAAAGTGCCTGCGATGCGCAAATACAGCGGCCATATCAGCAACGTCTTCGTTGTTGTGATGGGTCTGATTGCCATCTCCGC
>NZ_JAOBZC010000017.1:0-93237 GCF_029838645.1 Enterobacter sp. GD03975
TGTTTTTCCCCCTCTCCCTCTGGGTGAGGGCATCAAACCGCACCATCCCCTCCTTGAAACTTTCTCACCTTCTGCTTGCAGACTCGACATTAAGCCCGTTTCTGGGTATCGTTAGCTGTCTGGATGTCTAAACGTTTATACGTATGCTGTGAGGATTTAAGGTTATGCCGATTCGGGTGCAGGACGAGCTACCAGCCGTCAATTTCTTGCGTGAAGAGAACGTCTTTGTCATGACAACTTCACGTGCTTCTGGTCAGGAAATTCGCCCGCTGAAGGTGCTGATCCTCAATCTGATGCCAAAGAAGATCGAAACGGAGAACCAGTTCCTGCGTTTGCTTTCGAACTCTCCGCTTCAGGTTGATATCCAGCTGCTGCGCATCGATGCACGAGAATCACGCAACACGCCCGCCGAGCATCTGAATAACTTCTATTGTAATTTTGCGGACATCCGCGATGAGAACTTCGACGGACTGATCGTCACTGGCGCACCGCTGGGTCTGGTGGAATTTAATGACGTTGCCTACTGGCCGCAGATCAGACAGGTGCTGGAGTGGGCAAAAGATCACGTTACATCCACCTTGTTTGTCTGCTGGGCGGTACAAGCCGCGCTCAATATTCTCTATGGCATCCCTAAGCAAACCCGTAGCGAAAAGCTTTCTGGTGTGTATGAACATCACATCCTTCATCCTCACGCGCTGCTGACACGCGGCTTTGATGACACTTTCCTTGCGCCTCACTCCCGCTATGCCGATTTCCCGGCACAGCTGATCCGCGATTACACCGATCTGGAAATTCTGGCCGAAACGGAAGATGGCGATGCCTACCTGTTTGCCAGTAAAGACAAACGTATTGCGTTCGTTACCGGCCATCCTGAGTATGATCCCGACACCCTCGCGTCAGAGTATTTTCGTGATGTCGAGGCGGGTCTTAATCCGGATGTCCCGTACAACTATTTCCCGAAAAACGATCCGCAAAACAAACCAGGAGCCACCTGGCGCAGCCACGGAAATCTGCTGTTCACTAACTGGCTCAACTATTACGTCTACCAGATTACGCCGTACGATCTTCGCCACATGAATCCGACGCTGGAGTAATCGTCTGCATTAAACGATCCTAAAGCGTTTCAGCTATTCAGATCAGGCACCTTCGGGTGCCTTTTTTATTTCCGAAATCCTGTTCAACATGTCAGGAAACTTTAACTCTATATTAATCATCAAGTTGCGTTGCAATTAAAATTAAAATGGAAATTGTTTTTGATTTTGGAAAATTTATAGGTAGTCTTAATTCTGCTGAGCGAAAACTACACAACGATCTTTCGTTCGCATTGGGGGCGTGATTTTGGATCTTTGATGAGGAGCAGAACGATGACTCAACAGGCAACCACGGTCGATGAATTGACCTTTACCCAGCCGAATGGTGAGCAAGAACAGCAGATTTTGACGGCCGAAGCGGTAGAGTTCCTGACTGAACTGGTGACCCGCTTTACGCCACAGCGCAATAAACTGCTGGCGGCACGCATTCATCAGCAGCAGGAAATCGATAACGGCAAGTTGCCAAGCTTTATTTCGGAAACTGCTTCCATTCGTCATGGTGAGTGGAAAATTCGCGGAATTCCTGAAGATTTACAGGATCGTCGCGTGGAGATCACCGGCCCGGTAGAGCGCAAAATGGTGATCAACGCCATGAACGCCAACGTCAAAGTCTTTATGGCCGATTTTGAAGACTCGCTGGCACCGGACTGGCGGAAAGTGATCGACGGGCAGATCAATCTGCGCGACGCCGTCAACGGCACCATCAGCTACACCAACGAAGCCGGGAAAATCTACCAGCTCAAACCGAATCCGGCGGTGCTGATCTGTCGCGTACGCGGTCTGCATCTGCCTGAAAAACACGTTACCTGGCGCGGAGAAGCGATTCCGGGGAGCCTGTTCGACTTTGCGCTCTACTTCTTCCACAACCACAAAAGCCTGCTGGCGAAAGGCAGCGGCCCCTATTTCTATCTGCCGAAAACCCAGTCCTGGCAGGAAGCGGCGTGGTGGAGTGAAGTATTCAGCTACGCAGAAGACCGCTTCAGCCTGCCGCGCGGCACCATTAAAGCCACGCTGCTGATTGAAACCCTGCCTGCCGTATTCCAGATGCATGAGATCCTCCATGCGCTGCGCGACCATATTGTGGGCCTGAACTGCGGCCGCTGGGATTACATCTTCAGCTACATCAAGACGCTGAAAAACCATGCCGACCGGGTATTGCCGGATCGTCAGGTTGTCACCATGGATAAACCGTTCCTCAGCGCCTATTCGCGCCTGCTGATCAAGACCTGCCACAAACGCGGGGCGTTTGCGATGGGCGGCATGGCGGCGTTTATCCCGAGCAAAGACGCAGAGCGAAACAATCAGGTGCTCAACAAGGTGAAAGCCGACAAAGAGCTGGAAGCGCGTAACGGCCACGACGGAACGTGGATCGCGCACCCCGGCCTGGCCGATACGGCGATGGAGGTCTTTAACCGCGTGCTGGGCGACAACAAAAACCAGCTGTTTGTCACGCGCGAGGATGATGCCCCAACGGCTGAAGAACACCTGCTGGCACCGTGTGCGGGTGAACGCACGGAAGAGGGGATGCGCGCCAACATCCGCGTCGCCGTGCAGTACATCGAAGCGTGGATCTCAGGCAACGGCTGCGTGCCTATCTACGGCCTGATGGAAGATGCGGCGACGGCAGAGATCTCCCGCACCTCTATCTGGCAGTGGATCCACCATCAAAAAACGCTCAGCAACGGCAAACCGGTCACCAAAGCCCTGTTCCGTCAGATGCTGGCCGAAGAGATGCGGGTCATCCAGGACGAACTGGGCGAGCACCGCTTCAGCAGCGGGCGCTTTGACGACGCTGCGCGCCTGATGGAGCAAATCACCACCTCAGATGACTTAATCGACTTCCTGACCCTGCCGGGCTACCGCTTCCTGGCGTAATTCACCACATAACAATATGGAGCATCTGCACATGAAAACCCGTACCCAACAAATCGAAGAATTACAGAAAGAGTGGACTCAACCGCGCTGGGAAGGCATCCGTCGCCCGTACAGCGCAGAGGAAGTGGTGAAGTTACGCGGCTCGGTAAACCCGGAATGTACGCTGGCGCAGAACGGCGCGGCGAAAATGTGGGATCTGCTGCACGGGGGATCTAAAAAAGGCTATATCAACAGCCTCGGTGCTCTGACCGGCGGTCAGGCATTGCAGCAGGCGAAGGCCGGCATAGAAGCCATCTACCTTTCCGGCTGGCAGGTCGCGGCGGACGCCAACCTGGCCTCCAGCATGTATCCGGATCAATCTCTTTATCCGGCCAACTCGGTACCGTCGGTGGTGGATCGGATCAACAATACCTTCCGCCGCGCGGATCAGATCCAGTGGGCCGCAGGCATCGAGCCCAACGATCCGCGTTTTATTGATTACTTCCTGCCGATCGTGGCGGATGCGGAAGCGGGTTTCGGCGGCGTACTTAACGCCTTTGAACTGATGAAATCGATGATTGAGGCCGGTGCAGCGGCCGTTCACTTCGAAGATCAGCTGGCGTCGGTGAAGAAGTGCGGGCATATGGGCGGAAAAGTTCTCGTCCCGACCCAGGAAGCGATTCAGAAGCTGGTTGCCGCGCGTCTGGCTGCTGACGTGCTCGGCGTGCCGACGCTGGTGATTGCCCGTACCGATGCGGATGCGGCGGACCTGATCACCTCTGACTGCGATCCGTACGACAGCGAATTTATTACCGGCGAGCGCACCAGCGAGGGGTTCTATCGCACGCATGCCGGTATCGAACAGGCCATCAGCCGCGGTCTGGCCTATGCCCCTTACGCTGACCTGGTCTGGTGTGAAACCTCCACGCCGGATCTGGCGCTGGCGAAGCGTTTTGCCGATGCGATTCATGCGAAATATCCGGGCAAGCTGCTGGCCTATAACTGTTCGCCGTCCTTCAACTGGCAAAAAAATCTGGACGACACGACCATTGCCAGCTTCCAGCAGCAGCTGTCGGATATGGGCTACAAGTACCAGTTCATCACCCTGGCGGGTATCCACAGCATGTGGTTCAACATGTTCGACCTGGCGCACGCCTACGCGCAGGGCGAAGGCATGAAGCACTACGTTGAAAAGGTACAGCAGCCAGAATTTGCGGCAGGAAAAGAGGGCTATACCTTTGTTTCTCACCAGCAGGAAGTGGGAACCGGCTACTTCGACAATGTGACCACGATTATTCAGGGCGGCACTTCCTCCGTCACGGCATTAACGGGTTCAACCGAAGAAGCACAGTTCTAATTTTTCCCCCTCTCCCCTTTGGGGAGAGGGCCGGGGTGAGGGGGAATCTATGTCGCGTGGTCTGGAATTATTGATTGCCCAAACCATTCTTCAGGGCTTTGACGCCCAGTATGGCCGTTTTCTGGAAGTGACCTCCGGCGCGCAGCAGCGCTTTGAGCACGCCGACTGGCATGCGGTTCAGCAGGCTATGAAGCAGCGTATCCATCTTTATGACCACCACGTAGGCCTGGTGGTGGAGCAGCTGCGCTGTATTACCGACGGTAAAAGTCCGGATGCGGCATTTTTACTGCGCGTGAAAGAGTGTTACACCCATCTGTTACCCGACTACCCTCGCTTCGAGATTGCGGAGAGCTTTTTCAACTCCGTCTATTGCCGGTTATTTGACCACCGCTCATTATCTCCTGAGCGGTTATTTATCTTCAGCTCCCAGCCTGAGCGCCGCTTCCGTACCATTCCGCGTCCGCTGGCGAAAGATTTCTTTCCCGATCGCGGATGGGAAAAGCTCCTGCATCGCATCTTAACGGATTTGCCGCTGCGCCTGCCGTGGGAGAACAAACTCCGGGATATCGGCTATATCCATGCGCATCTCCGTGAAACCTACGGCGAGGAGGTGCTCAGCCGCAGCCATGTGCAGGTGGCTAACGAGCTGTTCTACCGGAATAAGGCCGCCTGGCTGGTGGGCAAACTGATTACGCCGACGGCCATTGTGCCGTTTCTGCTGCCCATTCACCGTACCGACGACGGCGAACTGTTTGTCGATACCTGCCTGACCACCAGCGCCGAGGCCAGCATCGTTTTTGGTTTCGCCCGCTCCTATTTCATGGTTTATGCTCCGCTGCCGGCCGCCCTGGTGGAGTGGCTGCGCGAGATCCTGCCGGGCAAAACCACCGCCGAGCTGTATATGGCGATCGGCTGCCAGAAGCATGCCAAAACGGAAAGTTATCGGGAGTATCTGCGCTATGTCACCGCGGCGGATGAGCAGTTTATCGAAGCGCCGGGTATCCGCGGCATGGTGATGCTGGTCTTCACGCTACCGGGCTTCGATCGGGTGTTTAAGGTGATTAAGGATAATTTCGCCCCGCAGAAAGAGATGACCGCCGCCCACGTCCGCGCCTGCTATCAGCTGGTAAAAGAGCACGATCGCGTCGGGCGAATGGCCGATACCCAGGAGTTTGAAAACTTTGTGCTGGATAAGCAGCAGATTGATCCGGCGCTCATGTCGCTGTTAATGCAGGAAGCGCCAACGAAAATCACCGATCTGGGCGATAAAATAGCAATTAGCCATCTCTACATTGAGCGCCGTATGGTGCCGCTCAACATCTGGCTGGAACAGTCAGAGGGCCAGGCTTTGCGTGATGCCATCGAAGAGTACGGCAACGCCATCCGTCAGCTCGCCGCCGCCAATATTTTTCCCGGCGATATGCTGTTTAAAAACTTCGGCGTCACCCGTCACGGGCGGGTGGTGTTCTACGATTACGATGAAATTTGCTACATGACCGAGGTAAACTTCCGCGACATACCGCCGCCGCGCTACCCGGAAGACGAGCTGTCCAGCGAGCCGTGGTACAGCGTTTCGCCGGGCGATGTGTTTCCCGAGGAGTTTCGCCACTGGCTGTGTGCGGACCCACGCATCGGGCCGTTATTTGAAGAGATGCATGAAGATCTGTTCCACGCCAGCTACTGGCGCGGGCTACAAACGCGGATCAAAAATGGGCATGTAGAAGATGTGTACGCTTACCGCCGCAAGCAGCGGTTTTGTGTGCGGTTTAACGAATCCCTCCATACGCCAGCGTCACCTCTTTCGCGGCCTTAATCACCAGCGCGCCCAGCTCGGTGACGCGATCGTCGGTCATGCGCGAAATCGGCCCGGAAATCGAGATAGCGGCGAACGGCTCGCGGTGCTCGTCGAAAATACAGGACGCGAGGCAGCGCAGGCCAAGGGCGTGTTCTTCGTCATCAAACGAATAGCCGCGCTTGCGGGTCAACGCCAGATCTTCTTTCAGATGCACCGGCGACACCAGCGTGGCGTGGGTGTAGGCGTGCAGCCCTTTACGGTGCAGCAGCCCGGTCACCTGCTCTTCACTCAGCTGCGACAGAAACGCTTTACCCGCCCCGGAGGCATGCATCGGCAGCTTGCCGCCAATCGGTGCGGACATGCGCATCAGCTGCGTGCACTGCACCTGGTCGATAATAATGGCCTGATGATCGCTCTGGTCCAGCACCGCAAGGTTGACCGTCTCGCCGGACTCTTCCATCAGCTTGCGCAGGATCGGGTGAACAATTGCCAGCAGGTTGCGGCTTTGCAGAAAACTGCTGCCGACAATAAACGCATGCGCGCCCACTGCCCAGTGTCCCAGCTCGCCCACCTGACGCACGAAACCCAGCTGCTGCATGGTCGTCAACAGACGGTGGGTAGTGGAGTTCGGTAATCCCGCCTGTTGCGCCAGCTCCGTCAGGGCCACGCTACCATGCGATTCGGCTATCCATTCCAGCAGCTTCAGGCCGCGCGTCAGGGACTGAACCTGTCCGCCGGGCTGTGCGGCAGGGTTGGCAGCAGGTTTTCTGCCGCGTTTAGCGGGAACGGTCGTAACCATGACGAACTCCTTTTTCTGTATCGTGGAAATCATTTTCGTTTTATTTGGTGAATTTGCAACCGCTTTCCTGACTGATCGGAGGAGTGATGGTGAACATGTCTCATGTTCCCGCCGTGTGGCTTTTCGGCCCTGCGAGATTATGCCAGTATGGAACGCAGCCTTTTGGCCATGTTGAGCGTTGTCGGGAGCAAGTGTGAGCAGCAAAGTAGAGCAACTGCGTGCGCAGTTAAATGAACGAATTCTGGTGCTGGACGGCGGCATGGGCACCATGATCCAGGGCTATCGTCTGAGCGAAGACGATTTCCGCGGCGAGCGCTTTGCCGACTGGCCTTGTGACCTGAAAGGAAACAATGACCTGCTGGTGTTGAGCAAACCGTCCGTCATCCGGGATATCCACAACGCCTACTTTGAAGCGGGTGCGGATATTGTAGAAACCAACACCTTCAACTCGACAACCATCGCCATGGCGGATTACCAGATGGAATCCCTGTCGGCGGAGATCAACTTTGAGGCGGCCAGGCTCGCCCGCGCCTGCGCCGACGAATGGACCGCCCGTACCCCGGATAAACCGCGCTACGTTGCCGGGGTGCTTGGCCCGACGAACCGCACCGCGTCAATTTCACCGGACGTAAACGATCCGGCGTTTCGTAACATCACCTTCGACCAACTGGTGGCCGCCTATCGTGAGTCTACTAAAGCGCTGGTGGAAGGCGGTTCCGACCTGATCCTGATTGAAACCGTATTCGACACCCTCAATGCCAAAGCCGCGATTTACGCGGTGAAAGAGGAGTTCGAGGCGCTGGGCATTGACCTGCCGATCATGATTTCCGGCACCATCACCGACGCCTCGGGGCGCACGCTTTCCGGCCAGACCACCGAAGCCTTCTATAACTCGCTGCGCCACGCTGAAGCCCTCTCCTTCGGCCTGAACTGCGCGCTGGGGCCAGACGAGCTGCGCCAGTACGTGCAGGAGCTTTCGCGCATCGCAGAATGCTACGTCACCGCCCACCCGAACGCCGGTCTGCCGAACGCGTTTGGCGAATACGATCTGGATGCCGACACCATGGCGGCGCAAATCCGCGAGTGGGCCGAGTCTGGCTTCCTGAACATCGTTGGCGGCTGCTGCGGCACCACGCCGGAGCACATCACCGCCATGAGCCGCGCCGTGGACGGGCTGCCGCCACGCAAGCTGCCCGAGCTTCCGGTTGCCTGTCGCCTTTCCGGCCTTGAGCCGTTGACCATCGGCGACGACAGCCTGTTTGTGAACGTGGGTGAACGTACGAACGTCACCGGTTCCGCAAAGTTTAAGCGCCTGATCAAAGAAGAGAAGTACAACGAAGCGCTGGACGTCGCCCGCCAGCAGGTCGAGAGCGGCGCGCAGATTATTGATATCAATATGGACGAGGGGATGCTCGACGCCGAAGCGGCGATGGTGCGTTTTCTCAACCTGATCGCCGGTGAGCCGGACATTGCCCGCGTGCCAATCATGATTGACTCCTCCAAATGGGACGTCATCGAAAAGGGGCTGAAATGCATTCAGGGTAAAGGCATCGTCAATTCCATTTCGATGAAGGAAGGGGTCGATACTTTTATTCACCACGCGAAGCTGGTGCGCCGCTACGGGGCCGCCGTGGTGGTGATGGCCTTCGATGAAGTGGGCCAGGCCGATACCCGCGAGCGCAAAATTGAGATATGCCGCCGCGCGTACAAGATTTTGACCGAAGAGGTGGGCTTCCCGGCGGAAGACATCATTTTCGACCCGAACATCTTCGCCGTCGCGACCGGCATTGAAGAGCACAACAATTACGCCCAGGACTTTATCGGCGCGTGTGAAGACATTAAACGCGAGCTGCCGCATGCGCTGATCTCCGGCGGCGTGTCGAACGTCTCGTTCTCGTTCCGTGGTAACGACCCGGTGCGTGAGGCGATCCACGCCGTGTTCCTCTACTACGCCATCCGCAACGGGATGGACATGGGGATCGTTAACGCGGGCCAGCTGGCGATTTACGACGACCTGCCGGCGGAGCTGCGCGACGCCGTCGAGGACGTGATCCTCAACCGTCGCGACGATGCCACCGAGCGCATGCTCGACATGGCGGAAAAATACCGCGGCAGCAAGTCGGATGAATCAGCCACCGTTCAGCAGGCCGAGTGGCGCGCCTGGGACGTGAAAAAGCGTCTGGAATACTCGCTGGTGAAAGGGATTACCGAGTTCATCGAGCAAGATACCGAGGAAGCGCGTCAGCAGGCAGCCCGCCCGATTGAGGTGATCGAAGGGCCGCTGATGGACGGCATGAACGTGGTCGGCGATCTGTTCGGCGAGGGCAAGATGTTCCTGCCGCAGGTGGTGAAATCCGCCCGCGTCATGAAGCAGGCTGTGGCTTATCTTGAACCCTTCATCGAAGCCAGCAAAGAGAAGGGCTCCAGTAACGGTAAAATGGTTATCGCCACCGTGAAGGGCGACGTGCACGACATCGGCAAAAACATTGTTGGCGTGGTGTTGCAGTGTAATAACTACGAGATTATTGACCTCGGGGTGATGGTTCCGGCGGATAAAATCCTCAAGACCGCACGCGAAGTCAACGCTGACCTGATTGGTCTTTCAGGGCTGATCACGCCGTCGCTGGACGAAATGGTCAACGTGGCGAAAGAGATGGAGCGTCAGGGCTTCACCATTCCGCTGCTGATTGGCGGGGCCACCACCTCGAAAGCCCACACGGCGGTGAAAATCGAGCAAAACTACAGCGGGCCGACGGTGTATGTCCAAAACGCCTCGCGCACCGTGGGAGTGGTCTCCGCGCTGCTTTCCGATACCCAGCGGGATGAGTTTGTCGCCCGCACCCGCAAAGAGTACGAAACCGTCCGCATTCAGCATGGCCGTAAGAAAACGCGCACGCCGCCGGTGACGCTCGCCGCCGCGCGCGATAACGACCTGGCCTTCGACTGGGCAAGCTATACGCCGCCGGTCGCGCACCGTCTGGGCGTGCAGGAGGTGGTCGCCAGCATCGAGACGCTGCGCAACTATATCGACTGGACGCCGTTCTTTATGACCTGGTCGCTGGCGGGCAAATATCCGCGCATCCTGGAAGACGAGGTGGTAGGCGAAGAGGCGAAGCGCCTGTTTAAAGACGCCAACGACATGCTCGACAGGCTGAGCGCAGAGAAAGCCCTCAATCCGCGCGGCGTGGTGGGCCTGTTCCCGGCAAACCGCGTGGGCGACGACGTGGAAATCTATCGCGATGAAACCCGTACCCACGTGCTGGCCGTGAGCCATCACCTGCGCCAGCAAACGGAGAAAGTGGGCTTTGCCAACTATTGTCTGGCGGATTTCGTTGCGCCGAAACTGAGCGGGAAAGCCGACTATATCGGCGCGTTTGCCGTCACCGGGGGTCTGGAAGAAGATGCGCTGGCGGATGCGTTCGACGCACAGCACGATGATTACAACAAAATCATGGTGAAAGCGATTGCCGACCGTCTGGCGGAAGCCTTTGCTGAATACCTGCACGAACGCGTACGTAAGGTGTACTGGGGCTACGCGGCGAATGAGAACCTCAGCAACGAGGAACTGATCCGCGAAAACTACCAGGGCATTCGTCCGGCACCGGGGTATCCGGCCTGTCCGGAACATACCGAGAAGGGCACTATCTGGAAACTGCTGGACGTAGAAGCGCATACGGGCATGAAGCTCACCGAGTCATTTGC
This sequence comes from Enterobacter sp. GD03975, assembly GCF_029838645.1. Classification (NCBI taxonomy): domain Bacteria; kingdom Pseudomonadati; phylum Pseudomonadota; class Gammaproteobacteria; order Enterobacterales; family Enterobacteriaceae; genus Enterobacter; species Enterobacter sp. GD03975. The sequence continues at coordinate 10,599 of NZ_JAOBZC010000017.1, forward strand.
CATGTGGCCGGGCGCGTCCGTTTCCGGATGGTACTTCAGCCACCCGGACAGCAAGTACTTCGCCGTGGCGCAGCTTCAGCGCGATCAGATTGAAGATTACGCCCAGCGTAAAGGCATGAGCGTGTCAGAGGTAGAACGCTGGCTGGCGCCGAATTTAGGCTACGACGCAGACTAACGTCACTTTTCCTTACAACAAACAGGGCACCTCCAGGGTGCCCTGTCTCTTTCTTACGTTTAAACCCTTATACTGGATGAAGGTTCTTATCACATTGCCCGGTGGCGCTGCGCTGACCGGGCCTACGCGTAGGCCGGATAAGGCGTAGCCGCCATCCGGCAAGACAACGCGCAACAAACCTCAGGAAAACAGATAACGATAAGGAGGAAAACCGACCGTGTTGACGTTGTTACACCTGCTCTCCGCAGTCGCACTGCTGGTATGGGGCACCCATATCGTTCGTACCGGCGTAATGCGCGTGTTTGGCGCACGTTTACGTACCGTTCTCAGCGGCAGCGTTGAGAAGAAGCCGCTCGCCTTCTGCGCGGGTATTGGCGTCACGGCGCTGGTGCAAAGCAGTAATGCTACCACCATGCTCGTCACTTCGTTTGTGGCGCAGGATCTGGTCGCCCTCGCTCCGGCGCTGGTGATCGTTCTCGGCGCTGATGTGGGGACCGCGCTGATGGCGCGTATCCTGACCTTCGATCTCTCCTGGCTGTCGCCGCTGCTGATTTTTATCGGCGTCATTTTCTTCCTCAGCCGTAAGCAAAGTCGTGCCGGGCAGCTCGGACGCGTCGGCATCGGCCTCGGGCTGATCCTGCTGGCGCTGGAGCTGATTGTGCAGGCGGTTACGCCGATCACCCAGGCCAACGGCGTGCAGGTCATCTTCGCCTCGTTAACCGGCGATATTATGCTGGATGCGCTGATTGGCGCGGTGTTTGCAATCGTCAGCTACTCCAGCCTGGCAGCCGTTCTGCTGACGGCGACGCTCACCGCTGCGGGGGCCATCTCTTTCCCGGTGGCGCTGTGCCTGGTGATCGGCGCCAACCTCGGTTCTGGCCTGCTGGCGATGCTCAACAACAGCGCCGCCAATGCTGCCGCCCGCCGCGTGGCGCTGGGAAGTTTACTGTTTAAGCTGGTGGGCAGCCTGATCATTCTGCCGTTTGTGCATCCGCTGGCCAACCTGATGGATAACATCTCTCTGCCGAAAGCGGAGCTGGTGATCTACTTCCACGTCTTCTACAACCTGGTGCGCTGCCTGGCGATGGTGCCGTTTGCTGCCCCAATGGCCCGCTTCTGCGAACGTCTGATTCGTGATGAACCGGAGCTGGACGCACGCCTCAAGCCGAAGCATCTGGATACCTCGGTGCTGGACACGCCCGCGCTGGCCATCGCCAACGCCGCCCGCGAAACGCTGCGCATGGGCGACGCGATGGAAACCATGCTCGAAGGGCTGAAAAAGGTGATGCACGGCGAGCCGCGCGAGGAGAAGGAGCTGCGCAGACTGGCGGACGATATCAACGTGCTGTACACCGCCATCAAGCTCTATCTGGCGCGCATCCCCCAGGACGAGCTGGCGGAAGAGGAGTCCCGCCGCTGGGCGGAAATCATTGAGATGTCGCTTAACCTGGAGCAGGCCTCGGACATCGTCGAGCGTATGGGCAGCGAAATCGCGGACAAATCCCTGGCCGCGCGTCGGGCCTTCTCCGTGGAAGGGCTGAAGGAGCTGGAAGCGCTGCACGAAAAGCTGGTGAGCAACCTGAAGCTGGCGATGTCGGTGTTCTTCTCCAGCGACGTGCCGAGCGCGCGCCGCCTGCGCCGCAACAAGCATCGTTTCCGCATTCTTAACCGCCGATACTCGCACGCTCACGTTGAGCGTCTGCACCAGCAGAACGTTCAGAGCATCGAGACCAGCTCCCTGCACCTGGGGCTGCTGGGGGATATGAAGCGTCTTAACTCGCTGTTCTGCGCGGTGGCGTATAGCGTGATGGAACAACCGGATGAAGACGACGAGCGGGATGAGTATTAATCTCTGAAAGCGCCTCGCAAAACCCATTTGCGAGGCGTGACACTCTATAAAGAGCATTTTACTCTTCAGACCTTACATTTTTAAGGGAATAGAAAATGCTCGTTTATTACGCTACACTTCGCCAATTCATGCGCATTCCAATGGAGGTTATCATGCGCACTACTAACGGCATAAAAAAATCCGTCAATGTTTCGTTAGCACCTGACATTCTTGAAGAAGCGCGACGTCTCAAACTCAATCTCTCTGCTGTACTCACTGCCGCCCTACAGGAACAGTTTCGTGCGCACCAGCGCGCAGAGTGGTTAGCAGAAAATAAAGCGTCTATAGAGGCCATCAACCAGTGGGTTGATGAAAACGGCTCTTTCAGCGACTTTCAGAGGTCATTCTGATGGAGCAATATTTTGCTTATGAGAATGCAGGGTATGGGAAAAATGCCTATCCATGGCTTATCAATATGCAGCACCCTGTTGCTAATGTGATGAAACATGTACTGGTTGCTCCCGCTGTAGAATTAAGCCAGCTGGGCGGCATTCGTCCGCCTGCGAAAGTGTGCCCTGTCGTTGAAATCGCGGGTAAGCCCTGCGTGGTCATGATGCATATGCTGTCAGGCATCTCTTCAAAAGAGTTAGGTGAACGCGTTTCCGATCTCACTGACAGCAGTGCTTCATTGCGTGATGCACTTGATTTTCTGATCAACGGTTACTAGGTCTTTTTTGTCAGCCACAAGGTAAGGTATATTTCGCCCTTCACAGGAGAAACTATGCTGCCAACTCAATCAACCCGATTAAACAAATACATTAGCGAGAGCGGGATCTGCTCACGTCGCGAGGCTGACCGTTACATTGAACAGGGGAACGTGTTTCTCAACGGCAAACGCGCCACCATCGGCGATCAGGTGGTGCCTGGCGATGTGGTTAAAGTGAATGGTCAGGTCATCGAACCCCGTGATGCCGAAGACCTGGTGTTTATCGCGTTGAACAAACCGGTTGGGATTGTCAGCACCACGGAAGATGGCGAGCGGGACAACATCGTTGATTTCGTTAACCACAGCAGCCGTATCTTCCCGATTGGTCGCCTGGATAAAGACTCTCAGGGGCTGATTTTCCTTACCAACCACGGCGACCTGGTGAACAAAATCCTGCGTGCCGGTAACGACCACGAGAAAGAGTACATCGTGACGGTGAACAAGCCGGTGACGGACGAGTTCATTCGCGGGATGGGCGCAGGCGTGCCGATTCTGGGCACCGTGACGAAGAAGTGCAAGGTCAAAAAAGAAGCGCCGTTTGCCTTCCGCATTACCCTGGTGCAGGGCTTAAACCGCCAGATCCGCCGCATGTGCGAGTATTTTGGTTATGAAGTGACGAAGCTGGAACGCACGCGCATCATGAACGTCAGCCTGTCCGGGATCCCGCTGGGCGAGTGGCGCGACCTGACGGACGACGAGCTGATCGAGCTGTTCAAGCTTATCGAAAACTCCTCGTCCGAAGCGAAGCCGAAAGCCAAAGCCAAACCGAAAACGCAGGCGATTAAACGTCCGGTGGTTAAGGCACCGCAGGCGGAAGAGAAAGGGCGAGGCAAGCCGGGTAACGGAAAACGCTTTACCCAGCCGGGGCGCAAAAAGAAAGGGCGCTGATTAGCGCCTTCCACGGGTTGATGTGCTGGCGGACCAGGAAAAGGTTGCCTCTGCATCCGGTTTATAAGCCTGCTCTTTTTTCAGCTTGCGGGCTTTTTTCGCCGCGGCATCACGTTGTGCCATCAGCTTGTCGATGTACTCTTTTTTAACCTGATTGGTTTCGGCATTCGTCAGCGTGCGGCCATGCGCGATGCGGGCGCGGTCGAGAAGCGTTTTCAGTTCGCGCTGCTCGGCTTCCGTCATGTCTTTCTGGGTCAATCGTGGTGTCGCCATTGCTGAAGCCTCCTGATGGGGAGGCTCCAGTGTAAAGCAAGCCGGGTTAATTAACCCTGTTTCAGCGCATCTTTTTTCGGTTGCTCATCAATCGGCTTACCGGACCAGTAGCCCGCCAGCAGCGAACCGGACAGGTTGTGCCAGACGGAGAACAGCGCGCCCGGCAGGGCTGCAAGCGGCGAGAAGTAAATTTTTCCGAGCGCCGCCGCCAGGCCGGAGTTCTGCATTCCCACTTCGATCGCCAGCGTGCGGCAGGTGGATTCGTCAAAGCCAAACAGCTTCCCGCCCCAGTATCCGCCCAGCAGGCCGATGGTGTTGTGCAGCACCACCGCGACGATCACCACAAAGCCCACCGAGGCAATGTGCGAGGCGGAACCGGCTACCACGGCGCTGATGATCGCCAGAATGCAGACCATCGAAAACGCGGGCAGGTACGGCTTAACCGCTTTCACCACGCGTGGGAACAGATGGTGAATAACCAGCCCCAGCGCAATCGGGATCACCACAATTTGCAGAATGCTGAGCAGCATGCCCATCACGTCCACCTGAATATGCGCGTCCACGTACAGGCGGGTTAACAGCGGTGTGGCAATCACGCCCACCAGCGTGGAAACGGACGAGATGGTGACGGACAGCGCCACGTCGCCTTTCGCCAGGAAGATCATCACGTTAGATGCCGTACCGCTGGCAACGCTGCCCACCAGCACCATCCCGGCGGAAAGGTCCGGTGGCATTTTGAAGGCCATCGCCAGCAGCCACGCCGCGAGCGGCATCACCAGGTAGTGCAGGAAAATACCCGCGGCAACCGGCGCCGGGCGAGACAGCACGCGTTTAAAATCGTCGATTTTCAGGTGTACGCCCATGCCGAGCATAATCAGCATCAGCAGCGTGGTGACCCACGGACCAATGCCCGTGAACGTGGTAGGGGTGTAATACGCGAGTATGGAGAGCAGCAGCGCCCATAGCGGGAACAGCCGGGTGATAGCGGATAACATAGTGAATTCCTTGCAGTATTGTCGTGTTGTTTTGTAATAAAAAAGCCGAGTCTGTGCCCGGCTTATTGGTATTGTTTATCGTGCTAACGAATTTTATTCAAACAAATTCTGATGAAGTTTCTGAACGACCTGCTCGGCCTGATCGGCAGGCACCAGGAAGCAGAGGTTATAGCTGGAGGCGCCGTAGCAAATCATGCGGATGCTGAACGGGTCGAGCACGCCGAAGACCTCTTTGCCCACGCCGCAGGCGCGCGACAGCTTGTTACCGATGATGGCAACCAGCGCCAGATCTTCTTCCACTTCCACGCGGCACAGTTCGGACAGCTCAATCAGCAGCGACTGCGTCAGCAGGGTATCGCCGGTAGAGGTGGAGCCGGTGGTGTCGAGCGTCAGTGCGATGCTCACTTCCGAGGTGGTGATCAGATCCACGGAGATATTATGGCGCGCCAGGATACCAAACACTTCTGCCAGGAAGCCGCGGGAGTGCAGCATATTATGGCTGTGCAGGGTGACCAGCGTCTGCTTGCGGCGCAGGGCCAGCGCGCGGAACAGCGGTGGGTTCTCGGTTTTCTTGCAGACCAGCGTCCCGCCCGCCTTTGGATCTTTACTGGAACCAACGAAAACCGGAATGTCGCTGCGCACGGCAGGCAGTAGCGTGGCCGGATGCAGCACTTTCGCGCCGAAGGTGGCCATTTCCGCCGCTTCTTCAAAGGCGATCACGTCAATACGTTTTGCCGCAGACACCACGCGCGGGTCGGTAGTGTAAATACCCGGCACGTCCGTCCAGATATCCACGCGGGTCGCGTGCAGGGCTTCGCCCAGCAGGGCGGCGGTGTAGTCGCTGCCGCCGCGGCCCAGCGTGGTGGTGCGTCCTTTGGCTTCGCTACCGATAAAGCCCTGGGTGATCACAATGCCTTCATCAAGGCGCGGGGCAAGCTGCTGGCTGGTCAGCTCGGCCAGCGCTTCCACGTCCGGCTCGGCGCGGCCAAAGCGGTCGCTGGTGCGCATCACTTTGCGCACGTCAAACCACTGCGCCTGAATATTGCGCTCGCGCATGATCTCAACGAACAGCAGGGTGGACATCAGCTCGCCGTGGCTGACCAGCTCGTCGGTCAGCGCGGTTGAGGTGGCCAGCGACGCGGCTTCTGCCAGGGTGGTGATATTTTCCAGCAGGCGTTCCACTTCCTCACGAATGACGTTCGGGTTTTGCAGACGCTCAAGGATGTCGAACTGAATTTTGCGTAGCGCATCCAGTTTCACGAAACGCTCGGTCGCCTCCAGTCCTTCAGACAGCGAAACCAGCAGGTTCGTCACGCCGGCTGAGGCGGACAGCACCACCAGGCGGGTATTCGGATCGGCCAGCACCACATCGGCGCTGCGGTTCATGGCAGCGTAGTCTGCCACACTGGTGCCGCCAAACTTGGCGACCACAAAACTCGTCATAACAACCTCGTGTCAGGGAATGAATAGAGCGACCTTGGCACAAGAGTGAAGCGAGGACAGGTGCAGGCGCAAAATACGGCCCTATAAATAAAATGCGGGGGAGGTCCTGTCAATGCTGGGATTATGCGGATTTTTCATGGGGGGGTACCCCTCAGAAACAGGACTTATAACAGGCCCATATTTTATGCTTCTTTTTACCCCCTTTTGACCGACATTTCGCCACGCCGGAAGGGCGCGACAGCAGCTATACTTTTCGGGTCTTTTCACCTGCGTTTGATGCAGACCAGGGCAATGGCATAAAAACCATCACAATTTTTATTTGCAGGCGCTACAATCGACCGCAGTCACAATTCTCAAATCAGAAGAGTATTGCTATGAAAAACATCAACCCAACGCAGACCGCTGCATGGCAGGCACTACAGAAACATTTTGATGAAATGAAAGACGTCACTATCGCGGATCTGTTCGCGAAAGATGCCGATCGTTTCAGCAAGTTCTCCGCCACCTTCGATGACCTGATGCTGGTGGATTTCTCCAAGAACCGTATCACCGAAGAGACGCTGGCGAAGCTGCAAGATCTGGCGAAAGAGACCGAGCTGGCTGATGCCATCAAATCCATGTTCTCTGGTGAGAAGATCAACCGCACCGAAGATCGTGCCGTACTGCACGTGGCGCTGCGTAACCGTAGCAATACTCCAATCATCGTTGACGGCAAAGATGTGATGCCGGAAGTGAACGCGGTGCTGGAAAAGATGAAAACCTTCTCTGAAGCGATCATCTCCGGCAGCTGGAAAGGCTACACCGGCAAGGCGATTACCGACGTGGTGAACATTGGTATCGGCGGCTCTGACCTCGGCCCGTTCATGGTGACCGAGGCGCTGCGCCCTTACAAAAACCACCTCAATATGCACTTCGTCTCTAACGTCGATGGGACCCACATCGCTGAAGTGCTGAAAAAAGTGAACCCGGAAACCACCCTGTTCCTGGTGGCGTCCAAAACCTTCACCACCCAGGAAACCATGACCAACGCCCACAGCGCGCGCGACTGGTTCCTGAAAACCGCGGGTGACGAAAAGCACGTCGCGAAACACTTTGCGGCGCTCTCCACCAACGGTAAAGCGGTGGGCGAGTTCGGCATTGATACGGCGAACATGTTCGAGTTCTGGGACTGGGTTGGCGGCCGCTACTCTCTGTGGTCTGCTATCGGCCTGTCCATCATTCTGTCCGTCGGCTTCGACAACTTCGTTGAGCTGCTCTCCGGTGCGCACGCGATGGACAAACACTTCTCCACCACCGCGCCTGAGAAAAACCTGCCGGTGCTACTGGCGCTGATCGGTATCTGGTACAACAACTTCTTCGGCGCTGAAACCGAAGCGATCCTGCCGTACGACCAGTATATGCACCGCTTTGCGGCCTACTTCCAGCAGGGCAACATGGAATCCAACGGTAAGTACGTTGACCGTAACGGCAACGCGGTGGATTACCAGACTGGCCCAATCATCTGGGGCGAGCCGGGCACCAACGGCCAGCATGCGTTCTACCAGCTGATCCACCAGGGTACCAAAATGGTACCGTGCGATTTCATCGCCCCGGCGATTACGCACAACCCGCTGTCCGACCACCATCAGAAGCTGCTGTCTAACTTCTTCGCCCAGACCGAAGCGCTGGCGTTCGGCAAATCCCGCGAGGTAGTTGAGCAGGAGTATCGTGACCAGGGTAAAGATCCGGCCACGCTGGACCACGTTGTGCCGTTCAAGGTGTTCGAAGGCAACCGTCCAACTAACTCCATCCTGCTGCGCGAAATCACCCCGTTCAGCCTGGGCGCGCTGATTGCGCTGTATGAGCACAAGATCTTCACCCAGGGCGCTATCCTCAATATCTTCACCTTTGACCAGTGGGGCGTTGAGCTTGGCAAACAGCTGGCAAACCGCATTCTGCCGGAGCTGGGCGACGATAAAGCAATCGACAGCCACGACAGCTCCACCAACGGTTTGATTAACCGCTATAAAGCATGGCGTGGGTAATAAATATGTCATGAAAAATGCCGGCGATATGCCGGCATTTTTTTATCGGATAATTCCTGATGTCTGTTAGTTAACTCAAATTTCGGGTCTGAGTTTAATCCGAAAAACGCGGCTAACCCGTTAATTGCTGCGGTTTATTTTAAGAAAATACGCAGAAATACTTTAGCATGTTTATATTATAACTAATTGATTTATATTGGTTATATATTTTATTTATTCTTCTTTCGTTTCATTTTTATCCATTAGTCCGAAAACCCTTTCCCTATTTCCCCGCACGGTAAACCCTCAGCGTTAGTTGTGTATACTCGAATCCGCCTGAATTTCTTTCGGGCAAATCTCCATTCATTCATTGAAGGGAAATTGTTATGAAGAAAGTACTGTATGGCATTTTTGCCATATCTGCACTTGCGGCGACATCTGTCTATGCAGCTCCGGTCCAGGTCGGGGAAGCAGCAGGGTCGGCAGCGACGTCTGCGTCTGCGGGGAGTTCTACCGCAGCCAGCACCAGCGCCGTAAGTTCAGCCGTGGGTGTCGCGCTGGCGGCAACCGGTGGCGGTGATGGCTCCAATACCGGAACCACGACCACTACGACGACCAGCACCCAGTAATACCGGGTGTTTTAATCATAACCACACTTCGGTGTGGTTATTTCGCCCCTTCGGAGAAGAGTCGTGAAGCGACCTGCAATCATCCTGATTTGCCTGCTGTTGCAGGCGTGCTCAGCTACCACTAAAGGGCTGGGCAACTCACTGTGGGACAGCATGTTCGGCACGCCGGGCGTGCATCTGACCGATGACGAACTTCAGAACATGCCGTATGCCAGCCAGTACATGCAGCTAAACGATGGCCCGCAACTGTTTGTGGTGCTCGCTTTCGATGAAAACGGGCAGCAGAAATGGGTGACGCAGGATCAGGCCACCATCGTCACGCAGCATGCCCGAATCGTGAAAACGTTGCTCGGCGGCGACAACCTGATCGAGGTGAATAACCTGGCTGAAGATCCGCTCATTAAGCCGAATCAGATTGTCGATGGCGCAAGCTGGACGCGCACGATGGGCTGGACCGAACACAAACAGGTGCGTTATGCCACGGCCCGCTCCACTTTCCGCTGGGACGGTACGGACAGCGTAAAGGTGGGCAGCGACGAAACGCAGGTTCGCGTGCTGGATGAAGAGGTGACAACCGACCAGGCCACCTGGCATAACCGCTTCTGGGTGGACGAAGAGGGGCAAATCCGCCAGTCCTTGCAGTATCTCGGTGCCGGTTTCTTCCCGGTGAAGACCACCCTGATCAAGGCGGCGAAATCATGAAAACGCTCATCCACGTTGCGCTTCTCGCCAGCCTTGCCTCACCGCTGGCGTGGTCTGCGGGAACGGTACAGGTCTACACCCCGGACAGTGAAAAACCCAAAACCTTAACCAATGCCGGGCATCTGCTCGATCTGGTGGGGCAGCCGAGACTGGCGAAAAGCTGGTGGACCGGGGGCGTTATCAGCGAGCGTCAGGCGACGATTGTCGCGGAACAAAGACATCAGGCGCTGCTCGCCAGATTATCCGGGCTGGCACAGCAGGAAGACGCCGACGATGCCGCGGCCATCAACAGCCTGCGCCAGCAGCTTCAGGCTCTGAAGGTGACGGGCCGGCAGAAGGTGAACCTCGATCCGGATGAGGTGCGCGTCGCGGAAAACGGCAATCCGTCGCTGGAGGGGGACTATACCCTGTGGCTTCCGGCTCAGCCTTCTACCGTCACCGTGATGGGGCTCATCAGCAGCCCTGGCATTAAGCCGTTTACGCCGGGCCGGGACGTCGCGAGCTATCTTGACGAACAAAGCCTGCTCAGCGGTGCCGATAACAGCTATGCCTGGGTGGTCTATCCGGACGGGCATACGCAGAAAGCGCCGGTGGCTTACTGGAATAAACGCCATATCGAACCCATGCCGGGCAGCATCATTTTTGTCGGTTTTGCCGACCATTTCTGGACGAAAGCGTATGACGGGCTTAATGCCGATATCCTTCGCTCCCTGATACAGCGGATACCGGAATAATGAAAAAAACCTATCTCTACAGCATGCTTGCACTGTGCGTGAGTGCCGCCTGTCATGCAGAAACGTATCCGGCACCGATTGGCCCGTCGCAGTCCGATTTTGGCGGCGTCGGTTTGCTGCAAACGCCCACCGCGCGGATGGCGCGCGAGGGGGAAATCAGCCTTAACTATCGCGATAACGATCAGTACCGCTACTATTCTGCGTCCGTGCAGCTGTTCCCCTGGCTGGAGACCACGCTGCGCTACACCGACGTGCGAACGAAACAGTACAGCAGCGTCGACGCCTTCTCCGGCGATCAGACCTATAAAGACAAAGCCTTCGACGTGAAGCTGCGCCTGTGGGAAGAGAGCTACTGGATGCCGCAGGTCTCCGTCGGGGCAAAAGATATTGGCGGTACCGGCCTGTTTGATGCGGAATACATCGTTGCCAGTAAAGCCTGGGGGCCGTTTGATTTCTCGCTGGGTCTCGGCTGGGGCTATCTTGGGACCAGCGGCAACGTAACCAATCCGTTCTGCTCCTACAGCGACAAATACTGCTACCGCGATAACAGCTACAAAAAAGCGGGCTCCATCAACGGCGACCAGATGTTCCACGGCCCGGCCTCGCTGTTTGGCGGCGTAGAGTATCAAACGCCCTGGCAGCCGCTGCGCCTGAAGCTGGAGTATGAAGGCAACAACTACAGCGAAGATTTTGCCGGCAAGATTGAGCAGAAGAGCAAGTTTAACGTCGGCGCCATTTACCGCGTGACCGACTGGGCCGACGTTAACCTCAGCTACGAGCGCGGCAATACCCTGATGTTTGGCTTCACGCTGCGCACCAACTTTAACGACATGCGTCCGCGCTACAATGACAACCCGCGGCCTAAATACCAGCCGGAGCCGCAGGATGCGATCATTCAGCACTCCGTGGTGGCGAATCAGCTGACGCTGCTGAAATATAACGCGGGGCTGGCGGATCCGAAGATCCAGACCAAAGGCGATACGCTGTACGTCACCGGCGAGCAGGTGAAATACCGTGATTCCCGCGAAGGGATCGAGCGCGCCAACCGGATCGTTATGAACGATCTGCCGGAGGGGATCCGCACGATCCGCGTGACGGAGAACCGTCTCAACATGCCGCAGGTCACAACCGAAACCGACGTTGCCAGCCTTAAGCGTCATCTTGAAGGTGAGCCGCTGGGACATGAAACCGAGCTGGTGCAAAAACGCGTTGAGCCGGTGGTGCCAGAGAGTACCGAGCAGGGCTGGTATATCGATAAGCCCCGCTTCGATTTCCATATCGATCCGGTGCTGAACCAGTCCGTCGGCGGGCCGGAAAACTTCTACATGTATCAGCTGGGCGCGATGGCGACGGCCGATCTGTGGGTGACCGACCACCTGTTGACCACCGGTAGCCTGTTCGGCAACCTTGCCAACAACTACGACAAATTTAACTACACCAACCCGCCGAACGATTCAAAACTGCCGCGCGTGCGTACCCGCGTGCGTGAATACGTGCAGAACGATATCTACGTGAATAACCTCCAGGCCAACTACTTCCAGTACTTCGGCAACGGTTTCTACGGCCAGGTTTACGGTGGCTATCTGGAAACCATGTTTGGCGGCGCGGGGGCGGAAGTGTTGTATCGTCCTGTCGACAGCAACTGGGCCTTCGGGATTGACGCCAACTACGTGAAACAGCGTGACTGGCGCAGCGCGCAGGATATGATGAAGTTCACCGACTACAGCGTCAAAACCGGCCACCTGACCGCCTACTGGACACCGTCGTTCGCGCAGGACGTGCTGGTGAAAGCCAGTGTCGGGCAGTATCTGGCGGGCGATAAGGGCGGCACGCTGGATATCTCCAAACACTTCGACAGCGGCGTCGTGGTGGGCGGCTACGCCACCATCACCAACGTTTCGCCGGACGAATACGGAGAAGGGGACTTCACCAAAGGGGTGTACGTGTCGATTCCGCTGGATCTGTTCTCATCCGGTCCGACCCGCAGCCGTGCGGCAGTGGGCTGGACGCCGCTGACGCGTGACGGTGGTCAGCAGCTTGGACGTAAGTTCCAGCTGTATGACATGACCAGCGATAAGAACATTAACTTCCGCTGATGCTTGTTTGCCCGGCCTACGGTTTTTGTAGGCCCGGTAAGCGCAGCGCCACCGGGCGAATGCGCCAAACATAAACAAAAAATATAGATCCCTGTCACATTTTTGCGTTATACAGGAACCTCGCCCTGGAGAATGAGGTGCTGTATGACATCCCTGACTCGCCCGCGCGTTGAGTTCATCTCAACGATACTCCAGACCGTGCTGAACCTCGGTCTGCTGAGCCTTGGCCTGATCCTGGTCGTCTTTCTCGGTAAAGAGACGGTGCACCTGGCTGATGTGCTATTTGCCCCTGAGCAAACCAGCAAATATGCGCTGGTGGAAGGGCTGGTGGTCTACTTTCTCTACTTCGAGTTTATTGCCCTGATTGTGAAGTACTTCCAGTCCGGCTTTCACTTCCCGCTGCGCTATTTCATCTACATTGGCATCACCGCCATTGTGCGGCTGATCATCGTCGATCATAAATCCCCGCTCGACGTGCTGATCTACTCGGCGGCGATCCTGCTGCTGGTGATCACCCTCTGGCTGTGCAACTCGAAGCGGCTGAAACGCGAATAAAAAAAGGGCGCTCCGAAGAGCGCCTAACAACAGTCACAAGTTGGTTCAATACAATACGTCTAAAGTTGAGGGTTGCAGTGGCATAACAGATGAAACTTAACCTTTCACACCGCCCGCCGTCAGGCCGTTGACCAGCCAGCGCTGGGCCAGCAGGAACACTACGGTAATCGGGATGGCAGAGAGTACCGCCGCTGCGGCAAAGTCGCCCCACAGGTAGTTTTGCGGGTTGAGGTATTGCTGCATGCCAACGGCCAGGGTGTAGCTGTTCACATCGCGCAGCAACAGTGAGGCGACCGGTACTTCGGTGATCGCCGCGATAAACGACAGGATAAACACCACCGCCAGAATCGGCACCGACAGCGGCAGCAGCACCAGACGGAACGCCTGCCACGGGGTGGCGCCATCCAGCGCGGCGGCTTCTTCCAGCGAACCGTCGATGGTTTCGAAATAGCCTTTAATGGTCCACACATGCAGGGCGATACCGCCAAGATAGGCGAAGATCACGCCGCCATGGGTGTTCAGACCGATAAACGGCACATACTGACCCAGACGGTCAAACAGGGCGTACAGCGCCACCAGCGACAGCACCGCCGGGAACATCTGGAAAATCAGCATCCCTTTCAGCAGCGTCGCTTTGCCCGGGAAACGCATGCGGGCGAAGGCGTAAGCACAGGTGGTGGAGAGCGTGACGATGCCGATGGCGGTGATGGTCGCCACTTTCACCGAGTTCCACAGCCACAGCAGCACCGGGAACGGTGGCGGCGTGACGCGGCCATCGGCGTGCTCAACGCTGAAGCCCAGCGCGAGCCTCCAGTGCTCCCAGGAGATTTCATCCGGGATCAGGCTCCCGGTCGCAAAGTTACCCGAGCGCAGGGAGATGGCGATAACCATCAGCAGCGGGAACATGATGGCCGCGATGAACATCAGCAGGCCTAAGTGCGTCGCGAGGAGGCGCAGCTTCTGAGATTTGGGTTGTACCATAGCCATGATCGATGCCCTCCTTAGTCAAATTTCATACGTGTGGCTTTCAGGTTCACAATCGCCAGGGCGCCAACCAGCAGGAAGATCAGGGTGGCAATGGCCGCTGCCAGACCGAAATCCTGGCCGCCGCCGCCTTCAAAGGCGATACGGTAGGTGTAGCTCACGAGCAGGTCGGTATAGCCCGCCGGCGTGGTGGTGCCGAGACGGTCCGGGCCACCGTTGGTCAACAGCTGAATCAGCACGAAGTTGTTAAAGTTAAAGGCGAAGCTGGCGATCATCAGCGGCGTCAGCGGCTTAATGAGCAGCGGCAGCGTAATTTTAAAGAAGTTCTGGAACGGGCCCGCGCCGTCCATTGCCGAGGCTTCGTACAGGTCGTCCGGAATCGCCTTCAGCAGCCCCATGCACAGGATCATCATGTACGGATAACCCAGCCAGGTGTTGACGATGATAATCATCGAACGGGCGGTGGTCGGGTCGCTGAACCAGGCCGGTTTGATGCCGAACAGCGCGCTCAGCATCATGTTGATTTCACCGAAGCTCTGGTTAAACAGCCCTTTGAAAATCAGAATCGAGATAAACGATGGTACGGCGTACGGCAGAATCAGCAGCACGCGGTAAATCGCTTTCCCTTTCAGGGATTCCCACTGCACGAGGCAGGCCAGCACCATGCCCACGGCAACGGTCAGGATCACGGTCAGGATGGAGAAGACTACCGTCCAGACGAAGATGGCGAAGAACGGCTTCTGGATGCCTTCGTCGGTAAACACGCGGGTAAAGTTATCCCAGCCGATGGTGACGGTATAGCCTGGGCTGAGCTTGTCGTCTCCCCAGCTGCCGTCGGCATTCACAGACTGATAAAAACCGATATCGTTGTTCGGACGATACTTCACGCCGCTCTGGTTGTTGGTCAGCGTGCCGTCATCCGCCAGGGTGTAAAGCGGCTGCGTACCGGAGAACTGGCGCAGCGAGCTCATGGTTACTTTGCTGTCATCGGGCAGCACGGCGGTGAGCTGCGTCAGCGCCTGGCGATTCTGGGTAATGATACGCAGGTTCGCGCGTTCGCCTTCCGGCAGGGCTTCGGCCTCTTTTAAGACCAGCTCTTGCTCGCCGCCAAATTTGAACGCGTCGGAAAGATAGTTTTTGCCGCTCTCACCGTCAGTGAGCGCTAACTTCCACTCATCTCCCTCAGGATACAGACCGAAGTTAAAGGTCTTACCGGCCTGATAAGAACGGTCCAGAAGCACCTGGGTGGCGCGCTCTTGCGCGAGCTGGTTGGTGCTGCTGTAGTTGGTAAAGGCAATGGCGATGGTGCAGATCAGCGGAAAGAGGACAAACAGCCCCATCCCGGCCACGCCAGGGTAAACATAGCGCCACGCGTACGCTTTACGGTTGGCGAAAATATACAGGCCAACCGAGCTTAAAATCAGCGTCATGATGGCAAAAAGGTATTCCCCTTGCACGTACATTAAAACAACAAGGTAACCCACCAGCAGACACAGCAGACCTATCGCTGACCACTTCAGCGCGTCGCTTTGCCACCAGCGTTTCTTTTTAATGACATCCATGGGGTTCTTCCTCTACAACGGTGGAAACTTTTCGTCAGGTGGCGCTGCGCTTACCTGACCTACGGATCGTGCCGTAGTTGTAGGGCGGGCAGCGTACGCGCCACCCGCCGTTCTTCTTACTTGGTAATACGACCCTGAGCATCTTTCAGCGCGGCATCAACAGTCTGGCGACCGCTGGCAGCATTGATGACGGCGGTACGGGTGGCGTACCAGAACGCGGCCATCTGTGGGATGTTCGGCATGATTTCGCCTTTCTGGGCGTTATCCATGGTGGCCGCAATGCGCGGATCTTTCGCTAACTGATCCTGGAAGGATTTCAGCGCCACGGCGCCCAGCGGTTTGTCCTTGTTCACATCACCCAGACCTTCATCGGTCAGCAGGTAGTTTTCCAGGAACTCTTTCGCCAGCTCTTTGTTCGGGCTGGCGGCGTTGATACCCGCGCTCAGCACGCCAACGAACGGTTTAGACGGCTTACCGTTAAAGGTTGGCAGCAGGGTCACGCCGTAGTTGATTTTGCTCTTGTCGATGTTGGTCCAGGCCCACGGACCGTTGATGGTCATCGCGGTTTCGCCTTTGTTGAACGCCGCTTCCGCGATGGAGTAGTCGGTATCCGCGTTCATGTGTTTGTTCTTGATAAGGTCAACCAGGAAGGTCAGGCCCGCTTTCGCGCCCGCGTTGTCTACGCCTACGTCCTTCACGTCATATTTGCCGTTTTCAAACTTGAACGCGTAGCCGCCGTCGGCAGCAATCAGCGGCCAGGTGAAGTACGGCTCTTGCAGGTTGAACATCAGGGCGGATTTACCTTTCGCCTTCAGCTCTTTATCCAGGGCAGGGATCTCTTCCCAGGTTTTCGGTGGGTTTGGCACCAGGTCTTTGTTGTAAATCAGTGACAGAGCTTCAACGGCGATTGGGTAAGCGATCAGCTTGCCGTTATAGCGTACGGCGTCCCAGGTGAACGGGAACAGTTTGTCCTGGAAGGCTTTATCTGGCGTGACTTCAGCCAGCAGGCCAGACTGCGCGTAGCCCCCGAAACGGTCATGCGCCCAGAAGATAATGTCCGGACCGTCGCCCGTGGCCGCAACCTGCGGGAACTTCTCTTCCAGCTTGTCCGGGTGCTCTACGGTCACTTTGATACCGGTGTCTTTCTCGAATTTTTTGCCCACTTCGGCCAGGCCGTTATAGCCCTTGTCGCCGTTAATCCAGATAACCAGCTTACCCTCTTCAATTTTGGCGAGAGCCGGTGCGGAAATCATCATTGCTGCGAGGGCGGACAATGCGAAAACGCGTGCGCCAGTCTTGATCTTCATATCTGCCATCCTTTATTGGTGATGTGCTCGTGGATACATAAGGTGGTTCAACGTGACTCAGTCTCCTTATTTGACATCCTCTTTCCATCCTCCCAGTCCCTACGCCCCACCCCCCGTTTGTGTGATCCCTGTAACATAAATTTAAGTTATGAGTGCTGGCGCACATAAAAACCCACTGAATTTTGCAGGCCGCTTCACGATTTTCGCCTCAGCCCCTCCGCTGCGGTCGCAGAGCCTGCTCTCTCATCCTCCCGCCTCCTCCCCCACAAAAAAGCCGGGGGGTGGAGGATTCACGAAAGTAATGGAACACGCATAGTGAACTTATCTTGAATGTTTCTGTCGGTGACAGGTTGTAACGAAGGGAGAAGGGCATGGCGAGCGTACAGCTGCGTAATGTAACGAAAGCCTGGGGCGACGTAGTGGTGTCAAAAGACATCAATCTGGACATCCACGAAGGTGAGTTTGTGGTGTTCGTGGGTCCATCAGGCTGTGGTAAATCGACTCTGCTGCGTATGATTGCCGGTCTTGAAACCATCACCAGTGGCGATCTGTTTATTGGTGATACCCGAATGAACGACATCCCGCCTGCCGAACGTGGCGTAGGCATGGTGTTCCAGTCTTATGCGCTTTATCCGCATCTTTCCGTTGCCGAGAACATGTCCTTTGGCCTGAAGCTGGCCGGCGCGAAAAAAGAGATTATTAACCAGCGCGTCACGCAGGTGGCGGAAGTGTTGCAGCTGGCGCACCTGCTGGAGCGTAAGCCGAAAGCGCTTTCCGGCGGTCAGCGTCAGCGCGTGGCGATTGGCCGTACGCTGGTGGCCGAGCCGCGCGTCTTCCTGCTCGATGAACCTCTCTCTAACCTGGATGCCGCCCTGCGCGTCCAGATGCGTATCGAAATCTCCCGTCTGCACAAGCGCCTTGGCCGCACGATGATTTATGTCACCCACGATCAGGTCGAAGCGATGACCCTCGCCGACAAAATCGTGGTGCTGGACGCCGGTCGCGTGGCGCAGGTGGGCAAACCGCTGGAGCTGTATCACTACCCGGCAGACCGCTTTGTAGCGGGCTTCATTGGCTCGCCAAAGATGAACTTCCTGCCCGTCAAAGTGACCGCGACGGCGATTGAACAGGTACAGGTGGAGCTGCCAAACCGCCAGCAGGTCTGGCTGCCAGTCGACAGCGCCAACGTACAGGTGGGGGCCAATATGTCCCTCGGTATCCGTCCTGAGCATCTACTGCCAAGCCACATTGCGGATGTGACGCTGGAAGGTGAAGTTCAGGTCGTCGAACAGCTTGGTCACGAAACACAGATTCATATCCAGATCCCCGCCATCCGTCAGAACCTGGTCTACCGCCAGAATGACGTGGTGTTGGTAGAAGAGGGTGCCACATTCGCTATCGGTTTGCCGCCAGAGCGTTGCCATCTGTTCCGTGAGGATGGCACAGCATGTCGTCGGCTGCACAAAGAGCCAGGCGTTTAAGCATTCCAATTACAAAGAAAAGCAATGATCTCAGGAGATAGAATAATGATTACTCTGCGCAAAGTCCCTCTGGCTGTCGCCATTGCGGCAGGCATCCTGTCTGCCCAGGCGGGCGCCGTAGACTTCAAAGGTTATGCTCGTTCCGGCATCGGCTGGACCGGAAGTGGCGGTGAACAACAATGTTTCCAGGCAACAGGTGCACAAAGTAAATACCGTCTCGGTAACGAATGTGAAACCTACGCCGAGCTGAAGCTGGGCCAGGAAGTGTGGAAAGAAGGCGACAAGAGCTTCTATTTCGACACCAACGTAGCGTACTCTGTTTCTCAGCAGAACGACTGGGAATCCACCAGCCCGGCCTTCCGTGAAGCTAACGTGCAGGGTAAAAACCTGATTGAATGGCTCCCAGGTTCAACCATCTGGGCCGGTAAGCGCTTCTATCAGCGTCATGACGTACACATGATCGACTTCTACTACTGGGATATCTCTGGTCCTGGTGCCGGTATTGAAAACATCGATCTGGGCTTTGGTAAGCTCTCTCTGGCCGCCACCCGTTCTTCTGAGTCCGGCGGTTCTGCAACCTTCGCCGATCGTGACGCGAACGGTGACCGTATTTATGACAACGTGGTACCAAACGACGTCTTCGACGTTCGTCTGGCCGGTCTGGAGACCAACCCGGGCGGTACGCTGGAGCTGGGCGTTGACTACGGTCATACCAACATTCCTGACGACTACTATCTGCAACCTGGTGCCTCTAAAGATGGCTGGCTGTTCACCGCTGAACACACCCAGAGCATGATGAAAGGCTTCAACAAGTTCGTGCTGCAATACGGTACGGACTCCATGACCTCTAACGGTAAAGGTATTCCGCAGGGCGGCAGCATCGATAACGACGGCTCTATGTGGCGCGTGCTGGACCACGGTGCAATCACCCTGGCAGACCGTTGGGACCTGATGTATGTCGGTATGTACCAGAACATCGATCGTGATAACAACAACGGTACCGAGTGGTGGACCGTGGGCGTTCGTCCAATGTTCAAATGGACGCCGATCATGAGCACCCTGCTGGAAGTGGGCTACGACAACGTTAAGTCTCAGAAAACTGACGACAAAAACAGCCAGTACAAAATCACCCTGGCACAGCAGTGGCAGGCAGGCGACAGCATTTGGTCCCGTCCGGCTATCCGCGTCTTCGCAACCTACGCGAAGTGGGATGAGAAATGGGGCTACGCGAACAACGACTCAGGTGCAGGTTACACCTCTGGCGTAGCGTATAGCGACACGTCCGCGAAAACCTTCAGCCGTGGCGACAACGATGAGTGGACCTTCGGCGCCCAGATGGAAATCTGGTGGTAATTCGTCAAGCCTGACGTAATAACCTGAAAAGAGGGGCGTAAGCCCCTCTCTCCTTAGGGTGCTGCGCGCTATTGCCTGGCCACCGCAGCGCTCACGCTATCAGAGGTAATAACAATGAAAATGAAGAAAAGTCTCGTCGCGCTGTGCCTCTCTGCGGGGCTGCTGGCCTGTGCGCCTGCGGTCACCTTTGCAGATGTGAATTTTGTTCCTCAAAATACCAGCGCTGCGCCAGCGATTCCGGCGGCGGCGCTTCAGCAGCTGGTGTGGACACCAGTCGATCAATCAAAAACGCAAACCACTCAGCTTGCTGCGGGCGGCCAGTCGCTGAACGTTCCCGGCATCAGCGGCCCGGTTGCAGCGTTCAGCGTGCCCGCTAACATCGGCGAGCTGACCCTGACGTTGACCAGCGAAGTGAATAAACAGACCAGCGTTTTTGCGCCTAACGTGCTGATCCTCGATCAGAACATGACACCATCGGCCTTCTTCCCGAGCACCTACTTTAGCTATCAGGAGCCGGGCGTAATGAGCGCTGACCGGCTGGAAGGTGTTATGCGCCTGACGCCGGCCCTGGGCCAGCAAAA
Source organism: Enterobacter sp. GD03975 (assembly GCF_029838645.1). Classification (NCBI taxonomy): domain Bacteria; kingdom Pseudomonadati; phylum Pseudomonadota; class Gammaproteobacteria; order Enterobacterales; family Enterobacteriaceae; genus Enterobacter; species Enterobacter sp. GD03975. The sequence continues at coordinate 30,954 of NZ_JAOBZC010000017.1, forward strand.
GATCTACGTTCTGGTGTTCACAACCGAAAAAGATTTGCAGCAAACCACGAAGCTGGTCGATCCGGCAAAAGCCTATGCGAAAGGCACCGGTAACGCCGTCCCGGATATTCCGGACCCACATGCCCGTCATACCACCGATGGCCTGATTAAGCTGAAAGTCTCTACCAACAGCGCCTCCAGCGTACTCGTAGGGCCGCTGTTTGGCTCATCTGGCCCGGGCCCGGTAACGGTGGGCAATACTGCCGCGCCTGTTTATGCCGCACCAGCCGCAGCGCCTGCCGCAGCCCCGGCTCCGACGAAAAAAGCCGAGCCGGTGCTTAACGATACTGAAACGTATTTTAACAACGCCATCAAGCAGGCGGTCAAAAACGGCGATGTCGATAAAGCGCTGAAGCTGCTTGATGAAGCCGAGCGTTTAGGTTCAACCACTGCCCGTTCCACCTTTATCAGCAGTGTAAAAGGCAAGGGGTAACCGTCTCCCCACAGTGCTGATTTTGTCAGTAGTTTAGTGCGCCTTAACGGGCGCACTTTTTTTGGCTTAGTTGCATCATTGTTGCGATAGTGATCGCTAAATTTGGTTTGCTCGTCCTCATTTCGCCAATCTGCGATACAATGCCTTTACGTTATGTATCGGAGAGTCTGGCATGTCACACCCCGCGCTAACGCAGCTGCGTGCGCTACGCTATTTCGACCAAATACCCGCGCTTGACCCGGAGCAGCTTGACTGGCTGCTGCTGGAAGATTCCATGACAAAACGTTTTGAGCAACAGGGTAAAACGGTCACGGTGACGATGATCCAGGAAGGATTTGTCTCGCCTGAGGAGATTGGCAGCGAGTTGCCGCTCCTGCCGCAAGAAGAACGCTACTGGCTGCGTGAAATTTTACTGTGTGCGGATGGCGAGCCGTGGCTTGCCGGGCGAACGGTGGTTCCCGAGTCTACACTTTCCGGGCCGGAGCTGGCACTGCAACGCCTCGGCAAAACGCCGCTTGGGCGATATCTGTTCACCTCGTCTGAACTGACCCGTGATTTTATTGAAATTGGTTGCGATGCCGATTTATGGGGGCGCCGTTCCCGCCTTCGTTTGAGTGGCAAGCCGTTAATACTGACGGAACTCTTTTTGCCTGCATCGCCGTTGTACTAAGAGGGAGAGAAAATGGAGTGGAGTCTGACGCAGAATAAGCTGCTGGCCTATCACCGCTTAATGCGTACCGATAAACCGATTGGCGCGCTGCTGCTGCTGTGGCCGACCTTATGGGCGCTGTGGGTTGCCACGCCGGGCATACCGCCGCTGTGGATCCTGGCGGTGTTTGTCGCGGGCGTCTGGCTGATGCGCGCTGCGGGCTGCGTGGTAAACGACTATGCTGACCGAAAATTTGATGGGCATGTTAAGCGCACCGCGAATCGTCCTCTGCCGAGCGGTCAGGTGACCGGGAAAGAGGCGCGCATCCTGTTTGTCGTGCTGGTGCTTCTCTCTTTCATGCTGGTGTTAACGCTTAACACCATGACTATTCTGCTGTCCGTTGCGGCTCTGGCGTTGGCCTGGGTCTACCCGTTTATGAAGCGATACACCCATCTGCCGCAGGTGGTATTGGGTGCGGCATTTGGCTGGTCGATCCCCATGGCATTTGCTGCGGTCAGCGAGTCTGTTCCGCTCAGCTGCTGGCTGATGTTCCTGGCAAATATTCTGTGGGCCGTTGCGTACGACACCCAGTACGCGATGGTCGATCGCGATGACGATCTCAAGATCGGCGTTAAATCGACGGCGATCCTGTTTGGCCGTCACGACAAATTGATCATCGGCATATTGCAGGTGGCGGTGCTGGCGCTGATGGTGGCGATTGGTCGCCTGAACGGGCTGAACTGGGAGTTTTACTGGTCCGTGCTGGTGGCGGGGCTGCTGTTTGCATATCAGCAGAAGCTGATCGTGAAGCGCGAGCGTGAAGCCTGCTTTAAAGCGTTTCTGAATAACAACTACGTCGGGCTGGTGCTGTTTATGGGGCTGGCGATGAGTTACTGGTCATAAAAAAGCCGGGTGGCGGCTTCGCCTTACCCGGCCTACGATTTAGCAGAACATGTAGGCCGGGTAAGGCGAAGCCGCCACCCGGCTTTAACATCATTCGCCCTGCGTCGAACTCTCAATCGTCAGACGCACATCCGAGGTAATCAGCTCTGCCAGCATCTGGTAAACCTTTATCGTCTCTTCCGGCTCGGCATCGCCCGTATCGCTAATATACCCTTCGTCGCGCAGCGTCAGCACCAGGGAGCTGAATACCGCTTTGTCGAAGAATTCCGGGGCGTTAATGCCGTGCAGAACGGAGAGGCGCTGAGCCAGCGTCCGGCTCTCTTTTTCCAGCGTACCGCGGTTGATTGACGGATTTGCACTCAACAACCAGAAGGTGATGGCGTAGCGCTGCAACGTCTCACGCGCGCCGGATGCCAGTAGCTGCAAGGTACGAGAACGTGACGGATTGATATGCAGTTCATCATCACTAATGGTAATCAGCCCCTGACGATGCATTTCTGCGGTCATTTTATCGAGCTCTGCCGCCAGCTCATCTTCACTCCAGCGCAGGAACAGCTCCGCTTTCAGCATCGGATAGATGGTCTGAATATGGCGCAGCAACTCCTGACGCGAAATGCGGCGGTGCTGGGTAATGATGGCGGCCATCAGCGACGGCAACATCAGCATATGCGTGATGTTGTTACGGTAGTAGGTCATCAGCACGGCCTGCTCGCGCGGCAGAATGATGATGTCACCGATGGTATCTTTCTCCACTTCGAACTTGTTCATCTGCAACGCGTGATCGATAAGCTCGCTGGCGGTAGCAGACGGCACGGTCGAATCCACGGAGTACGGCACGTTACGCATGATGTCGAGGTAGCAATCAATCTGCTCGGTCAGCTGCTCGCGGGTCAGTGAACGCTGGCGAGAAGCCAGAAGCGCGGTACAGCACAGGTTCATGGCATTCGCCGCACCGGCATTGTTGATGCGTACCATCAGTTCGGATGCGATGCCGTTGACCGTCGGCGTCAGCCAGGCCGGACGCACCGCTTCGATAGGATCGATAGATTCGCGCCACTCCGGAACATGATGGTTCAGATATGTCATCAGCGGCAGGGGCTCGCCAAAGTTCACGTAGCCCTGACCGAGGTTGCGCAATTTGCTCAGCCCACGCAGCATCTGCGGCAGACTCTCTTTCTCTTTGGTCGCACCGCGCAGCTCTTTCGCATAGGTACCTACTTCCATCACGTGTTCATAGCCGATGTAGATAGGCACCAGCGTGATAGGACGCGTACCGCCGCGCAGCATCGCCTGAATGGTCATCGACAGCGTGCCGGTCTTCGGATCGAGCAGGCGGCCCGTACGGGAGCGCCCGCCCTCCACAAAGTACTCAACGGAATAGCCGCGGCTGAACAGCTCGCCAAGGTATTCACGGAACACGGTGGAGTAGAGCTTGTTGCCCTTGAAGGTACGACGAATGAAGAACGCCCCCAGACGGCGGAAAATCGGGCCTGCTGGCCAGAAGTTCAGGTTGATACCGGCGGCAATGTGTGGCGGCACCAGCCCCTGGTGATAGAGCACGTAAGAGAGCAGCAGGTAGTCCATGTGGCTGCGGTGGCAGGGCACGTAGACAATCTCGTGGCCGTCGTGCGCGAGCTGACGCACGCGCTCGGCGTTGTGGACGTTAATCCCCTGGTAGAGGCGGTTCCACGTGAAGCCGAGGATACGGTCTGAGAGACGAATCATCTCGTAGGAGAAGTTCGCGGCGATCTCTTCCATCAGCGCGATCGCGTTCTGCTGCGCTTTCTCGTGTGAAATTTTCTTGCTGCGCGCTTCGTCTTCTACGGCACGGGCAATCGCTTTGGAAGCGAGCAGCTTGTTGAACAGATCCTGACGCGCCGGGAGACGTGGCCCAACGGCCGCCAGACGCTGACGTGCAAAGTGCATACGCGCAACGCGCGCCAGCTTTTGCGCAATGATCTTATCGGTGCCGTGTTCATCCGCCATGCGGCGCAGTGAAACGGAAGGCGAGAAGCGGACAAAGCTGTCGCGTCCCAGCCAGGAGACGGCGAAGAACTTCTGAATGCCGTTAAGCATACGCAGCGGCGGGTTCTCTTCCCCTTTTTCGCGCCCCGGACGACGACCAAACATCACCGACACCGGCACCATCTGAACGTCCAGATCGGGGTTGCTGCGGTGCAGATCGAGGTAATCATGGAACAGCTTAATGGACTCTTCTTTCGGCGTGTAATAGGTGAACACGCGCGGCCCGCCGTGGATGAACACGTAGCGCGGCAGCAGCGTACCGTCGACTTCCAGGGGTTCAAGCGGGTCAGGTAAATCGTGCGCCAGACATTGAGCGCGAAGCGTGAGCAGGTCTGCCTTCGAGTTATAAGGCAAAACGTACATAATAGGGCGTGACGTATCGAGCCCTAATTCCAGCGCGGGTTCTGCTGGGATAGACTTACTTTTTACCAGTACGCTTAATGGTAAATTAAGTAATTTGTAGTAAATTCGTGGCCAGCCGGACATAAACGATGTAAAGCCTCTGGTTAATAATGCAATTGCGGCGCAAGGATAACAGAAAGCGCGCAAAATTTCTGTTGTTACCCGTCATACTTCAGGTTGCAGCAAAACGCGCTGAAGCTTTAGTTACTGACGCTATTTCTCATAAAAGGTTCTTTAGATGGCCAATAATACCACTGGGTTAACCCGAATCATTAAAGCTGCCGGTTATTCATGGAAAGGCTTTCGCGCCGCATGGGTTAATGAAGCTGCCTTCCGCCAGGAAGCGGTTGCCGCGATCGTTGCAGTTATCATCGCCTGCTTCCTTGATGTTGATGCTATCACCCGCGTGCTTCTCATCGGTTCTGTCCTTCTGGTGATGATAGTGGAAATTCTTAATAGCGCTATTGAGGCCGTTGTTGACCGGATAGGGTCGGAATTCCATGAACTGTCTGGCCGGGCGAAAGACATGGGTTCCGCTGCCGTGCTGCTGTCGATTATCACCGCGGCGATCACCTGGGTCACGCTGCTTTGGTCACATTTCCGATGAGCCTCGAGGAATAATTAAGTCCCTGGTTTTTTGTGCAGTTTTTGGTTCCAAAATCGCCTTTGACTGTATATACTCACAGCATAACTGTATATACACCCAGGGGGCGGTATGAAAGCGTTAACGACCAGGCAGCAAGAGGTGTTTGATCTCATTCGGGATCATATCGGCCAGACGGGTATGCCACCCACGCGTGCAGAAATTGCACAGCGTCTGGGCTTCCGTTCTCCTAATGCTGCCGAAGAGCACCTTAAAGCGCTGGCGCGTAAGGGCGTGATTGAGATTGTTTCCGGTGCCTCACGCGGTATTCGTCTGTTGGTGGAAGAAGAGACCGGTATTCCGCTGGTGGGCCGCGTCGCCGCAGGTGAACCCCTGCTGGCACAGCAGCATATTGAAGGGCACTATCAGGTTGACCCAGGCATGTTCAAGCCGAGCGCCGATTTCCTGCTGCGCGTTAGCGGAATGTCCATGAAAGATATCGGTATTCTGGATGGCGATCTGCTTGCGGTACACAAAACGCAGGACGTGCGTAACGGGCAAGTCGTGGTAGCGCGCATTGATGACGAAGTGACGGTTAAGCGCCTGAAAAAACAAGGTAATACCGTTCAGCTTCTGCCAGAAAACAACGAATTCTCCCCAATTATGGTGGATCTCCGCGAGCAGAGCTTCTCCATTGAAGGCCTGGCGGTAGGCGTTATCCGCAACGGTGAATGGCTGTAATCTCTTCCTGACAGGCTGTAGCTCCTCTACAGCCTGGCCTATTTTCTGATTCCGGTAATTTCCATGGCATTGCTAACTTCTGCCGATAAGGCGTTGTGGCGTCTTGCGCTACCGATGATTTTTTCCAATATTACCGTTCCCCTGCTGGGGCTGGTGGATACGGCGGTAATCGGGCATCTGGATTCGCCGATTTATCTGGGCGGCGTCGCGATCGGCGCAACGGCGACCAGCTTCCTCTTTATGCTGCTGCTCTTTTTGCGCATGAGTACAACAGGCCTGACGGCTCAGGCGTATGGTGCAAAAGATCCCCTGCGTCTGGCGCGTGCGCTGGTTCAGCCGCTCATGCTGGCGTTCGGTGCCGGCGCGTTAATCGTCCTGTTGCGTACGCCGCTCATTGATCTGGCGCTCCATATTGTGGGCGGCAGTGATGCCGTGCTGGAGCAGGCCCGGCGCTTCCTCGAAATTCGCTGGCTCAGCGCGCCCGCTTCCCTGGCAAACCTGGTCCTCCTGGGCTGGTTACTGGGCGTGCAGTACGCCCGCGCGCCGGTGATCCTGCTGGTGGTGGGCAACCTGCTTAACATTGTGCTCGATCTCTGGCTGGTAATGGGACTGCACATGAACGTTCGCGGCGCGGCGCTGGCCACGGCGATTGCTGAGTACGGTACGCTGCTGATCGGTTTGTGGATGGTCTGGCGCGTGCTGACGATGCGCGGCATCACCCTCGATCTTCTGAAAACGGCCTGGCGCGGCAATATGCGTAAGCTGCTGGCGCTTAATCGCGACATCATGCTGCGCTCGCTCCTGCTGCAACTCTGCTTTGGTGCGTTAACCGTTTTTGGTGCGCGGCTTGGGCCAGAAATCGTCGCGGTCAATGCAGTGCTCATGACGTTACTGACCTTTACCGCTTACGCGCTGGATGGTTTTGCTTACGCCGTGGAGGCGCATTCCGGGCAGGCTTATGGCGCGCGTGAAAGCGGCCAGCTACGCGAGGTGTGGCGGGCTGCCTGCCGTCAGGCGGGTCTGGTGGCGCTGATCTTTGCCCTGGTTTACGCCTGTTTTGGTGGGCATATTGTCGCGCTACTTACCTCGCTGCCCGCGCTTCAGGCGCTTGCCGATCGCTACATCCTCTGGCAGGTGGTATTACCGGTGGTGGGCGTGTGGTGCTATCTGCTGGACGGCATGTTTATTGGTGCCACGCGAGGGGCGGAGATGCGCAACAGCATGGCCGTCGCGGCGGCGGGCTTCGGCCTTACGCTGCTGACCGTGCCGTATCTTGGCAATCATGGCCTGTGGCTGGCGCTGGCGGTTTTTCTCTCATTGCGTGGCCTTTCGCTGGCCGTTATCTGGCACCGTCACTGGCGAAACAATACCTGGTTTCCTGCCCGACCTGATATGTCGTAGCGGTTAAAGATTCCGAATATAAAAATAACTTCCGAATCCTTAACTACAATAATAATCACGTCCAGCAGAAAAGAACGAAGCGGACGATACTCATAGACGCTTAACACGAGGACACGATTATGAATAAAGACGAAATCGGCGGCAACTGGAAGCAATTCAAAGGTAAAGCGAAAGAACAGTGGGGTAAGCTGACGGATGACGATATGACCGTCATTGAAGGTAAGCGCGATCAGCTGGTAGGTAAAATCCAGGAGCGCTACGGTTATGAAAAAGATCAGGCGGAAAACGAAGTCAAAGACTGGGAAACCCGTAACGACTACCGCTGGTAACCGACACTATCCCCAAGGGCGGCCATGAGCCGCCTTTTCTTTGGCCTTAACGCGGTTTTTTCTTCACCAGAATCGAGTGATCGTGCTGACAGGCATCCTGATGGCGGCATGACTCCACCTCTACGCAGGCAGAACATAAACCGTGTGCTTCGATTACGTTATGGCGCAGGGCAAAGCCCATTCTGGCCGCCAGCGTATGCATAATATCTTCCACCCCTTCCGCACACTCCTCCTTCACCACGCCACAGCGATCGCAGATAAACATGGCGGACGTGTGGGTCGGCTGGTCAAAAAGATGGCACAACACATAGCTGTTTGTTGACTCCACCTTATGCACAAACCCTTGTTCCAGCAGAAAATCCAGCGCCCGATAGACGGTTGGCGGTTTTGCCTGCGGCTCGCTTTCACGTAACAGATCGAGCAGATCGTAGGCGCTGATGGCACCCTGTTGCAGGCTCATCAGACGCAGGACCTCAAGGCGCTGTGGGGTCAGGCGCACATTGCGTTGCGCGCACAGCTTTTCAGCTTGCGCTAACAGCTCTTTTGTGGACTTGTCCATCGGGCACCTCGGATGTGATAAGGGTTCAAACCCTCACTTTATCATGTTCTGGTAAAAACACCGAGATCCGCCAGGCTGTGCTATACCTGACGCATCGCAAACCGGGAGATCGCGCAATGAAAAGACCTGACTGTATTCGGCACTGGCGGGACGTGGAAGGTGCCGATGACGCCACTTATCCTGACAGCAACGAACGTTTCTCAATTGGCGCGCCGCTGGCCCGCAAGCTGGGTCTCGGCCGCATTGGTATTCACCATGAACGGCTGCCGCCCGGACGCCGCACGTCTTATCCGCATGCGGAAAGTGATGAAGAAGAGTTTGTATACGTTCTGGAGGGTTATCCTGAGGCCTGGATCAATGGCTATCTGTGGAAACTCGAACCTGGCGACAGCGTCGGGTTTCCTGCTGGCACGGGTGTGTGCCATACCTTTATCAACAATACCGAGGAAGAGGTGCGCTTACTGGTGGTGGGCGAGGCCAATAAAAAGCACAACCGCATCTACTATCCGCTTAATCCGGTTTATGCCGCAACGCGCGAAGACCGCTGGGTAGACCATCCGCCTCAGTTTTTTGGGCCGCACGATGGAAAACCTGGGCGAAAATAATTTCCTCTTCTATAAATATTGATGGTCGTCACACATTAGAACAGGCCGGGATGGAATTTAACTTAGGGAAATAGCGGGTCTTTTTGTACTTATTCACAGCAATAGTTCGTTCCTGTTTGGGTGATAACAGACAGGGTTAACTAATAACAAACTATTTACGAGCACACTGTGAAAAAACATTTTAAATTTTCGATGGTTAGCATCGCTGTCTCCTTTTTTATGGCAAATCAGGCGGGAGCAGCCAATACCTGGACGGAAGCGCGTAGCGACGCAATGGGTGGCACGGGCGTAGCGGCCGGAAGTTATGGCAGCGGCGCCTTGATCAACCCGGCGCTGCTGGCAAAGTCAAAACCTGAGGATGACGTGACGGTTATTTTGCCGTCCGTCGGCGTGCAGGTGACCGATGAGGACAATCTTCAGGACGAGATTGATACCATCAATGACAAAATCAATCGCTATCAGGACGTGGTGGATAGCCTGACGCCGATTGAAATCATCACCAACCCGTTAGGCTCAATCAACCAGTTCCAGGGCGCAGCGAAAGATCTCGCGGATGAGCTGGACTACCTGAAAGGCAAAACCGCGCACGCCACCGCAGGGGCGGGGATTGCCGTCAGCATTCCTAACGACGTGCTTTCCGTGGCCTTTATGGCGAAAGGCTATGCCCACGGGCGCGTGAGCACTTCTATCGACCAGCAGGACATTGATTATCTGCGCGGGATTCAGCGTAGCGACGCGGTGGCGGCCGGTGTGGCGCTGGACGCTGCGCTAAACGGTACCGATCAAATCACCAAAAACCTCAACTCGACGGCCTCTGGCCGGGCGGCGATTGTGTCCGACTACGGTATTGCGGTGGCCCGCCAGTTCGATCTTGGCGGCGTTCCGGTTTCCGTTGGCGTTACGCCAAAGCTGCAAAAAACCTGGCTCTATAACTACACCACCTCAATCTACGATTACGACAGTAATAAGTGGAACGACAGCCGCTACCGTACCGACGACACTGGCTTCAACGTCGATGCCGGTATTGCTGCTGATTTCGGTGAAAACTGGACGGTCGGCGTGAGCGGGCAAAACCTGATGTCCCGCGATATCGATACCAAAGATATCCGCATCCGCAACGGGCGCACGGGAGAGGTGGTGAGTTATAAAGATACCTACCAGATCCGTCCGCTGGTGACCGCCGGAGCGGCCTGGCATAACGATCTGGTGACCCTGACCGCAGACGGCGACCTGACCGAGACCAAAGGCTTCAAAAGCGAAGATACGTCCCAGTACGCTGGCATTGGTGCAGAAGTCACACCGCTGAGCTGGCTGGCGGTGCGCGCCGGTTATCGTGCGGACATGAAAGGTAACGACAGCAACGTCTTTACCGGCGGCCTCGGTTTTGCGCCGTTCAGCTCCGTTCATGTTGACCTGATGGGGCTTTATGGCGAAGACGAGACCTGGGGGGCAGGGGCACAGTTGAGTATGACGTTCTAAAGTACACCGGAGGCGCTGCGCCTCCGGCTTTTCTTTGTGCTATAGTAGCGCCCCTTTTCCACCAGATGCTTAAAAGTTCGCCATGTCGTCAGAATTCCAGACCGCTTTCCCTGCACACCGTTTCTCTATCGCGCCGATGCTCGACTGGACGGACAGACACTGCCGCTATTTCCTGCGTCAGCTCTCCCGCCATACGCTGCTCTACACCGAAATGGTCACTACCGGCGCAATTATTCACGGCAAGGGTGACTATCTGGCTTACAGCGAAGAAGAGCATCCGGTTGCGCTGCAACTCGGTGGCAGCGATCCGGCTGCGCTGGCGCAGTGTGCGAAGCTGGCTGAAGCGCGCGGCTATGACGAGATTAACCTTAACGTCGGCTGCCCGTCCGACCGTGTGCAAAACGGTATGTTCGGCGCGTGCCTGATGGGTAATGCAAACCTGGTGGCGGACTGCATCAAAGCGATGCGCGACGTCGTCTCTATTCCGGTCACGGTCAAAACCCGTATCGGCATCGACGACCAGGACAGCTACGAATTTCTGTGTGATTTCATCAACACGGTGTCCGGGAAGGGCGAGTGCGAGATGTTTATCATCCACGCCCGTAAAGCCTGGCTCTCTGGCCTTAGCCCGAAAGAGAACCGCGAGATCCCGCCGCTGGACTACCCGCGAGTGTACCAGCTGAAGCGCGACTTCCCGCACCTGACTATGTCGATCAACGGCGGCATTACCTCGCTGGACGAGGCCAAAGCGCATCTTGAACATATGGATGGCGTGATGGTCGGACGCGAGGCGTATCAGAATCCGGGCATTCTGGCGACGGTCGACCGGGAAATTTTCGGCATTGAAGGTGCCGATACCGATCCGGTGGCCGTAGTGCGCGCTATGTATCCGTACATTGAGCGCGAACTGAGTAAGGGTACGTACCTGGGCCATATTACCCGCCATATGCTTGGCCTGTTCCAGGGCATTCCTGGCGCGCGCCAGTGGCGTCGTTACCTCAGCGAGAACGCGCATAAAGCCGGTGCGGACATTGAGGTTCTGGAACACGCGCTGCGTCTGGTTGCGGATAAACGTTAAATTTCGCTAAAAGATGGTCAATTACACCACGCCCTGCAAGAGATTGCGGGGCGTTTTGCTTTCAGAACAACGACTTATTTTTGGCACGTTTCTTGTAATGATCGCAGCATCATTCGGGAACTCGTGGGAGAGCACCATGCTGGAACTACTTTTTGTGATTGGCTTTTTTATGATGCTGATGGTCACGGGCGTGTCGCTGCTCGGTATTCTGGCCGCGCTCGTGGTGGCCACGGTGGTAATGTTTGTCGGCGGCTTATTTGCCCTGACGATTAAGCTCCTGCCGTGGTTACTTCTGGCGATTGCGGTGGTATGGGCGATACGGGCGATTAAATCACCAAAACTCCCCACTTATCAGCGTAATAACCGCTTCCGTTACTAAGGTATTGAGGGGTTCGTCACATACCTGCAACTTTTCCGGCAGCAATCCTTAGAACAGAATAGGATTTACTTATCGAATCTGTCACTATGGCTGCCGCTAAAGAATTCATCGAGCTGTACCCTACATACAGCCGAACTAAAAAAAGAAAGGGCTTCCCACGGGAAGCCCAATTTCTTTTTATGGCTCAGGGAATTAACAGGCTTGATCCCTGCGTTGCCCGGCTCTCCAGCACTTCATGCGCGCGTTGTGCATCGGTTAGCGCGAATTTCTGCGCATCCGCCACGTCTACTTTGATGACGCCGCTGGCAATCAGCGAGAACAGCTCATTGCTGGCTTCCTCAAGTTCTTCCCGGTTGGTGATGTAACCTTGCAGGGAAGGGCGTGTGACGTACAGCGACCCTTTCTGATTCAGAATGCCGAGATTGACGCCGGTGACAGCGCCAGAGGCGTTACCGAAGCTCACCATCAGCCCGCGACGTTGCAGGCAGTCCAGCGAAGACTCCCACGTATCTTTCCCCACCGAGTCATACACGACGCGCACCTTTTTGCCGCCGGTGATCTCTTTTAGCCGCTCAACGATGCTCTCTTCCCGGTAGTTGATCACCTGCCAGGCGCCCGCGTCCAGCGCACGCTGCGCTTTTTGCGCGCTGCCTACAGTGCCGATCAGCTTCGCGCCCAGTGCTTTCGCCCACTGGCAGGCAATCAAGCCCACGCCACCTGCGGCAGCATGGAACAGAAACTGCTCATCGGGCTTAATTTCATAGGTTTTGCGCAGCAGATAATAGACCGTCAGCCCTTTGAGGAATGAGGCGGCGGCCTGCTCGAAGCCAATCGCATTCGGCAGAAGCGCCGCTTTCTCGGCCGGAACATTGTGGACGGAGCTGTAAGCGCCCAGCGCAGACTGCGCGTACACCACGCGATCGCCTTCTTTGATGTGCTTGACCCCGCTACCCACTTTGCTGACGATACCGGCCGCCTCGGTGCCCAGCCCGCTCGGCATCGACGGAGGCGGATAGAGGCCGCCGCGAATATAGGTATCGATGTAGTTAATGCCAATCGCTTTGTTTTCAACCTGGATTTCATTCTCACCAGGCGCGGCGGGGGTGAACTCCACCGCGTTGAGTACGTCAGGGCCACCATGCTTGTGAAATTCAATACGTGTTGCCATGCTTCCTCCAGAATGTGGTAATCTTTCGACCCACTCTTTATCTCGGTAACTCCATTCACTATGGCAGGAAACAAACCCTTCAACAAACAGACTGAACCCCGTGAACGTGATTATCAGGTCGCCGGGTTAAAAGTCCCGCCGCACTCGATTGAAGCGGAACAGTCGGTGTTGGGCGGTTTAATGCTGGATAACGAACGCTGGGACGACGTTGCCGAGCGCGTCGTCGCAGAAGATTTCTATACCCGTCCGCACCGTCATATCTTCACGGAAATGGCGCGTTTGCAGGAGTCGGGCAGCCCGATTGACCTGATTACGCTCGCAGAATCGCTGGAGCGCCTGGGGCAGCTGGACAGCGTCGGCGGCTTTGCCTATCTGGCAGAACTGTCAAAAAACACGCCAAGCGCCGCGAACATTAGCGCTTATGCTGACATCGTCCGCGAACGCGCCGTTGTCCGCGAGATGATTTCGGTGGCGAACGAGATCGCCGAGGCCGGTTTCGACCCGCAGGGCCGCACCAGCGAAGATCTGCTCGACCTGGCGGAATCTCGCGTCTTTAAAATCGCCGAAAGCCGTGCCAATAAAGACGAAGGCCCGAAAAACATTGCCGACGTGCTCGACGCCACCGTTGCGCGTATAGAGCAGCTTTTCCAGCAGCCGCACGATGGCGTGACGGGGGTGAACACCGGCTATGACGATCTCAACAAAAAAACGGCGGGTCTTCAGCCGTCGGATTTGATTATCGTCGCGGCGCGTCCGTCGATGGGTAAAACGACATTTGCGATGAACCTCGTCGAAAACGCGGCGATGTTGCAGGATAAGCCGGTGCTTATCTTTAGTCTTGAGATGCCCTCAGAACAGATTATGATGCGTTCTCTGGCATCCCTGTCGCGCGTGGATCAGACCCGCATCCGTACCGGCCAGCTGGACGACGAGGACTGGGCGCGTATCTCCGGCACCATGGGCATTTTGCTGGAAAAACGGAACATCTACATCGATGACTCCTCCGGCCTGACGCCAACGGAAGTGCGCTCCCGCGCGCGCCGCATCGCCCGTGAACACGGCGGCATCGGCCTTATCATGATCGACTACCTTCAGCTGATGCGCGTCCCATCGCTCTCCGACAACCGTACGCTGGAGATCGCCGAGATTTCCCGCTCGCTCAAGGCGTTAGCTAAAGAGCTGCACGTTCCGGTGGTGGCGCTGTCGCAGCTTAACCGCTCCCTGGAACAGCGTGCAGACAAACGCCCGGTCAACTCCGACCTGCGTGAATCCGGCTCCATTGAGCAGGATGCCGACTTAATCATGTTCATCTACCGTGATGAGGTCTATCACGAGAACAGCGACCTGAAAGGGATCGCCGAAATTATTATTGGTAAGCAACGTAACGGCCCCATCGGTACGGTGCGTCTCACCTTTAACGGCCAGTGGTCGCGTTTCGACAACTATGCCGGTCCTCAATATGATGATGAGTAATTTCTAAGGAATTCAAATGCAAGCGGCAACTGTTGTGATTAACCGCCGCGCTCTGCGACACAACCTGCAACGTCTGCGAGTACTGGCGCCCGCCAGCAAGCTCGTTGCAGTCGTGAAAGCGAACGCTTACGGACACGGTCTTCTTGAGACCGCGCGAACGCTCCCCGATGCCGACGCCTTTGGTGTCGCCCGTCTCGAAGAAGCCCTCCGCCTGCGCGAAGGCGGTATTACGCAACCGATTCTGCTTCTAGAAGGCTTTTTTGAAGCCAGCGATCTGCCGACCATTGCAGACCAGCAGCTGCACACGGCGGTCCATAACGAAGAACAGCTGGCCGCGCTGGAAACGGCTGAACTGAGCGAGCCGGTCACCGTCTGGATGAAGCTCGATACGGGCATGCATCGTCTGGGCGTGCGCCCGGAAAACGCGGAGGCGTTTTATCAGCGTTTGTGCCAGTGCAAAAATGTGCGTCAACCGGTCAATATCGTCAGCCACTTTGCCCGTGCCGACGAACCTGAATGCGGCGCCACCGAGCAGCAGCTTGATATCTTCAACACCTTCTGCGAAGGCAAGCCGGGAATGCGCTCCATTGCGGCGTCCGGCGGCATTCTGCTGTGGCCGCAGTCCCACTTCGACTGGGCGCGTCCGGGCATTATCCTGTATGGCGTTTCCCCGCTTGAGAACAAACCCTGGGGACCGGACTTTGGCTTTAAGCCGGTGATGTCGCTGGTTTCAAAGCTGATTGCCGTGCGTGAGCACAAAGCAGGCGAGCCGGTAGGTTACGGCGGCACCTGGACCAGCGAGCGCGACACGCGGCTTGGCGTGGTGGCGATGGGCTACGGCGACGGCTATCCCCGCGCCGCACCAACGGGCACGCCGGTGCTGGTTAATGGCCGCGAAGTGAAGATTGTCGGCCGCGTGGCGATGGACATGATTTGTGTCGATCTGGGACCCGATGCGCAGGATAAAGCGGGCGACGATGCGGTGATGTGGGGCGAAGGGCTGCCCGTCGAGCGCATTGCTGAGATTACAAAAGTGAGTGCTTACGAACTTATTACGCGTCTGACGTCGCGGATGGCGATGAAATACATCGACTGAGCTTTAACGGGATGCGATGCATCCCGCTTCTGTTAACATCCTCTCGATCTTCTCCTGCTTCCGGTTTATTGTTGAAAACCCTGCCTCATAATAATCCGGAGAACATCGCGTGTTTCAGAAAGTAGACGCCTACGCCGGCGACCCTATTCTCTCCTTGATGGAGCGTTTCAAAGAAGATCCTCGCAGCGATAAAGTGAACCTCAGCATTGGTCTTTATTACAACGAGGACGGCATCATTCCTCAACTGAAAGCCGTTGCCGAAGCTGAAGCGCGTCTTAACGCAACCCCGCACGGGGCTTCGCTTTATCTGCCGATGGAAGGGTTAAATACCTACCGTAATACCATTGCGCCGCTGCTGTTTGGTGCGGACCACGCGGTGCTCGCGCAAAAGCGCGTGGCGACTATCCAGACGCTGGGTGGCTCGGGTGCGCTGAAGGTAGGCGCAGATTTCCTGAAAAAGTATTTCCCGGACTCGGGCGTGTGGGTCAGCGACCCGACGTGGGAAAACCACGTGGCCATCTTTGAAGGCGCGGGCTTTAAGGTTGCGACCTATCCGTGGTTTGACAGCGAAACTAACGGCGTGCGCGTTGACGCGCTGCTGGAAAAACTGAACACCCTGCCGGCGCGCAGCATCGTGCTGCTGCACCCGTGCTGCCATAACCCGACCGGAGCCGATCTCACCAATCCACAGTGGGATGCCGTAATTGAGGTACTGAAGTCGCGTGACCTTATCCCGTTCCTCGACATCGCCTATCAGGGCTTTGGCGCGGGCATGGAGGAGGACGCCTACGCCATTCGCGCGATTGCCAGCGCGGGTCTGCCGGCGCTGGTCAGCAACTCTTTCTCAAAAATCTTCTCCCTTTACGGCGAGCGCGTCGGCGGTCTTTCCGTGGTGTGTGAAGACGCCGAAGCTGCGGGGCGCGTACTCGGCCAGCTGAAAGCGACGGTCCGCCGTATCTACTCCAGCCCGCCGAACTTTGGTGCGCAGGTGGTGGCGACCGTTCTGGGCGACGAACAGCTGAAAGCCACCTGGCTTGCGGAAGTGGAAGCGATGCGCAAGCGCATTCTGTCGATGCGTCAGGAGCTGGTTAACGTGCTGAAAGAGGCGGTGCCGGGGCAGAACTTCGACTATCTGCTTAAGCAGCGCGGGATGTTTAGCTACACCGGGCTGAGCGCTGCACAGGTCGATCGCCTGCGTGACGAGTTCGGCGTCTACCTGATCGCCAGCGGCCGTATGTGCGTGGCGGGGCTAAATGCCGGCAACGTCCAGCGTGTGGCGCAGGCCTTTGCTGCTGTGATGTAAGTATTCACTTACTTGCATGCTATTTGTAGGCCGGGTAAGGCGCAGCCGCCACCCGGCTTTTTTATTCGCGCCGGTGCCAGTCATGTCCCGTCCACGCTTTGTGATCGTCTTCTTTTTATTCAGCTTCATAACTAAAAACTCCTTTCCTTCCCCTCCCGCTGGGGTTATGGTCGGATAGTTTTTTGACCATTCGCTCAAAATAAAACGATAACAAACTGAATATTCAGGGGAAAATATGCGCAAGATCACACTGGCGCTCAGCGCCGCCTGCTTATTGTTCTCGCTTAATAGTACCGTTGTTGCGCGGGCTTCTGCCCCGACGCCGCTTTACACCGGAACCACCGCCGCCATTCTTGCCGAACAGGCGCCCATTCACTGGGTTTCCGTGGCACAAATCGAAAACAGCCTGACGGGCCGCCCGCCCATGGCCGTGGGCTTCGACATTGACGATACCGTGCTCTTCTCCAGCCCCGGTTTCTGGCGCGGCAAAAAAACCTACTCGCCGGACAGCGAGGCCTATCTGAAAAACCCGGAATTCTGGGAAAAGATGAACAACGGCTGGGATGAGTTCAGTATCCCGAAAGAAGTTGCCCGCGCGCTGATCGCCATGCACGTTAAGCGCGGCGACAGCATTTACTTCGTGACCGGACGTAGCCAGACCAAAACGGAAACCGTCTCGAAAACGCTCCAGGATGATTTCCTGATCCCGGCCTCCAGCATGAACCCGGTCATTTTTGCCGGCGATCGTGAAGGGCAAAACACCAAAACCCAGTGGCTGGAAAAGAAAAACATCAAAGTGTTCTACGGGGATTCCGATAATGACATCACGGCGGCGCACGACGTGGGGGCCAGAGGCATCAGGGTGTTACGCGCCTCGAACTCTACCTACCGACCGCTGCCGATGGCCGGAAAATTTGGCGAAGAGGTGATCGTTAACTCCGAATACTGATGCGTTAACGGCGGGATGGGTGCTTTTTTAAGCAAATCTCGCCGCGCGGGTTTTACCTTTCGCTTTCTTGCTGCACACTTAGAAAGATTCACCTTTCATAATGGAGCAGCACATGTGGTATCAACAGACCCTGACCTTAAGCGCAAAATCACGCGGTTTTCATTTGGTGACGGACGAAGTCATCGGGCAAATCCGCGACCTGTCGCGCGTCAAAACGGGTTTGCTGCATCTGCTGCTCCAGCACACGTCTGCTTCTCTCACGCTCAATGAAAATTGCGATCCCACCGTCCGGTCTGACATGGAGCGGCATTTTCTGAAGACCGTCCCGGATAACGCCCCGTATGAGCATGATTACGAAGGGGCGGATGATATGCCTTCGCATATCAAATCCTCTTTGCTGGGCGTCTCGCTGACGCTGCCGGTTCACAACGGGCGGTTACTGCTGGGCACGTGGCAAGGGATCTGGCTGGGAGAACATCGCATTCACGGTGGTTCGCGTAAAATTATCGCAACGCTACAAGGGGAATAAAGATGACAATTTCGGAGATACTTCAGTACTGCATGAGCAAGCCGGGCGCGGAACAAAGCGTTCACAGCGACTGGAAAGCCACGCAGATCAAAGTGGGTGATGTTCTGTTTGCGATGGTGAAAGAGGTGGAGGCGCGGCCTGCGGCATCACTGAAAACCAGTCCGGAACTGGCCGATTTACTGCGCCAGCAGCACGATGATGTCAGGCCAAGTAAGCATCTTAACAAAGCGCACTGGAGTACGGTGTTTCTCGACGGCTCGCTGCCAGATTCGCAAATTTACTACCTGGTGGATGCGTCGTATCAACAGGCGGTGGAACTGCTGCCGGAAACGATCCGACAGCAGCTCTCCGTGTGACGATTACAGCAACGGTTTAAGGAAGCGCGCGGTGTGCGAGGCTTCGCACTCTGCAACGGTCTCTGGCGTACCGGAGACGAGGATTTCACCGCCGCCGCTGCCGCCTTCCGGGCCGAGATCGACAATCCAGTCCGCGGTTTTAATCACGTCCAGATTGTGCTCAATCACCACGATGGTGTTGCCCTGATCCCGCAGCTGGTGCAGCACGTCCAGCAACTGCTGGATATCCGCAAAGTGCAGGCCGGTGGTCGGTTCATCCAGAATGTACAGCGTCTGGCCGGTACCGCGTTTGGACAGCTCACGCGCCAGCTTCACGCGCTGCGCCTCACCGCCGGACAGGGTTGTTGCTGACTGACCCAGGCGAATGTAGGTCAGGCCCACGTCCATCAGGGTTTGCAGCTTACGCGCCAGCGCAGGGACGGCGTCAAAGAACTCGCGCGCCTCTTCGATGGTCATATCCAGCACTTCGTGGATGGTCTTGCCTTTGTACTTAATTTCCAGCGTTTCGCGGTTATAGCGCTTGCCTTTGCACTGGTCGCACGGCACGTAGATATCCGGCAGGAAGTGCATCTCAACCTTGATCACGCCGTCGCCCTGGCACGCTTCACAGCGGCCGCCGCGCACGTTAAAGCTGAAACGACCTGGCGTATACCCGCGTGAACGTGCTTCCGGCACGCCAGCGAAGAGTTCACGTACGGGCGTAAAGACGCCGGTATAGGTCGCCGGGTTGGAACGCGGCGTACGACCAATCGGGCTCTGGTCGATGTCGATAACCTTGTCGAAATGCTCCAGCCCCTGAATGTCGCGGTACGGTGCAGGCTCGGCCAGCGTCGCGCCGTTCAGCGCCGTCTGCGCAATCGGGAACAGCGTGTCGTTAATCAGCGTCGATTTACCGGAACCGGACACGCCGGTAATGCAGGTAAACAGGCCAACCGGCAGCGTCAGCGTCACGTCCTTCAGGTTGTTGCCGCGCGCACCGGTCAGCTTCAGCACTTTTTCCGGGTTCGCCGCGACGCGCTGTTTCGGCACTTCAATCTTGCGTTTGCCGCTCATGTACTGGCCGGTCAGCGACTCGGGCACCGCCATAATGTCCTTCAGCGTCCCTTCCGCCACCACCTGGCCGCCGTGCACGCCCGCGCCCGGGCCGATGTCGATCACGTGGTCTGCCGCGCGAATGGCGTCTTCGTCGTGCTCCACCACGATCACCGTGTTGCCGAGGTTGCGCAGGTGTACCAGCGTGCCGAGCAGACGCTCGTTGTCGCGCTGGTGCAGGCCGATAGAGGGCTCATCGAGCACGTACATCACGCCCACAAGACCGGCGCCAATCTGGCTCGCCAGACGGATACGCTGGGCTTCACCGCCGGAGAGCGTTTCCGCCGAGCGGGAAAGCGTCAGGTAGTTCAGGCCGACGTTCACGAGGAACTTGAGGCGGTCGCCAATCTCTTTCAGCACTTTTTCGGCAATTTTCGCGCGCTGGCCGGAAAGCTTCAGGTTGTTGAAGAAGTCCATCGCGTGGCCGATGCTCATGTCTGAGATGGTCGGCAGCGCCGTATTTTCAACAAACACGTGGCGCGCTTCGCGACGCAGACGCGTGCCCTCACAGGTGGCGCAGGAGCGATTGCTGATGAACTTTGCCAGCTCCTCGCGCACCGCGCTGGATTCGGTCTCTTTGTAGCGGCGCTCCATGTTGTGCAGCACCCCTTCGAACGGGTGGCGACGCACGGAGGTATCGCCGCGATCGTTCATGTACTTGAACTCAATGTTCTCTTTACCGGAACCAAACAGGATCACTTTGTGCACGTTCGCGCTCAGGCTGGCCCACGGCGCTTCAACGTCGAATTTGTAGTGCTCTGCCAGCGATTTCAGCATCTGGAAGTAGTAAAAATTACGCTTATCCCAGCCGCGAATGGCGCCGCCCGCCAGTGACAGCTCCGGGTTCTGGATCACGCGGTCCGGATCGAAATACTGCTGAACGCCCAGGCCGTCACAGGTCGGACACGCGCCTGCCGGGTTGTTGAATGAGAACAGGCGCGGTTCCAGCTCGCGCATGCTGTAGCCGCAAATCGGGCAAGCAAAGTTGGCGGAGAAGAGCAGCTCTTCCGCTTTGGCGTCGTCCATATCGGAGACCACCGCCGTGCCGCCGGAGAGCTCCAGCGCCGTTTCAAAGGATTCCGCCAGACGCGTCGCCAGATCTTCACGCACCTTAAAGCGGTCAATCACCACTTCAATGGTGTGCTTCTTTTGCAGCTCCAGCTTTGGTGGATCCGACAGGTCACACACTTCACCGTCGATACGGGCGCGGATATAGCCCTGGCTTGCCAGGTTTTCCAGCGTTTTGGTGTGCTCACCCTTACGCTCTTTAATGATTGGCGCCAGCAGCATCAGGCGCTTGCCTTCCGGCTGCGACAGCACGTTATCCACCATCTGGCTGACGGTCTGAGCCGCCAGCGGGACGTCGTGGTCCGGGCAGCGCGGCTCGCCTACGCGCGCATACAGCAGGCGCAGGTAGTCGTGGATTTCGGTAATGGTACCGACCGTGGAACGCGGGTTATGCGACGTGGATTTCTGCTCAATGGAGATAGCAGGGGATAACCCTTCAATGTGGTCGACATCCGGTTTTTCCATCAGCGACAGGAACTGACGCGCGTACGCCGAGAGCGATTCAACGTAACGACGCTGTCCTTCGGCATACAAGGTGTCGAAAGCCAGTGAGGATTTGCCAGACCCCGAAAGCCCGGTCACGACGATAAGTTTGTCGCGAGGGATTATGAGGTTGATATTCTTGAGATTGTGGGTGCGGGCGCCCCGAACTTCGATCTTATCCATTCACCTTTCCCGGTTGGAACACGGATTGCCTGATTTGTTTGAAGGACAAACGGCTGTCAGAAACGGCTAATTATGACACAAAATGACCTGTTTGAATATACAGTATTGGAATGCATTTTCTGATTCACTGTGTAACAATGTCGAGTCCGCGAGAGAACTCTGGAACATGCTACGCAACTATCAAAGTGTCGCATGGAAATGGTACACTCGCGCGTTTACACTATTAAGAAACGTATTCAGGAGACACGAACATGGCCAGCAGAGGCGTAAACAAGGTGATTCTCGTCGGTAATCTGGGCCAGGACCCGGAAGTACGCTACATGCCGAGTGGTGGCGCAGTTGCCAACATTACGCTGGCTACTTCCGAATCCTGGCGTGATAAAGCGACCGGTGAAATGAAAGAGCAGACCGAATGGCACCGCGTTGTGCTGTTTGGCAAACTGGCCGAAGTGGCCGGTGAGTATCTGCGTAAAGGCTCTCAGGTTTACATTGAAGGCCAGCTGCGTACCCGCAAATGGACTGACCAATCCGGTCAGGAAAAATACACCACGGAAGTGGTGGTGAACGTGGGCGGCACCATGCAGATGCTGGGTGGCCGTCAGGGCGGTGGCGCACCGGCAGGTGGCGGTCAGAACCAGCAGCAGGGCGGTTGGGGCCAGCCTCAGCAGCCTCAGGGCGGCAACCAGTTCAGCGGCGGCGCGCAGTCTCGTCCGCAGCAGCAGTCTGCTCCGGCACCGTCTAACGAACCGCCAATGGATTTCGACGACGACATCCCGTTCTGATATCCAGACGCGTAAAGCACAAAAAAACCCAGACACCAGTCTGGGTTTTTTATTAACAGGCTATCAGGTAATCACCATCGGCCAGTCTGGTGGAGTATGGCTCATGGCTTCAACCATCACTACTTTGATGTTTTCCCAGACGGCGGCCATATCCACCAGCGTAATGCCGAGCAGACCTGTCGCGAACCAGCATGCGGCGCCCAATCCCAGCAGGGTGCTAATTACAGCGAGACCTGCGTAGTCGGACTTTCGGAACTGAATGTTTAACGTGCTGGCCAGGAACATCAAAACCGCGCTCAACAACGGCCAGCGCAGGAGCACCATGCTGGTGGTAATGGTTGCCATATAACCCATCCTCGACAAAACAGACGAACTGAAATGAAACAATGTTTCTCGTTACATAAGATGTGTGAACTATATCACATTTGCTGTTTTATTCGCCAGTGTCTGCGTGGAGTAAAAGTGGTTTTATAACTCAGGAAAATATATCGTCGACGCTCACTTCAGCGTCTGCGGTGAATTTTTATATTTAATTCATTCAGATAGCAAAACCTTTGCAATACACGATCGGCTGTAAAGGGTTTACAGCAGTCAGTCTATCGATTAATGACCTGTGAAAGATAAAGGCGCGAGATGACTAACGACAGCATGCTGGCCGTGGTGAAGCTGACGTCGCAACGCAACGTGCACTGGGGGCAAGCCCCTCCTGAGTCAGCGTTGAGTCCGCTGACGAGCCGCGCATGGCTGAAGTGTGTCAGAGGCAACGGGATACTTCAGCCATACTGATGCGTGCCGATAAACCATTATATGACGCCAGACGTACGGGAAGAGGAAAATCGATTCTGGCATCTGATTATTTATAAAACAGCAGAAGAAAAAATAGCAGGCTATTTCAGTTAGGGAACTTTAACGCCCATCGCGAAGAATTATTCTTCTTATTGAAAACGAAACCAATACTTTTAGTTTGGCTTACGGGAGAATATTATCGGCATCACGAATTTTAGGATTTTTAATAGCAAAAGTCAGTTGCTAACTTCCTGTGATTCATGCAACGTAATCGCCTGTTTATCAAAGCAGCCGGCCTTCATTGCTACAGGCGTACATCATGCAGGGATACAGAGCGGGAAATGAATCGTAGCGCGCAGCGCAAGATGCTCAACGTGGCAGGGATTATCATGGTAGTTATGCTGCCGGTGATGCTTGCGCTATGGTTTGCTCAGCTGAGAGCCGAGTCGGAAATCAGCTCCCAGCTGCGCACGTTCGCTGAACTGGCTTTAAACAAAACTGAACGGGTTATTCAACAGGTTGATCTGGCCCGTGAAGACGCGGAAAAATATCAGGGCAAAGTTTGTACGCCAGCACATCGTCAATATATGTTGAACGTTTCCCGCGGTCGTCTTTTTGTTGCTGATTTAATATATGCTGAAGGTCAGAATTTTCTCTGTTCAACCATTTATACACCGGACCACCCTTACACCATCCCCGCAGCCAATTACACACGGAAACCTGACGTTTCCATCTATTATTTTCGCGATACGCCATTTTTTAATGGCTATAAAATGATATATGTGCAGCGCGGAAATTATGTCGTCGTGGTTAACCCGCTATCGTACAGTGAGGTGATGTCAGACGATCGTTCCCTATCGTGGGGAGTATATGACACCGTCAGCAATGCATTCTTTTCCGTTAGCCAGAAAGCCAATATCCCTTTATTGCATTCGATGATTCGGCATGAGGAAACGACTTTTCAGCAGGATGACCGTTTTTATACGATCGTGAAATCCGGGCAGCGGCCCATTGCGGCCATCGTTTCAACGTCCAGTGCCCGTTTTTATGAAACGTTTTATCACCAGGCTACCCTGACGCTACCGTTGGGGATGATTTGCAGCATAATTATTCTGCTGGTGTGGTCGCGTACACACCGCGAATTCAATTCGCCTGGCCGTCTTCTGCATCGGGCGCTGAATAATCGCCAGCTGTGCGTACATTATCAGCCCATTATTGATATTAAAAATAATCAGTGCGTGGGGGCGGAGGCGCTATTGCGCTGGCCTGGATTTAACGGGCAGGTCATGAGCCCGGCCGAATTTATTCCGCTGGCAGAAAAAGAGGGCATGATCGCGCGCATCACCGATTACGTCGTGGAGGAGGTGTTCAGCGATCTTGGGTATTTTCTTGCCGCTCATCCCGATCTGTATGTCTCGATTAACCTGTCGGCTTCGGATTTCCATTCCTCGCGTCTTATCGCCCTGATCTCAGATAAAGCCCGCTTTTACTCGGTTCGCGCGCAGCAGATCAAAATAGAGGTGACGGAGCGGGGGTTTATCGACGTGCCAAAAACCACGCCGGTTATCCAGGCGTTTCGCCAGGCGGGCTATGAGGTGGCAATCGATGACTTCGGAACCGGCTACTCAAACCTGCATAATCTCTATTCCCTGAACGTCGATATTCTGAAAATCGATAAATCTTTTATCGATACCTTAGCCACTAACAGCACCAGCCACCTTATTGCTGAGCACATCATTGAGATGGCGCAAAGCCTGCGGTTGAAAACCATAGCGGAAGGGGTGGAGACCGCCGAGCAGGTTAGCTGGCTGCTGAAGCGAGGCGTGCAGTATTGTCAGGGATGGCACTTCGCGAAAGCGATGCCGCCCCAGGCATTTATGGCCTGGCAGCAGCAATCCTCGCGTTAACGCGCATTAATTAAGCTGGTGGCGGTAGTCGCTCGGCGTCCGGTCAAACTCGCGGCGGAAGACGCGGGAAAAGGTCTGCTGCGACACATAGCCCAGATCCATTGCGATATCAAAAATGGGCCGCTGCGTTGAGCGTAACGCCTGCGCCGCCAGCAGTAGCCTGCGCTGGCGAATGTAGTCACCCAGCGTTTGATGCATCACGGTGCGGAACATTCTCTGTAAATACCATTTCGAATAGCCCGACTTCTTCGCGACCACATCAATGTTCAACGGCTGGTCGATATGTTCATCAATCCATTCAATAAGCGTCTGAATAATTTGCTGATGCGACATAAGGTTGCCCCTCTGTAGATACAACTTTCTCGGTTGATTCATCGTTTTCTCTGCGGGGGAGTATAATTCCTCAAGTTAACTTGAGGTAAAGAGGTTTTATGGAAAAGAGATTACCGCGCATCAAAGCGCTGTTAACCCCCGGTGAAGTGGCGAAGCGAAGCGGCGTGGCGGTGTCGGCGCTCCACTTCTATGAAAGCAAAGGGTTAATAAAAAGTATCCGTAACGCCGGAAACCAGCGGCGCTACACCCGCGACGTGCTCCGCTACGTGGCGATTATCAAAATTGCGCAACGTATCGGTATCCCCCTGGCCACCATCGGCGACGCGTTCGGCGTATTGCCGGAAGGACACTCGCTGAGCGCGAAAGAGTGGAAGCAGCTGTCGTCCCAGTGGCGTGAAGAGCTTGATCGTCGTATTCACACGCTGGTGGCCCTGCGCGATGAACTGGACGGCTGCATTGGCTGCGGGTGTTTATCACGTAGCGACTGCCCGCTGCGTAACCCGGGCGACAGGCTGGGCGAGCAGGGAACGGGGGCGCGTCTGCTGGAGGAGGATTGAGATTCTGCGGCCCCTTCACCGGGTGGCGCTTCGCTTACCCGGCCTACAAGACCGGGAATGTCGGCCGGGTAAGCAAACCGCCACCCGGCAACAAGCATAAAGAACTAAAGCGCCACTAAGGGCGCTTTAGTTTTTTCCGGTCTTTGTCTTTCTCTCTATCCCGCTGGTTCACGGGAGGGTTTCCCCCGACATCAGTACCCCTCGTGTCGAGCTTGTGGAGGAGGTTCCGGTTTGTACTGACACTTTAATTTTATGTCTGGCCGCCGTTTTTGCCACCGCAGACGATCGGATTTTAGCCGATTTTTTTTCGTGAAGTTGTTCAGTTTTCTATAGTTAAAAAGTAGCAATCACCGGAGAACATCATGCTAACGGTCCACCACCTTAACCAGTCTCGTTCCCATCGCGTCCTCTGGGCGCTGGAGGAGCTGGGTCTGACGTACGACATCGTGCGCTACCAGCGCGAAAAAACCATGCTCGCACCAGACTCGCTCAAAAAAGTGCATCCGCTGGGAAAATCCCCGGTACTCGAAGATAACGGACTGGTTCTGGCCGAATCAGGGGCGATTCTGGAATATCTTCAGGAAACGTACGATCCGGAATCACGATTCAAACCGTTAGATCCCGCCAGCAAGGTGCAGTACCGTTTCTGGCTGCATTACGCCGAAGGATCACTGATGCCGCTGCTGTTAATGAAGCTGGTGTTTAACAGCCTCAGCAAGCCTCCGGTACCGTTTGGCCTGCGCACGCTGGGCAAAGCGCTGGGGCAGGGAGTGCAGAAAGCATATCTCAACCGCCAGCTGGAAACGCACGCGCGATTTATTGACGCGCATCTTGCCGAAAACCCCTGGTTTGCCGGCGACGCGCTGTCCATGGCGGATATCCAGATGAGTTTTCCGATCTTCGCCCTGCTGGCGCGGGGCGGTATCGACAATCTCAGTCACATAGCGGCATGGAAACAGAACGTGGAGGCGCGTCCGGGCTGGCAGACCACGTTGGAGAAAGGCGGCCCGCTGACCATCCCCGGCGAGGCGTGAAATGTAACGAAATTGCGCATGGACGATAACGTTTGCGCATCCTCTGCTTAATTCTTCATCGCCATGAGGTGATTTTAGCGAAAAACGAGAAAGTTCAGTTGAAAAGGGCGGGTATTAGGCTAGATAATCGTTTGCCTACATTTGACCACCCGTTTTGTAAGCGCGGAGCTAAACGTTTGCTTTTTTTGTGACGCCCCTTTCGTCGCAAACGCAGCACAAGGATTTGACGTTTCGCTGGCAGTGGAGTCTCCACCACGCTTACGGACTTTCAATAAAAATTTTCAGGGGATGTTTTCTATGTCTACGCCATCTGCGCGTACCGGCGGTTCACTTGACGCCATGTTTAAAATTTCTGCTCGCGGCAGTACCGTGCGCCAGGAAATTGTTGCCGGTCTGACCACGTTTCTGGCGATGGTGTACTCCGTCATCGTGGTGCCGGGCATGCTCGGCAAAGCCGGCTTCCCGCCCGCAGCGGTCTTCGTTGCCACCTGTCTGGTCGCGGGCGTTGGCTCCATCGTGATGGGGCTGTGGGCGAACCTGCCGCTGGCGATCGGCTGCGCCATCTCCCTGACCGCGTTTACCGCTTTCAGCCTGGTGCTGGGCCAGCAGATCAGCGTCCCCGTAGCGCTCGGCGCGGTGTTCCTGATGGGCGTGCTGTTCACCGTGATTTCTGCCACCGGCATCCGCAGCTGGATTTTGCGCAACCTGCCGCAGGGCGTGGCGCATGGCACCGGTATCGGTATTGGCCTGTTCCTGCTGCTGATTGCCGCCAACGGCGTGGGTCTGGTCATCAAGAATCCGCTGGACGGCCTGCCGGTTGCGCTGGGTAACTTTGCGAGCTTCCCGGTGATCATGTCGCTGGTGGGGCTGGCGGTGATTATCGGCCTGGAAAAACTGAAGGTGCCGGGCGGCATTCTGCTGACCATTATCGGCGTGTCCATCGTCGGGCTGATCTTCGACCCGACCGTTCACTTCTCCGGTATTTTCGCCATGCCGTCGCTGAGCGACGACAACGGCAACTCACTGATCGGCAGCCTGGATATCGTGGGCGCGCTGAACCCGGTGATCCTGCCAAGCGTGCTGGCGCTGGTGATGACGGCGGTGTTTGACGCCACCGGCACCATCCGCGCGGTGGCGGGGCAGGCTAACCTGCTGGATAAAGACGGCCAGATCATCGACGGCGGCAAAGCGCTGACCACCGACTCCCTGAGCAGCGTCTTCTCTGGTCTGGTGGGCGCGGCGCCTGCGGCGGTGTACATCGAATCCGCAGCGGGTACGGCAGCAGGCGGCAAAACTGGCCTGACGGCCATCACCGTTGGCGTGCTGTTCCTGCTGATCCTGTTCCTCTCTCCGCTCTCCTACCTGGTGCCTGCGTATGCGACCGCGCCAGCGCTGATGTACGTCGGCCTGCTGATGCTGAGCAACGTGGCGAAAATCGACTTCGCGGATTTTGTCGACGCCATGTCCGGCCTGATCACCGCAGTATTCATCGTGCTGACCTGTAACATCGTGACCGGCATCATGATCGGCTTCGCCTCGCTGGTGATTGGCCGCCTGGTCTCCGGTGAGTGGCGCAAGCTGAACATCGGCACCGTGGTGATCGCCGTTGCGCTGGTCGCCTTCTACGCGGGCGGCTGGGCAATCTAAATTATCCATTGATGCGAAAACGGGTGGCTCAGGCCGCCCGTTTTTATTTTCAGGACTCATCCCGTTGCCTTTTGCGTTACTCTGGAGAGGATAGAATAAGAGGCACGACGCCTCAGGTTTGGCTTAAAAAGAAACACAGCAAACAGGGAACGCATGGAAATTTTCTTCACAATACTCATCATGACCCTTGTGGTCTCATTATCCGGGGTGGTTACACGCGTACTGCCCTTCCAGGTCCCCCTGCCTTTAATGCAAATAGCCATCGGCGCGCTGCTGGCGTGGCCGACGTTCGGCCTGCACGTGGAGTTCGATCCGGAACTGTTCCTCGTGCTGTTTATCCCGCCGCTGCTGTTTGCCGATGGGTGGAAAACGCCGACGCGCGAATTTCTTGAGCACGGGCGAGAGATCTTCGGTCTGGCGCTGGCGCTGGTGGTCGTTACCGTGGTCGGGATAGGTTTCCTGATCTACTGGGCCGTACCGGGTATCCCGTTAATTCCCGCCTTTGCGCTGGCCGCCGTGCTGTCGCCGACCGACGCCGTGGCGCTGTCCGGCATCGTAGGCGAAGGGCGCATTCCAAAGAAAATCATGGGCATTTTGCAGGGTGAAGCGTTGATGAACGACGCTTCCGGCCTGGTGGCCCTGAAGTTTGCCGTGGCGGTAGCCATGGGCACCATGGTCTTTACCATTGGTGGCGCGACCCTGGAATTCTTCAAGGTGGCGATTGGCGGGATCCTCGCAGGCTTTGTGGTGAGCTGGCTGTACGGTCGTTCGCTGCGCTTCCTCAGCCGCTGGGGCGGCGATGAACCGGCGACGCAAATCGTTCTGCTGTTCCTGCTGCCGTTTGCCTCTTATCTGATTGCCGAACATATCGGCGTGTCGGGCATTCTGGCAGCGGTAGCCGCGGGGATGACCATCACCCGCTCCGGCGTGATGCGCCGCGCGCCGCTGGCGATGCGCCTGCGTGCAAACAGTACCTGGGCGATGCTGGAATTCGTGTTCAACGGCATGGTCTTCCTGCTGTTGGGTCTACAGTTGCCGGGCATTATGGAATCTTCGCTGATCGCGGCAGAAGCCGATCCGAACGTTGAAGTCTGGATGCTGTTTACCGATATCGTGCTCATCTACCTTGCGCTGATGCTGGTGCGTTTCGGCTGGCTGTGGACGATGAAAAAGTTCAGCGTCCGCTTCCTGACGAAAAAGCCGATGGAGTTCGGCTCCTGGACCACGCGCGAGCTGCTGATTGCCTCTTTCGCCGGTGTGCGCGGGGCGATCACTCTTGCCGGTGTGCTCTCCATTCCGCTGCTCCTGCCGACGGGCGACGTCTTCCCGGCGCGTTACGAACTGGTATTCCTGGCGGCGGGCGTGATCCTCTTCTCGCTGTTTGTCGGCGTGATTATGCTGCCGATTCTGCTGCAACACATTGATGCGGGTGACTCTTCGCAGCAGCATAAAGAGGAGCGGATTGCCCGCGCGGCGACGGCGGAAGTCGCGATTGTCGCCATTGAGAAGATGGAGGAGCGTCTGGCAGCCGATGCCGAAGAGAACATTGATAATCAGCTGCTGAAGGAAGTCAGCTCACGCGTGATTGGTAATTTGCGCCGTCGTGCTGACGGACGTAACGACGTGGAAAGTTCATTGCAGGAAGAGAACCTCGAGCGTCGTTTCCGCCTGGCGGCGCTGCGCTCCGAGCGTGCCGAGCTGTATCACCTGCGCGCGACGCGTCAGATCAGCAACGAGACGCTGCAAAAGCTGCTGCACGATCTGGATCTGCTGGAAGCGCTGTTGATAGAGAATCAGTAGCGCGTTGTTGCCCGGTGGCGCTGCGCTTACCGGGCCTACATTTGAACCGTAGGCCGGGTAAGGCGAAGCCGCCACCCGGCACTATTCAGACCGCACCCAAAACCCCTCACAACATTGCAGCCACGCCTGTGCGCTGTGCGACAGATACACCCCTTCACGCCAGATCATCCCTAACTGCCAGTGCAGGTCGCTCTCCAGCGGGATCCAGCGCAGCGTGTTTTTATCCAGCCGTTCGCAAATCGGCTGCGGCAGAATGGCAATCCCCACGCCCGCCTGGACCATTGCCGCGAGGAAATCCCACTGGCCGCTGCGCACCGCAATGCGGGGCTTCACGTTATGGTGATTAAACAGCGCCATCAGCTGGCGGCTTAAGGCGAAATCTTCGTTGTAAATCAGCAGCGGGTGCTCGCCGAGCCGCTCGGGGTTCACCGACTCAACCTTCAGCCAGTCGCCGGAGCGAGGCACCAGCACGCACAGCGGATGGCTGAACAGCGGCAGCGTTGCCAGCCCGCTCTCTTCCTCCACGGGAAGGGCCGTCATGGCCACGTCCAGCTCGCCGTTGATCACCGCCTGCTGCACGGTCAGGCCGCCAAACTCAGAAATTTTAAGCTCAACGCCGGGGTAGCGCTGGCGGAAGAGGCTTATCGGCCCGGCCATCATCATGCCGACCATCGGCGGAATGCCGAGCCGCAGCAGCCCTTTTGTCAGGTGATTAATGTCGCCAAGCTCGGCCTCCAGCTGGCGGAATTCTGCCAGGATCGCCAGCCCGCGCTCGAACACCACGCGCCCGGTATCGGTCAGCAGCAGCTTGCGTCCGTCACGAATAAGCAGGGTACAGTTCAGCTCGTCTTCGAGGTTTTTCAGCATCTTACTGATGGTGGGCTGGGTAACGAACAACTTCTCCGCTGCGCGGGTAAAACTTTGCTGGCGAACCACCTCGACAAAATAGCGCAGCGTTCTTATGTCCATGATTATTCCTCGAAACTATACCTTCGATGATTTTAATTCATTTCAGTCGATGACGTACGCTCACTATACTGGCGCCTCGTCTCAATTCTGAGGAAAAAACCCATGGCCGTGGCGTTAAGCCGTGTTACGCCTGCCGTTGTGCAACGACTCCAGGTCCCGGTTCAGGTACTGCTCTACGCGGGACTGTTTGTTTTTGCGGAATATCTTGTCGACTGGCTGCACCTGCCTTTACCCGCCAACCTGGTGGGGATGGTACTGATGCTGGCGCTGATCCTCTGCCGCGCGTTGCCCCTCAGCTGGGTGCGCGCCGGCGCGCGCTGGCTGCTGGCGGAGATGCTGCTGTTTTTCGTTCCTGCCGTGGTGGCGGTGGTGAACTATGCGCAGCTGCTGATGGTCGACGGCTGGCGCATCTTCGCGGTCATCGCCCTGAGCACGCTGATGGTGCTGGGGGCCACCGCCTGGGTGGTGGATAAAGTGTACCGGTTCGAAATCAGCAGGCAAAAGCATGACTAACTTTCAGATAAGCGTGCTGTGCCTGATCGTGACGGTCATCATCTACTTTGCCAACAAGCGCCTGTATCGCCGCTTTCGCACGCTGCCGCTGATGCCGCTGGTCTTCACGCCCATCCTGCTGGTGCTGATGCTGGTCTTCGGCCATATCTCCTGGCAGAACTACATTGGTGAATCCCACTGGCTGCTGTGGCTGCTCGGCCCGGCGACTATCGCCTTTGCGGTGCCGGTGTATGACAACCTGGCGATTATCAAACGCCACTGGATGTCGCTCAGCGCGGGGGTCGTCACCGCGACGGTGGTGGCGGTCTGTAGCTCCGTCTGGCTGGCGCGGCTGTTTACCCTCTCCGATGAAATTCAGCGCAGCCTGGCCGTGCGCTCGGTGACCACGCCGTTTGCGCTGGCGGCCGCCAAACCGCTCGGCGGACAGCCGGACCTGGTGGCGCTGTTTGTGGTCGTCACCGGCGTATTCGGCATGGCGGTGGGCGATATGCTGTTTCTGCGGCTGTCCATTCGGGAAGGGATGGCGAAAGGGGCGGGCTTTGGCGCGGCGTCGCACGGTGCGGGAACGGCGCGTTCGTATGAACTCGGTCAGCAGGAGGGCGTGGTGGCAAGCCTGGTGATGATGCTGTCGGGCGTGACGATGGTGCTGATTGCGCCGCTGGTGGCGTGGGTGATGTTTTAAGCTCCCCGGCCAGCATGACCGGGGAGAAAGGCTTAGTGCGCGCGGCCCTGCTCAACGCCCAGGCCGGTTTGCGAGCGGATAAACTGGGCGCGGAACTTCTCACGCTCCAGGTTACCCTCCGGCGAGTTGTCGGTGGCCGAGAAGAACCAGATCCCGATAAACGCCACGGCAATGGAGAACAGCGCCGGGTATTCATACGGGAAGATAGCGCTTTCGTGACCAAGGATCTGCACCCAAATTGTCGGGCCGAGGATCATCAGAACCACCGCCGTCAGCAGCCCCAGCCAGCCGCCAATCATCGCCCCACGGGTGGTCAGCTTTGACCAGTACATGGAGAGCAGAATGATCGGGAAGTTACAGCTCGCCGCAATCGAGAAGGCCAGCCCTACCATGAAGGCGATGTTCTGCTTCTCGAAGAGAATGCCCAGCAGAATGGCGACCACGCCCAGTACCAGCACGGTGATTTTGGAAACCTTCAGCTCGTCGCGCTCGCTCGCGCCTTTACGGAAGACGTTGGCGTAGAGGTCGTGCGATACCGCAGACGCGCCCGCCAGCGTCAGCCCGGCGACCACCGCAAGGATGGTGGCGAAGGCCACGGCGGAGATAAAGCCGAGGAACAGGTTACCGCCCACCGCGTCGGCCAGGTGCACCGCCGCCATGTTGTTACCGCCAATCAGCGCGCCCGCCGCGTCTTTAAACGCCGGGTTCGCCCCCACCAGCATGATCGCGCCGAAGCCGATAATGAAGGTCAGAATGTAGAAGTAGCCCATGAAACCGGTGGCGTAGAACACGCTCTTGCGCGCTTCACGCGCGTCTGACACGGTGAAGAAACGCATCAGAATGTGCGGCAGCCCCGCAGTACCAAACATCAGGCCGAGACCGAGCGAGAGCGCGGATATCGGATCCTTCACCAGCCCGCCCGGGCTCATGATCGCTTCTCCTTTCGGGTGTACCGACATCGCTTCGGTAAACAGGTTATTGAAGCTGAAGCCGACGTGTTTCATCACCATGAAGGCCATAAAGCTGGCGCCGAACAGCAGCAGCACGGCTTTGATGATCTGCACCCAGGTGGTGGCCAGCATGCCGCCGAACAGAACGTACATCACCATCAGCACGCCCACCAGCACCACCGCGACGTGATAGTTCAGGCCGAACAGCAGCTCGATCAGCTTGCCTGCGCCCACCATCTGGGCAATCAGGTACAGCGCCACGACCACCAGCGAACCGCAGGCGGACAGCATGCGGATAGGGCCTTGCTTCAGACGGTAGGAGGCCACGTCTGCAAAGGTGTAGCGACCAAGGTTACGCAGGCGCTCGGCAATCAGGAACAGAATGATCGGCCAGCCGACGAGGAAGCCGAGGGAGTAGATCAGGCCGTCGTAGCCGGAGGTGTAAACCAGCGCGGAGATCCCGAGGAACGAGGCGGCAGACATAAAGTCACCCGCAATCGCCAGCCCGTTCTGGAAGCCGGTTATGTTGCCGCCCGCGGTGTAGTAATCGTTACGGGAGCGCACGCGTTTCGATGCCCAGTACGTAATGTACAGCGTCAGCACCACGAAAATCAGGAACATGACGATAGCCTGCCAGTTGGTGGGCTGGCGCTGAACCTCGCCGGTAAGGGCATCCGCCGCCTGGGCAGCAAAGGGAAGTGTGGCGGCAAGCGCCGTCAGGACTCGCTTCATGATGCTTTTACCTCTTGCAGTACTGCTTTATTAAGACGATCGAATTCACCGTTCGCACGCCAGACGTACACACCCGTCAGCACAAACGAAATAACGATAACGCCAATGCCAATCGGGATACCGCGCGTAACGCTGGTTCCGGCGTGCAGCTGCGTCCCAAGCCACTGCGGCGCAAAGGCGATCAGCAGAATAAAGCCGACGTAGATAATCAGCATGATGATGGAAAGGATGAAGGCAAACCGTTGCCGTTTTTCGACGAGCTCCCTGTAGTGCGCACTATTCTCTATCTGCTGACAAATATCATGATTCATCACAGAAATCTCCAGAGGTAAGGTTGGTTTGTTTTATCCCCTCTCCCCTATGGGGAGAGGGTTAGGGTGAGGGGAGAGGGAGAAAAGATTATGATGGCATCGCGATGGCCTGCTTCTCTTCGAGCAGTTTGTCCACCACGCCAGGATCGGCAAGCGTTGAGGTATCGCCGAGGTTGCTGGTATCGCCTGCCGCGATTTTGCGCAGGATACGGCGCATAATCTTGCCGGAACGGGTTTTCGGCAGCGAGTCTGTCCAGTGCAGTACGTCCGGCGTGGCAAGCGGGCCAATCTCTTTACGTACCCAGTTGCGCACCTCGGTATACAGCTCCGGCGACGGCTCTTCACCGTGGTTCAGCGTGACGTAGGCGTAAATCGCCTGGCCCTTGATGTTGTGCGGAATGCCAACTACCGCCGCTTCGGCAATCTTCGGATGCGACACCAGCGCGGACTCAATCTCTGCCGTACCCAGACGGTGGCCGGAAACGTTCAGCACGTCGTCCACGCGTCCGGTGATCCAGTAATAACCGTCTTCATCCCGGCGCGCGCCGTCGCCGCTGAAGTACATGTTTTTGAAGGTCGAGAAGTAGGTCTGCTCGAAGCGCTCATGGTCGCCGAACAGGGTGCGTGCCTGGCCTGGCCAGGAATCGACGATCACCAGGTTGCCTTCGGTGGCGCCTTCCTGCGGATTGCCTTCGTTGTCCACCAGCGCAGGCTGCACACCGAAGAACGGGCGGGTGGCCGAACCGGCTTTCAGCTGCGTGGCGCCCGGCATTGGCGTGATCATGAAGCCGCCGGTTTCGGTCTGCCACCAGGTATCCATCACCGGGCACTTCTCATTGCCGATTTTCTTCCAGTACCACTCCCAGGCTTCCGGGTTGATCGGCTCGCCTACGGAGCCGAGGATGCGCAGGGAAGAGCGGTCAGTTCCCTCGATGGCTTTATCCCCTTCCGCCATCAGCGCACGGATTGCCGTTGGCGCGGTGTAGAGAATGTTAACCTGGTGCTTATCAACCACCTGGCACATGCGCGCCGGGGTCGGCCAGTTCGGTACGCCTTCAAACATCAGCGTCGTTGCGCCGCAGGCCAGCGGGCCGTACAGCAGGTAGCTGTGACCGGTGACCCAGCCCACGTCGGCGGTGCACCAGTAGATATCGCCCGGATGGTAGTCGAAAACGTATTTAAAGGTCGTCGCGGCGTACACCAGATAGCCGCCGGTGGTGTGCAGTACGCCCTTCGGCTTACCGGTGGAGCCGGAGGTATAAAGGATAAACAGCGGATCTTCCGCGTTCATCTCTTCCGGCTGATGCTGATCACTCGCGTTTTCAATCAGATCGCTCCACCACAGGTCGCGCCCCTCGTGCCAGTCGATGTTGCCGCCCGTACGTTTGAAGACAATGACGTTATTGATGGACTTCACGTTCGGGTTTTTCAGCGCTTCATCGACGTTTTTCTTCAGCGGAATACCGCGACCGGCGCGCACGCCCTCGTCAGCGGTGATCACCAGCTTCGAATTAGAGTCAACGATGCGTCCGGCAACCGCTTCAGGGGAGAAGCCGCCGAAGATCACGGAGTGGATCGCACCGATGCGCGCGCAGGCCAGCATAGCCACCGCGGCTTCCGGCACCATGGGCATATAGATAGCCACCACGTCGCCTTTTTTAATGCCCTGGGCCAGCAGCACGTTGGCAAAGCGGCAGACGTCGCGGTGCAGTTCTTTATAGGAGATGTGTTTGCTCTGAGAGGCGTCGTCGCCTTCCCAGATAATGGCTGTTTCGTTGCCGCGTTCGGCAAGATGGCGGTCCAGGCAGTTCGCCGTCAGGTTCAGCGTGCCGTCTTCATACCATTTAATGGAGACGTTACCCGGCGCGAAAGAGGTGTTTTTTACCTTCTGATAAGGTTTGATCCAGTCGAGGATGTGGCCCTGCTCGCCCCAGAACGCGTCAGGGCTGGAAATAGACTGCTGATATTTCTCCTGGTACTGCTCCGGGCTTATCAGGCAACGGTCCGCAATGTTTGCGGGAATGTCGTGTTTGTGTATTTGGCTCATGGCTTTTTTTCTCCTTGTAAGATGTTAATAATATGTCGCAAAAACGTTAATAGTAGGGGCTTTACAAGCTTTGTTTAGTATTTGGGCGACAGATCACGCATTGTCTGAAGCGTATGAAAATTGAGCGAATGAAACTTTGAAGGGAAATAATTCATCTAAAGAATTATTCACTTTTTTGCAGTGAAAATATTTTGTATAACAAACGGTTATTTATGCGAATTGCTATAAATTACCGCCAGTGACCCTTTTTGCAGTGAAATGCCTTGTTCTTTAAGGCTTGCGCAGCATGCCGTGCAAATGATACTCATACGGCGCGTTAAAAAATCCCATAAACCAACGCAACACAATTCATACCCTTTCAGTATGTCTCCATATTCATGCAGTTTTGCTGGTGCGGAGATTTCATTGAGGAAGTCAGTTTCTATGAAAAATTTGAAAGTCAGCCTGGCCTGGCAGATCCTGCTGGCCCTTGTGCTGGGCATCTTGCTGGGCAGTTACCTCCATTATCATAGCGACAGCCGCGAGTGGCTGATTGCGAACCTTCTCTCCCCTGCGGGCGATATCTTTATTCATCTGATCAAGATGATTGTGGTGCCCATTGTGATCTCGACGCTGGTGGTCGGAATTGCCGGAGTAGGTGATGCGAAGCAGTTAGGCCGCATCGGTGCAAAAACCATTATCTATTTCGAAGTGATCACCACGGTTGCCATCATTCTTGGCATCACCCTGGCGAACGTATTCCAGCCAGGTTCCGGGATCGATATGTCGCAGCTGGCGACGGTGGATATTTCGAAATATCAAAGCACGACCGCTGACGTGCAGAGCCACGCTCACGGCCTGATGGGCACGATCCTGTCGCTGGTGCCCACCAACATTATCGCGTCGATGGCGAAAGGCGAGATGCTGCCGATCATCTTCTTCTCGGTACTCTTTGGACTGGGGCTCTCCTCCCTGCCGGCAACGCACCGTGAGCCGCTGGTGACCGTGTTCCGCTCTATCTCCGAAACCATGTTCAAAGTCACCCACATGGTCATGCGCTATGCGCCGGTTGGGGTCTTTGCGCTGATCGCCGTGACCGTGGCGAACTTCGGTTTTGCCTCCCTGTGGCCGCTGGCGAAGCTGGTGATCCTGGTGCACTTCGCCATTCTGTTCTTCGCGCTGGTGGTGCTGGGGATTGTGGCGCGCCTGTGCGGGCTGAGTATCTGGATCCTGATCCGCATCCTTAAGGATGAGCTGATTCTGGCGTACTCCACCGCAAGCTCCGAGAGCGTGCTGCCGCGCATTATCGAGAAGATGGAGGCGTACGGTGCGCCAGCGTCGATAACGAGCTTCGTGGTGCCGACCGGCTACTCCTTTAACCTGGATGGCTCGACGCTGTACCAGAGTATTGCGGCGATCTTTATCGCGCAGCTGTACGGCATTGACCTGTCGCTGTGGCAGGAGATCGTACTGGTTCTGACGCTGATGGTGACCTCAAAGGGCATCGCAGGCGTGCCGGGCGTCTCCTTCGTGGTGCTGCTGGCGACGCTGGGCAGCGTGGGTATTCCGCTGGAAGGCCTGGCGTTCATCGCCGGTGTGGACCGTATCCTCGACATGGCGCGTACCGCGCTGAACGTGGTAGGTAACGCGCTGGCGGTGCTGGTTATCTCCAAGTGGGAACACAAATTCGACCGTAAAAAAGCGCTGGCGTATGAACGCGAGGTGCTGGGTCGTTTTGATAAGACGGCTGACCAGTAACATCCTAAGCCCGGTGGCGCTGCGCTTACCGGGCCTACGGGTTTTGTAGGCCGGGTAAGGCGAAGCCGCCACCCGGCACGTTATTCTCCGCTCAACGCATCAAACTCCTCACACCCCGTATCAAACCCTTCGGTACAGCTCAGGTTTAGCCAGTAGAGCGCTTTCTGCGTATTCGGCGTGATAAACCCTTTCTCCCCCTGCTGGAACAGCATTCCTGCCCAGTACTCCGCATAACCGGTACGTGACAGTGACGAGCTGCGTTTAAACCACGACGCGGCCTGCGCGTCATCCTGAGGGACGTCAACACCGTTGGCATAAATCAGCCCCAGCAGCAGCTGCGCGTCCACCGCCGCGTCGCTATCGATATCTTCGGTCGCCGATTGCAGGAGCTTGATGGCCTGGGGATAGTCGGTTTTACCCGCCTGCGTGTTCACCAGAATGCGCGCCAGCATAATTGTGCCGCGCTTGCTGCCTGCGATGGTGGCCTGCTGCGCCAGCGTTTTGGACTGAGCATAATCCCCCTGCGTAAAGAGGATCTGCGAGAGTAACCCCATGGCGTCAATATCACCGCCTTTCGCGGCTTTCTCGGCCCACAGCGCTGCCTGTATTTTGTCACCGGAGCTGAAGTACGTATCGGCGAGATAATACTGCGCGCGCGCATTGCCCGCTTCAGCCTGCTTTTTATACTGGCCGCCAATCTCATCGGCATGGGCAAATGCGGTTAAAAAGAACAACATCAGAAAAAGGGTTTTCATGGATTCTTATCATCTGGGTACACGCCGCGCAGTATAATCGCGGCGACAGAAGAAAAAAACGGGTGCGTTAAGACCTCAGCATCCCACAAGCCGGGCGGAACACGCGTTCCGCCCGAAGAGGTTAGCCCGCGGTGCAGGCTAATTTTGCCGCCACCTCCTGATGTTCACTCTTTATTGAAAACTCACATAACTTATCGCGAGTAATAAAGGTAAAGATCACTATCGTCAGGCAAATAATAAAGACGATGCCTAACGCAGTTTTTAATGGCGTCATGCCTTTTACTCCTTGCTTACAAAAGAATAAGAGGCTACTCTCAACCTGTTGGTTGTTGAGGGGTAGCCTCGGGTAAATAAAAATTTCCCGGGGCTTTCCACTTTCTGTCCCTCAACAATGCTCAAGACAGAAAGTCTTAAGCACCCGCCGCATATCTTATCCCTCTGAATTAAAATGCAAAGATGTAATTTATTTACGCGCAAATTACATTTTTCTGCGAGACGCCTTCAGAAATATATATAGATGTAATTAATATTGATGCCAGAAATAATAATGGGGTGAATATCTCACCCCATTTAGTCAGCGATTATTTAACAGCATTAACCCATTGCGCTTTCACGCAGTCGGGCCTTCAGCTTGTTATATTCGTCGATCACATACTGTTCCGCCGCGTGCTGGTCCGCAATCGGCTCCACGTTGACGGCGCAGTATTTATACTCCGGCGTTTTGGTTATCGGACTGAGGTTCTCCGTCACCAGTTCGTTACAGGCGCCAATCCACCACTGGTAGGTCATGTAGACCGCCCCTTTGTTCGGACGGTCGCTGACCTGCGCGCGGGTAATGATGCGGCCCTTACGCGAGTTCACCCACACCAGCGCTTCATCTTCAATACCGAGCCGTTCGGCGTCGGCGGTGTTGATCTGCGCGTAGCCCGGCTCGTCCGCCAGCGCCGCAAGCGCGGCACAGTTGCCGGTCATTGAACGGCAGGAGTAGTGGCCCACTTCGCGCACGGTAGAGAGCACCATCGGAAACTCGTCAGTGAGTTTATCGATCGGCGCGACCCAGTCGCAGGTGAAGAACTGCGCCAGCCCGTTCGGGGTGTCGAATTTCTCCTTAAAGAGATAAGACGTCCCCTGGTCGGCCTCCGACTCGTCCCGGCACGGCCACTGGATATACCCCAGCTCGCCCATTTTTTCATAGGTTGCCCCGTAAAAATCCGGGCAGAGATGGCGCAGCTCGTCCCAGATCTCCTGGGTGTTGTTGTAGTGCATCGGGTAGCCCATGCGAGTGGCGATTTCGCTGATAATCTGCCAGTCGGTTTTCAGATCCCACTTCGGCTCAACGGCCTTAAAGAAGCGCTGGAAACCGCGGTCCGCCGCCGTGTAGACGCCTTCATGCTCGCCCCAGGAGGTCGACGGGAGAATCACATCCGCCGCCGCCGCGGTTTTGGTCATGAAGATATCCTGGACAATCACCAGCTCCAGATCCTCAAAGCCTTTGCGCACCGCAGACAGCTCGGCGTCGGTCTGGAGCGGATCTTCACCCATGATGTAGGCCGCCCGCACTTCGCCGTGCGCCGCGCGGTGCGGCAGCTCGCTGATGCGGTATCCGGTGTGTTCCGGCAGGCTCTCCACGCCCCAGGCCTTCGCAAACTTCTCGCGGTTTTCCGGGTACTTCACGTACTGATAGCCAGGATACGTGTCCGGCAGCGCGCCCATGTCGCACGCGCCCTGCACGTTATTCTGACCGCGCACCGGGTTCACGCCGACATGCGCTTTACCCAGATTTCCGGTAAGCATCGCGAG
Source organism: Enterobacter sp. GD03975 (assembly GCF_029838645.1). Lineage (NCBI taxonomy): Bacteria > Pseudomonadati > Pseudomonadota > Gammaproteobacteria > Enterobacterales > Enterobacteriaceae > Enterobacter > Enterobacter sp. GD03975. The sequence continues at coordinate 71,601 of NZ_JAOBZC010000017.1, forward strand.
GCTGGTCAGGGAACGCACGGTTTCCACGCCCTGATAGAACTGGGTCACACCCATGCCCCACAGAATGGCGGCGGTTTTGGCCCCGGCGTACATGCGTGCAGCCTGGCGGATCGCCTGCGCGCTCACGCCGGTTATCGACTCTACCGACTCCGGCGTGTAGCCTTCGACAATTTTCCGGTACTCTTCAAACCCTTCCGTACGCGTGGCGACAAACGTCTGGTCGTACAGGTTTTCCTCAATAATGACGTGCCCCATCGCGTTCAAAAGCGCGATATTCGAGCCGTTTTTCAGTGCGATGTGCATATCCGCAATGCGCGCGGTTTCGATTTTGCGCGGATCGCAGACGATGATTTTCGCCCCGTTCTGTTTGGCGCGAATCACGTGGTTCGCGACGATAGGGTGAGAATCCGCCGGGTTATAACCGAAGATAAACACCAGATCGGTGTTATCTATCTCATTGATGGCATTGCTCATTGCGCCATTACCGACCGACTGGTGCAGACCTGCAACCGATGGGCCGTGTCAGACGCGAGCGCAGCAGTCGACGTTATTGGTACCAATAACGGCGCGCGCGAATTTTTGCATCACATAGTTGGTTTCATTCCCCGTCCCGCGCGAGGAGCCGGTGGTCTGAATCGCATCCGGGCCATACTTGGCCTTGATGGCGCTGAGGCGCGTGGCGACATAATCCAGCGCTTCATTCCAGGAGACGGCTTCCAGCTTGCCACCGCGCTCGCGGCGGATCATGGGGGTTTTCAGGCGCGGCGTGAGGATTTGGGTATCGTTAATAAAATCCCAGCCGTAATACCCTTTCAGGCACAGCGTGCCCTGATTGGTTTTACCCTGCGCCGCTTCCGCCCGGACGATTTTGCCGTTATCGACCACCAGGTGGATCTTGCAACCTGAGGCACAATAAGGGCAAACCGTGACGACCTTTTTCATCACTTTGCTCCCGTTAAACAGTTCTTACCTGCCCTTTATGCAGCATCTATGCCATGTTTTTAATAGGGGTATTTCCTGACGTTACGGCCGTTTGCGGAGCAAAACCCTGACGAAAAACAGCCAATCGTCAAAATTGACGTGTCGAAAGGGCAGGGATGTGACGTGGATTGAATTTCCGTCACGTCAAAAAGATGTCGGCAAGCCTGAGCGGCACTGCGCAGGTGAGGGCAATTTGAGATTCCTCCGCTACTCCCGCCAATAGCCAGTCATTACCTTAAGGCCAGTTCACCTGCGAGTCTGGCCTTATGAAACGTTACTCTACCGCCCTGTTATTTGGCTTGCTGACTTTAACCAGCCAGCTGGCGCATGCTGATGTGATTGATGATGCCATTGGCAATATTCAGCAGGCGATCAACGACGCCTATAACCCCGGCAGCAGCCGTAATGACGATGACGACGATCGTTACGATCGCAGCCGTCAAACCGACAGTCGGCAGTACGACGATCGTCGCCGGCAGTTAGAGGATCGACGCCAGCGTTTAGACGAGCGTCAGCGCCAGCTGGATGACGACAGGCGTCGGTTAGAAGAAGATGAGCGTCGGTTAGAGGATGATTACGATCGAGGCTAAAGCCTGGTGGCGCTTCGCTTACGCAGGCCTACAAAACCTGGAGCGTAGGCCGGATAAGGCGCAGCCGCCACCCGGCAGAATTCAGTCGAGAACCAAAACCATCCCGTCATATCCCGCTTCAATGCCGTCCGGCAGTTGGTTATCCATCATCCACGCGTCAAACTGATGGCTGATATGCGTCAGGATCACCTGCGGACAGCCAATCACCTCGTTCAGGGCCATCACCGTATTTAAATCACAGTGGTTACGCGGCGTCTCCGGACGCGGTTCATGGCTACAGTCGATAATTATCGCCTGCGGCTGGTTGTTAAGCAGAAACGTCACCGTTTTATCCGGCAGTCCGGCGGTATCAGACAGCCACGCCACGCGGCTGTGGGCGGACTCCAGCAGATAGCCAAACGTGAGTTTAGAATGGTTGAGCGGCAGCGGCGTCACCCGCAGGCCCTGTAGCTCAAACATCACGAACGGCTCGACCGTGTGGCTGAAATCCAGGATGCCCGGATGTTTGAACAGATCGTCACAGCCTGCCTCGTCTGGCGGACCGTAGACGGGAATGGTGGCGCCTACGCCCCAGCGCAGAGGGAAAAGCCCCTGAACGTGATCCATATGATAATGAGTAAGCAAAAACTGCTGGAAGCTGCCCGCAGGCCAGTCGTCCATCAGATGCGGAATACCCGCGTCCAGCAAGGTGACCGCATCGTTGAATTTGACCGCCGCGCTACAGGGGCGACGGCGATAATTATCCTGCAAGCGCGCCCTTCGGCACGCGGCACAGTCGCAGCCAAACACCGGCACCAGCTGTGCGCTTCCGGTTCCCGTTAACGTGATGGTCAGACTCATAACGCACCTCTACAGCGGTTTGGTGAAGCGGAAATGGCTTTGCGTATACCCTTCACGAACATAAAAACGGTGTGCATCCACGCGCTTTACGCTGGTGGAAAGTTCGGTCAGCTCGGCACCTGCCTGCCTCGCGATGTCCTCTGCCCAGGCCAGGAGCTGGCTGCCCACTTTCAGTCCGCGCGCCTGCGGCATCACCACCAGCTCCTGGATCTCGCCGATCCAGCGGGCATGGTGCAGGTGAAACTGCATGTGCAGGCCGATCATGCCGATGACCTGCCCGTCCAGCTCAGCAAGCTGGTAGCGCATATTGTGATCCTGAAGGTTGGCCAGAAATCCGGCGTGAAACGCCTGGTGATCGAACTCTGCCTGCTTCAGTTCACAGATCAGGGCGTAAACAATTTGCGCATCGTCGGCGGTGGCGGGGCGAAGCTGGCAGTCAGGCATGCTGTCTCTCCTTCTGGCGAATAAGCGATAAAAAGGTCTCGACTGACTGTAGCAAACTTCCGTCGTTATTGAGGACGTGACAGCCCGATGGGGTGTAGCGCGCCGCACGTTCCAGCCGCTGGTCGATCTCACGCGCATTTTCGCGCCCCCGGCTTTGCAGGCGGCTGCGCAGAATATCCGGAGAAACCTGCAAACAGACCGGCAGCAGCGCCGCTTCGTACCGGGCTATGGCCTGCGGCAGATGCGCGCGTGAACCGTTGACCAGCACGTCGAAGCCCGCGTGCAGCCAGAGGTCGATCTCGATGCCGACGCCGTAATAAAAGCCGTTCGCGTGCCAGCTCAGCGCCAGCAGGTTTTGCCCGGCGCGGGTAAAAAACTCCTGCTCGCTCAGGGCGATATGGTTTTCACTCCCGGCGTTCGCCGCGCGGGTAATGTAGCGGTGCGCCACCAGCAGCTGTGAATGTTCCCGCTGCCGTAACGCCGACAGCAGGCTGTCCTTCCCGGAGCCGGACGGGCCCATTAACCAGATGAGTCTTCCCATCAGAACACCCTTTTTCCCTGACGCCAGACGTGGTCGATATGAATGTGCTCGCCCTTACGGTGCGCCAGCACCAGATCCGCCCGTTTGCCTTCGGCAATCTCACCGCGATCGTGAAGGTTGAGCGCGCTGGCCGGGTTTTTCGTCACCAGACGGATCGCCTGCGGCAGCGTGAAGCTGTTACCTTCATCGTCCGCCACCCGAAACGCCGCGTCCAGCAGGCTGGCGGGGTAATAGTCAGACGAGAGGATATCCAGTAGGCCAAGTGAAGCGAGTTTGCTTGCCGCCACGTTGCCGGAGTGCGAGCCGCCGCGCACGATGTTCGGCGCGCCCATCAGCACGTTCATACCGTGCTTACGGGAGGCTTCAGCCGCCTCGAACGTGGTGGGAAATTCGGCGATCACGCTGCCAAGCTGGTGGGATTCCCGTACGTGCTCGTGCGTGGCGTCGTCATGGCTGGCCAGCGCGATGTTGCGGTCGCGGCACATCGCGGCAATGGAGAGGCGGTTCGGCTGCGACCACCGGGCTGCCAGCGCCAACTGCTCTTCTTCATAGCGCGCCATCTCCGCGTCGCTGAGTGAATACTTGCCCTGATAGTATTCGCGATATTTTTCAATGTTGGCGAACTGGCGCTGCCCTGGCGAGTGGTCCATCAGGGAGACCAGCGACACCGGCTCGCGCCCGACCAGCTTTTCAAACAGCGGTAGCGTGGTGTGGTGTGGTAGCTCGCAGCGCAGGTGCAGGCGGTGCTCGGCGCGGTTGAGGCCGCGCTTTTGCGTCTCTTCCACGGCGTTGATCATCTTTTCCAGATTTTCCAGACGATCGCCGCCGTCGCGCACGTCGCCGATCGCCACCGCGTCCAGCACCGTGGTGATACCGCTGGCGACCATCAGCGCGTCGTGGCTGCTCATTGCCGAATGGGCGGGCCAGTCCACCTTCGGGCGGGGAGTGAAGAATTTATCGAGATTATCGGTGTGCAGCTCAATCAGCCCCGGCAGCAGCCAGCCGCCTTCGCCGTCCATCGCCTCCGGGGAGCGGCTCTGGGTTTCGGCAAACGCGCGGATGACGCCGTCCCGGACCTCAACCGAGCCGTTCACGACCTCATTTTCCAGCACCAGCCTGACGTTATTGATAATCATACATTTGTCCCCATTGGGTGCAGCCTGTCCGCCACGCGATTGCGGACGGCGTCGTCGTGGAAGATCCCGACGATCGCCGCGCCGCGCGCTTTGGCCTGTTCGATCAGAACCATCACCGCTGCGCTGTTTTTAGCGTCGAGCGAGGCGGTGGGTTCATCGAGGAGCAAAATCGGGTAATCGACGATAAAGCCGCGCGCGATGTTCACGCGCTGCTGTTCGCCACCGGAAAAGGTCGACGGGGCGAGGTGCCACAGACGCTCCGGCACGTTGAGGCGCGTCAGCAGGCTGGCGGCTTTAGCGGCACAGGTTTCGCGCGGGACGCCAAGATCCAGCAGGGGCTGCATCACCACGTCCAGGGCGGAGATCCGCGGGATCACCCGCAGGAACTGGCTGACCCAGCCGATCGTTGTACGGCGCACTTCCAGTACTTTGCGCGCAGGGGCCTGGACCAGATCGACCCATTCATTGTTATGGCGAATATGGATATGGCCTTCGTCCGGTAAATAGTTAGCGTACAGGGAACGCAGCAGAGTGGATTTCCCACTGCCGGAGTGACCATGCAGCACCACGCATTCGCCGCCGCTGACCTCTAACGAGGCATTTTGCAGTACCGGCAGGCGGACGCCGTTTTGCTGGTGGAGCACAAAGGTCTTACTGACATTTTCAACGTGGATCATTTTGGCCTCGCGATTCGTTTTGCCGGGTGGCGGCTTCGCCTTACCCGGCCTACAGGTGCGCTGTTCGTAGGCCGGGTAAGCGCAGCGCCACCCGGCAACAGCGCCCTCAGTTCTGCAACACCGACGACACCAGCAGTTGGGTGTACGGATGATGTGGATCGTCGAGCACGCGGTCGGTCAGCCCACTTTCCACCACCTGGCCCTGCTTCATTACCAGCAGACGGTCCGCCAGCAGGCGCGCAACGCCCAGATCGTGGGTGACAATCACCACCGCCAGGTTCAGCTCCACCACCAGGCCGCGCAGCAGGTCGAGCAGGCGCGCCTGCACGGAGACGTCCAGCCCGCCGGTCGGTTCATCCATAAACACCAGCTTCGGATGGGTGACCAGATTGCGGGCAATCTGCAAGCGCTGCTGCATGCCGCCGGAGAAGGTCGTTGGCAGGTCGTCGATGCGCGAGGCGGGGATCTCCACCTCCTCCAGCCAGCGCTGCGCGGTGGCGCGGATGTTGCCGTAGTGGCGCGCGCCGGTGGCCATCAGGCGTTCGCCGATATTGCCTCCCGCCGACACCTGACGGCGCAGGCCGTCCATCGGATGCTGATGCACCACGCCCCACTCGGTGCGCAGCAGGCGGCGGCGCTCGGCCTCGCTCATGGCGTACAGGGATTTGCCTTCATACAGAATGTCGCCGTTCTGCGGCGTCAGGCGCGCGGAGATAGACTTCAGCAGGGTGGTTTTACCGGAGCCGGACTCGCCGACAATGCCCAGCACTTCGCCCGGCCACAGCTCAAACGACACGTCGCTGAAGCCTTTGCCCGGCGCATAAAGGTGAGTCAGGTTATTAACCGAAAGCAGCGGTTTCATTGGCCGTTCGCCTCGCTCTGTTGGCGGCAGTAATCGGTGTCGGAGCAGACAAACATTCGTTTGCCCGTGTCGTCCAGCACCACTTCATCCAGATAACTGTGTTTGGAACCGCAGATGGCGCACGGCTCGTCCCACTCCTGCACCGTAAATGGGTGATCGTCAAAATCCAGGCTTTCGACACGCGTATACGGCGGTACGGCGTAAATGCGTTTTTCACGTCCGGCACCAAAGAGTTGCAGGGCAGGCATCATGTCCATCTTCGGGTTATCGAATTTCGGGATCGGCGACGGGTCCATCACGTAGCGGCCGTTCACCTTCACCGGGTAGGCGTAGGTGGTGGCGATATGGCCGAAGCGGGCGATGTCTTCATACAGTTTGACCTGCATGATTCCGTACTCTTCCAGGGCATGCATGGTGCGGGTTTCGGTTTCCCGCGGCTCGATAAAGCGCAGCGGCTCCGGGATCGGCACCTGAAAAATCAAAATCTGATCTTCCGTCAGCGGGGTTTCCGGGATGCGGTGGCGGGTCTGGATCAGCGTCGCATCCTCGGTTTTCTCTGTGGTGTTGACGCCCGTTACGCGCTTAAAGAAGTGGCGGATCGACACGGCGTTGGTGGTGTCGTCTGCCCCCTGATCGATGACCTTCAGCACGTCCGCTTCGCCAATCACGCTGGCGGTGATCTGAATGCCGCCGGTGCCCCAGCCGTACGGCATCGGCATTTCACGGCCACCAAACGGCACCTGATAGCCGGGGATCGCCACTGCTTTAAGAATGGCGCGGCGGATCATGCGTTTCGTTTGCTCATCCAGATAGGCAAAGTTGTAGCCGCTTAAGTTAGCCATTGGCGCGCTCCCGTTGCAGGCGTTTCAGCAGTTCCAGTTCGGCCTGGAAATCGACGTAGTGCGGCAGCTTGAGGTGCGAGACAAAGCCTGCGGCCTCAACGTTATCCGCGTGGGCCAGCACGAACTCTTCGTCCTGTGCCGGGCCGGAGACTGGCTCGCCGTAGTCCGGCGCCTGGAGCGCACGGTCAACCAGCGCCATCGCCATCGCCTTACGCTCGCTCAGGCCGTACACCAGCCCATAGCCGCGGGTAAAGTGCGGATCTTCATTGTCTGGCGCGACAAAACCGTTGACCATTTCACATTCGGTCATCAGCAGTTCGCCGATGTTCACCGCAAAACCCAGCTCTTCGGGCACAATGTCGATGTCGAGATAGCCGCTGCGGATCTCTGCCGCGAACGGGTGGTTGCGCCCGTACCCACGCTGTGTGGAGTAGGCCAGCGCCAGCAGATACCCTTCGTCGCCGCGCATCAGCTGTTGCAGGCGGGACGAGCGTGAGCACGGGTAGACCGGCGGCGTGCGGGTGATGTCATCCGGTGTGCTGCCGGTGTCCTCCTCCGCCTTCGCCAGCCCCTGGTTTGCCAGCAGGCTAAAAACGTGCGGAGAGGCGTCTTGTTCAGCGTCAGAGGCTTTGAGCTGAGGGGCTTCACCGTTCGCCAGCAGCGTGAAGTCCAGCAGACGATGGGTGTAGTCGTAGGTCGGGCCAAGGAGCTGGCCGCCGGGAATGTCTTTGTACACCGCTGAAATGCGGCGCTCTAAACGCATTTCCGCCGTGTTCACCGGCTCGCTCACCGCCAGCTTCGCCAGCGTAGTGCGGTAGGCGCGCAGCAGAAAGATAGCTTCCACGTTATCGCCGCTGGCCTGTTTCAGCGCCAGCGCCGCCAGCTCGCGGTCCGCGATGCCGCCTTCGGTCATTACGCGGTCGACGGCCAAATTTAACTGCTGTTCAATCTGGGCGACGCTGAGTTCGGGAAGCGCGTCATCCCCCCGGCGTCTGTGCTCCTGTAAGGCATGGGCGGCGGCGATCGCCTTTTCCCCCCCTTTGACGGCAACGTACATCAGCACACCTCCACGTGAGTGGTCCGCGGGATCGCCAGCAGGCGTTCGCCGCAGGTCAGGATCAGGTCAATGCCGAGCGGGAACGGGTGCGGACGCTCGGTCAGCTCATGGATGATGCACTCCGGCAGCTGGGGCGCGACCATCCGCTCGTCGGCGATGCCTGCGCCCGTCAGGCGAAGCATGCGGCCACCGCTCAGGCTGGAAACTTGCAGGATCAGCGTGGCGCTGGTTTCCGGTGCGACGGCACTGCCTTCGCTCAGGGCGTTAAGCTGTTCATGGCTGATCTGTTCGTCGGCCACGGCAAAGACCGCCTGCTGGGGCTGCTCGACCAGCGGCGCGCTGGTGTGAAAGCGCAGGTTCTGGCTGGCGATATCGTTCAGCAATGCGCCTGACAGCCATACCGGGGTGTCGTTGTCCGCCAGCGTCAGCAGCACGCTGGTAGAGGCGAGGTTGAGCGGCAGCCAGCCCTGCGAAAGCTGGTGCAGGGAGACGATCACGCCCGGCTCGCTCATGGCCTTCAGCAGGCGACGGAAACTCTGTTGGGCATCCTGGACGGCCAGGGTAAAGGCAGGTTGAAGCGTCATGCGTTGTCTCCGCGAACGAGCGTAAAGAAGTCGACCCGGCTGGTGTTCACTTCGGCCTGACGCGCGGCAAGACGTGCGGCGCGGTCAGCTTCCAGCGGGGCAATAAGGGTTTCCATTAACGTCTGGAAATGCGGGTGTTCCTGTAAAAGCGCGTCGATCACCGCGCAGCGCTCGGCGTGCGTTTTGTCGCGCCCAAGTACGTAGCTGTAACCCAGCGTGCCGCTGTTAAGGCGGATCACCGCGCGGGTGAGAGTGGCATCGCCAGCGAAGAAGCGCTCGCCGGTGCCGCCCATGCGTGCCTGGATCTGCACCAGGCCGATCTCCGGCGCGCGGATCGTGTCGTAGTCCGGCGTCAGGCCGAGAGCGTTCATGCGGGCGGCCAGCGCAGCAGGCTGGCTGTGGGCCAGCACGCGCATCCAGCGCTGACGAGTGGAGGTGTCGAAGTGCATTCAGTGCTCCATGGTGAATTCAATCATGTCGGCGCGGGTCAGGCTGACGGAGTATTCCGTTGCGTTGACCTCGCCGTCACGGTGGTTGAGGGTGCGCACGCAGAGCAGCGGGGCCATATTGGGAATTTCGAGCACCTTGCTCTCTTTCGCCTGTGCACGGCGGGCGCTGATGCGCGTCTGGGTGCGCTTGAGCGCAATGCCGGTCGCGTCCTGAAGAAAATCATGCAGGGAACCGCTGGCGAAATGTTGCAGCACGGGCCAGAGGGTGAGGTCCGCGAAGTAATGGTCAATCTGGCAGACCGCCACGCCGTTGACCCGGCGCAACGTGCGCAGGTGTACGACATTGTCACCCTCCTGAATCCCGAGCGCGTCCGCCACGTGGCGGGAGGCCGGTCGCAGGACCGAAAGCAGCTTTTCGCTGGTGGGATGGCTGCCCTGATCGAGCAGGTTCTGGCTAAAGCGCGCCTGGGCGTTGAGCGGGTAGTCAAACGGGCGCATCAGCACCAGCACGCCGACGCCCTGACGGCGCTGGACCCAGCCGCGCTCGACCAGTTGGTCAATGGCGCGGCGCAGGGTGTGGCGGTTCACTTCGTAGCGGTCGGCAAGCTGCTGCTCGGCGGGCAGGTAGTCACCGCAGCGGTAATGCGTGCGCAGCTCCACTTCGAGCCTGGCCGCAATCTCTTGCCAGCGGGTGGGGTAACTGGTCGGATGTCTGGATAAGTGCATACCAATCAAAGCCTCGCTTATCAGATGAAGTGCTTACGCAAGCGTTGAGAGAGGAAATCCAGCAGGCTGACGGTGACGATGATAAGTACCATCAGGGCGCAGGTTTGCTGGAACTGGAAACCGCGAATCGCTTCCCACAGCGTGACACCAATCCCGCCTGCGCCCACCATGCCGACCACGGTGGCGGAGCGGACGTTGGACTCGAAGCGGTACAGCGAGTAGGAGATGAGCAGCGGCATCACCTGCGGCAGGACGCCGTAGAGGATCTCTTCGATTTTGTTGGCGCCGGTTGCGCGGATGCCTTCCACCGGGCCGGGCTCGATGGCTTCAACCGCTTCCGAGAGCAGCTTGGAGAGCACGCCGGTGGTGTGGATGAACAGCGCCATCACGCCCGCGAACGGCCCCAGACCGACGGCCACCACGAACAGCATCGCAAAGACCATTTCGTTGATGGCGCGACAGGCGTCCATCAGGCGGCGCATCGGCTGGTATACCCACCACGGCACGATGTTCTCGGCGCTCATCAGGCCGAAGGGAATGGAGAGAATGACGGCGAGGGCGGTGCCCCAGACGGCGATTTGCAGGGTGATCGCCATTTCACCGAGGTAGTCCTGCCACTGGCTGAAGTCCGGCGGGAAGAAGTCGGCGGCGAAGGTCGCCATATTGCCGGAATCTTTGAAGAGCAGCAGCGGATCCATCTCTGCGCCTTTCCAGGAGATAACCAGCACCGCCAGCAGAATGGCCCAGCTTATAAGCGAGAACCAGCTGCGCTTCGGCGGCGGGAGGGTGATGGTTTGCATGTTTGACTCCGTGGGTCTTTGTGTGCCGGATAGCGCGACGCTTATCCGGCCTACGATCCAAAATGTAGGCCCGGTAAGCGCAGCGCCACCGGGCGAAAAGCGTTACTGCACCGCTTTATTCACGCTGGTCATTGCGCCGAGCGCGGCGGTCAGGCGGTCGAGATCGTCCAGCTGCGCCTGAAGCTCAGAGACCTTGCTGGTTTTCTCTTCTTCCTTGAGCCCTTTGTTGTCCTTCACGCCCTGCATCTGTTTGAACAGCGCCAGCTGGCGAATCGGCACCAGCTGCAAATCGCTGGACGCGCGGAACGGTGCCCAGCCCAGGCGCGCCAGCACTGCTTTCTCTTCCGGCGTTTTGCCGTAGTTCATAAAGAAGTCGTAGACCTTGTCCTTGGTGCTTTCGGAGAGGTTTTTACGCCACACGATCGGGTCGCCCGGGATCAGCGGTGATTTCCAGATCACCTTCAGCGCTTTCAGCTTGTCCGGCGCAGAGGTCTTCAGCTTGTCGAGGTTTTCGGTGTTGTTAGTCGCAACGTCTACCTGCTTGTTCGCTACGGCCAGGGCGTTGGTTTCGTGGCCGGCGTTGACCGTGCGCTTGAAGTCGCTGGCGGAGATGTTGTTTTTCGCGAAGACGTAGTAGCCAGGGACGAGGAAGCCGGAGGTGGAATTCGGATCGCCGTTACCAAAGGTCAGCTCTTTGCGTTTGGCGATCATGTCGTTGAGGGTGTTGATCGGGCTGTCTTTGTTCACGATCAGCACGCTCCAGTAGCCTGGGGAGCCATCTGCCGCAACGGTCTGGGCAAAGACCTGGCCGTTGGCGCGGTCCACCGCTTCCATGGCAGAGAGGTTGCCGTACCACGCGATGTCCACTTTGTTGAAGCGCATTCCCTGAATGATGCCCGCGTAGTCCGGGGCGAAGAAGGCGTTCACTTTGATCCCCAGTTTGGTTTCCATATCTATCAGGAACGGTTCCCACTGCGGCTTCAGGTTTTGCTGTGATTCCGTTGAAATGATGCCAAAGTTCAACGCTTTTTCCTGCTCTTCGGCGTACGCCGGGCTTAACAGGGTGCTGATGCTGAACATGCTGGTGAAGGCCAGCGCGGCAACGGCTTTGTAGTTCATTTCCATTCCTCGTTATCGGGGCGTTAAGCAGCCTGCGCGCGTTCTTCGACGCGGTTTACGCTGCGGTAGAGATGATCAAAACGTTCGTTATCAAACTGGTGGCTGGCGCCATCGAAGAACACGTGGCCCTGACGCAGGGCGACGATGCGCTCGCAGTAGCGCAGGGCGTAATCCACCTGATGCAGTGTCACCACCACGGTGATGCCGTCGTTCTGGTTGATGTCGCGCAGGGTTTCCATCACGATGCGGGCCGACTCCGGGTCCAGCGAGGCGATGGGCTCATCGGCCAGAATGATTTTGGCTTTCTGCATCAGGGCGCGGGCGATGGCGACGCGCTGCTGCTGCCCGCCGGACAGCGTGGACACGCGCTGGTGGGCGAAATGCGCCATGCCGACGCGAGTCAGCGCCTGTAAGGCTTCTTGTTTCTGGGAAGGGGAGAACCAGCGCAGGCAGGTACGCCAGAACGGGGTGCTGCCGAGCGCGCCAATCAGCACGTTCTCGAGCACCGTCAGGCGGTTCACCAGATTGAACTGCTGAAAGATGTAGCCCGTCTGGGCGCGGCTTTTGCGAATATCGCTCGCCAGACGGCCCGCATGCTGCACGGTGTTACCCAGCAGCTCGACGCGGCTTTCCGGTGTTTTGTCGCAGGTGATAAGGCCGCTTAAGTGGCGCAGAAGGGTAGATTTTCCTGAACCGGACGGCCCCAGCAGCGCTACCATTTCGCCCTGCTGGACGGTCAGATCAACGGCATGCAGCGCCTTGTTGTGATTGAAGGTTTTGCTCAGTTTCTCGACGCGGATGACAGTGTGCATGTGCTGGGCCTCACGATAAATGTGGCCTCATGCTGGCGCATCAATATGACATTTGGGTTAAGTCTCGGTTGCGGAAAGTTGAAGAGTTGAGGGGGATTTGATGACAATTACCGTAGGCCCGGTCAGCGCAGCGCCACCGGACGCTGTTGCCGGATGCGCTGCGCTTATCCGGCCTACGATTTAACGACGTTAATCATCCACGGCACGCCGTATTTATCGGTCACAGTACCGAAACCGTGCGCCCAGAAGGTTTCCTGCCAGGCCATTTCGATATTCCCGCCGTCGGCAAGGTTGTCGAACCAGCGCTTGCCTTCCGACACATCCTGGGTGTCGAGCACCAGCGTGAAACCCGCGTATTGCGCGCTGCTGCCAGGCGGTATCCCGTCGCTCATCATAATATCGCTGCCCGCGATGCGGACGTTAGAGTGGGCGATGGCGGAATCCGGGAACTGCATGCCTGACGGACAGCCTTCTTCGCTGTTTTCGTCTTTAGGCATTTCGCCGAAGGTGATTTTGTAGAGGAGTTCTGCGCCGACGGCCTGCTGATAGAAGGCGGTGGCCTCCGCACAGTTGCCGGCGAAAGAGATGTAGGGACTTAACGGCATAATCTTTACCTCACGTAGGAAAAGCCCGTTAAGTGTAGTTCCCGAACGCCCGGTAAGCGAAGCGTCACCGGGCGGGTAAATCAGTTCTTTTTCACGAACTCAGATTTCAGTTTCATCGGACCGAAGCCGTCAATTTTGCAGTCAATATTATGATCGCCTTCAACCAGACGGATATTTTTGACTTTAGTGCCGATCTTCAGCATGGAGGAGCTGCCTTTTACCTTCAGATCTTTCACAACGGTAACGCTGTCGCCGTCTGCCAGCAGGTTGCCGTTCGCGTCTTTTACGATCGGCGTATCGCTGTCCTGCTCTGGCTCCGCATCGTTCCATTCATGAGCGCATTCCGGGCAAACGAACATGCCGTTGTCTTCATAGGTATATTCAGAATTGCATTTCGGGCAGTGGGGAAGTTGCATGTTGGTATCCTCAAAAGTGTTAACACGCTGGAAAATGCCAGCTAAATGACGGCAGTGTGCCGAAAAAGGCAGCGAGTATAACGCAAATCCCCACTTTTGTCGGTGATATTGTTTAAGGAAAATAGTGCGCCAGCGCGCCAGAGATGACGCGTACCGTCAGTGAATAAAAAGAAGCGTATGCCCTGAACGGCAGAGAGCGAAGGGATGTTAAATATATCGAATATTTTATTACAGCAAATTGCTACGCTGGGCCATTTCGGATAAGGTGAAGGAACAAGCCGTTATTTATCTCCCTCTCTGAGGCCATACATCTTTTGGCGTCAGGGAATACCTCTCTTTTTTGGTGGGTAAATAACGATGATATATCCTGATGTTTCCTGAAAATGCGTTTTGTCTATTCACTTTTGGCTTTCTGGCCAGAGGGAAGTTTTACACGTATTACAAGTCAGGATTTAAATTCTCATTACCTTCAGTTAGTTGTATTAAATGAACATGTTTTCCATACGTGATCATATAAGCCTGAAAAGTATAATTAAAACAATGTGGCTTAATAAAAGTAATAAATTTGCGTTAAGGAAAGGCTTTTATCATGCACACACAGACCATATTTGAATTAAGCCAGGAAGCTGAACGTTTGTTACAGCTCGCGCTGAACAATCTTGATTCATTAAAATCAATGCCGATCGCAAAGCTGGATAGCACAGCCGCTGCCATGAGCGGCGTTAATAACAACGTTTTGCCATTACATTTTAGCTCCCGGGGCGTCGACGCGCAGCAGGCGATGCTGAATAACGAATTACGCAAAATAACCCGCCTCGAAATGGTGCTGGCGATTGTGGGTACCATGAAGGCAGGAAAATCGACCACCATTAATGCGATTGTGGGCACTGAAGTACTGCCGAACCGCAATCGTCCGATGACGGCACTTCCCACGCTGATCCGCCACACGCCGGGCCAGAAGGAGCCGGTGCTGCATTTTTTGCACGTTTCGCCTATTGATACCCTGATCTCCCAGCTACAAAAGAAGTTGTGCGATAACGATCGCGGCAAGCTGGCGCGGCGGCTGGAGATCGACAAGGACATGAATACGCTGCTGGAGCGCATCGAAAAAGGGGAGGCGTTTGAAAAACACCACCTCGGCGCGGAGCCCATCTTTCATTGTCTGAAAAGCCTGAACGATCTGGTGCGGCTTTCCCAGGCGCTGGGCGTGGAGTTTCCTTTTTCTGAGTATGCCGCGATTGAACATATACCGGTGATTGAGGTGGAGTTTATGCATCTCGCCGGTCTGGATGCGCACCTGGGGCAACTGACGCTGCTCGACACGCCGGGGCCGAACGAGGCCGGTCAGCCGCACCTGCAAAAAATGCTCAGCGAACAGCTGGCGCGCGCCTCCGCCGTGCTGGCGGTGATGGACTATACCCAGCTAAAATCCATTTCTGATGCAGAGGTTCGTCAGGCAATTTCGGCGGCGGGGAAATCCGTGCCGCTTTATGCCCTGGTCAATAAATTCGACCAGAAAGATCGTAACAGCGACGATGAAGAGCAGGTGCGGGCGATGATTTCCGGCACGTTGATGAAAGGAAATATCTCTCCAGGGAAAATTTATCCGGTCTCGTCCATGTGGGCCTATCTGGCGAACCGCGCCCGCTATGAGATGAACTTCCACGGGCGGCTGCCCGATCATCAGGATCAGCCCTGGGTGCAGGATTTTGCCGAGGCTGCGCTGGGTCGTCGCTGGCGAACGGCCGATCTGGACGATATTGACCATATTCGCCATGCGGCGGATCTGCTGTGGGAGGATTCGCTGTTCGAACAACCGATCCGTAAATTGATTTACGCGGCTTACGCCAACGCCTCGCTGTTCGCGCTGCGGTCGGCCTCGCATAAGCTGCTCAATTATGCACAAAACGCCAGAGAATACCTGGATTTTCGCCATCAGGGACTGACGGTCGCCTTTGATGAGCTGGAGCGGAATATTACACGCCTGGAAGAGGATATGGCGATGCTGCATCAGCGGCAGAGCGTGGTGGGCGATGAAGTCCAGCATGAAGTAGAAGAGGCGCTCAACGCAGCGGATGCATTCCTGCTTCGTCAGAAAGGTGAGCTTCACCAGGCGCTGGCCGACATCTTTAGCCGCCCGTCTGTTCTTGATTTAGCGGGAGGCGACCCAGCCCGTTTGCGTGCAGACGACGCGGATGCGATCCAACAGCTGGTGCTTGACGATGAAGGGCAGGCGCAGATTGTGCTGAGTAAGATCCGATCGTCATGCGAGCGGATTATGCTGGATGCGCAGAGCAAAATTGGCCGGGAGCTGGCGTTACGCTTCGATCAGCTGGAATCCACGCTGGCCCGATCGCTGAATGAGGCGATGCGCCCCATCGAGACGCGAATTAAAGAACAACTCAGTCATGCCGGCTTTCGGGCGCGGATTAGCTTTCCGGCGTTTCAGGCAAACCAGCTTAATTTCAATACGCGCGGCCTGTTTAATGATGCCATTGTGCAGGACATCCCTCCCGCCACTCCGCCAACAGGAGCGGGCAGCGTGCGCGATACCGTCGCGCGCTGGCTCAATCATCCCGGCTGGGGCTGGGAAGAGTACGTGGTGACGCGCACCCGATATGTTATCGACATCGCTCAGCTTCGTGGCAAATTTACGCAGCATACCGATCAGTTTTGCGATCAAATCCGTAAAGCTTTGGCCGCGCAGGTCGATGTCTCTGTTACGGCGGGTATGGCAACGTTCTTTGCGGAGTTTTCGTTATGCCTGTCCGTGTTACAGGAAAGCTTGCGTGATAGCCTTGCCGTGCGGCAGCAGAATGAGCACTCAACCCGAGCGCTTAGCCAGTTGTTGAAGCAAAGTATGACCACTGCGGCGTGGATTCAGGAAGATACCCGACTGTTACGCGATGATATTCAAACCCTTTTCGCGGCAGAGCAACCATGACAACACGGCTACTGGACGGTCCCGGGCGGACGCTGGAGTGTATTCATCCAAAATTTATGGTCGATTTGGTCCAGGGGGCGGATGCTGCACGTCACTCTCTTCTGGGGCCACAGCAGCTGCAATTTCGTGAGCGTTTGACGCAGGAGATTGTTACGCAGACCCGGCTGCGGCCGTGGGCAATGGCGGGAATGCTCAACGAAAATGCAGCACTACGGCTGGGGCTGGCGGAGAAACTGGTCGGTATGCTCGACCCCGGACACCTTGCGCTGACCCGTATGGCCGACAGGCTGGTAGCCCTGCGCCAGCAGGTTAATCCACGCATCTCTCAGTCTCCCGGATTGTTGCAACAGTACGAAGCGCTCTCCGCCCATTTCAACCAGCGTGCCGCCTATAAAGAGAAAGCGCTCGCGCAGCGCGGCCTCATAGTTCAGGCGGGTGAGCACAGCGAACAAATTTTTACCCGCTGGCGAGCCGGGCAGTATGACGGCTGGTCGCTGGCTGGCCGCTGCTTTATCGCGCTGGAAGAGTTGCGCTGGGGCGCTTTTGGCGATGCCTGTCGTCTGGCGAATGGCGATGTGGCGGCCATGCTGAAAGATAACCTGCGCAGCATGGCCGCAAACTATCTGGCCCAGGGGATTAATGCCTCTCCCACGACCCGGCATTTTTACCATCAGTGGCTGTCCACGCCCGCCTCTCCTGGCCTGCTGGAATATAAAGGTATGCTGGGCTGGCTGGGGGACTGGTGTCAGGCGGATAAACATCCGGTAAGCTGGTCAGTGACGCAGAGCTGGCAAACGGTGGCGCTGGGCATGCCGAGACTCTGTTCGGCAAAACGGCTGGTGGATGGCATGGTGGAAGAGATGTTTGGTGCGTGATTGCCCCCTCTTTTAAGGAGGGGGCGAACGGCTTAGTGGTGCATTTCTACCGCTTTAGGTTCTGCCTGGGTCTCAGGCACATGGCCAAAGCGTCTGGCGTACAGCGCCGTGATGATCGGGACCAGAATCGCCGTCACAATCACGCTGGCGGCAACCAGGGCCGTGGCGGACGCGGCAACCGGTTCAAAGGCCGGGTTAATCTGGGCGATAATCACCGGGTTGGCTACCGCAGCGCCTGCGGCTGAAGAAGCGGCCACGCCCGCGGTTCCGTTGCCGCCCCCGATGACGCGGTCTGCGATAATCAGCGGAATACCTGTGATGATGATGACGGCAACACCCAGCACAATCCCCAGCAGGCCGGTTTCCAGAATTACGTTCAGGTTGATGGTATTGCCCAACGCGAAGCCGAAGAACGGGATCAGTACCGGGGTGGCTTTGCTGAAGAAATCGCGCAGATCGTGATCGAGATTGCCCAGCGCAAAGCCAATCAGGAACGGCAGGATCGCCCCGACAAAGTGGTGTGGTTCAAAAGAGGCAAGGCCGGCAGAACCCAGAATCAACATGGTCATCAGCGGACCCGATTCCAGGGACATCAGCACGAACGCACCCGATTCTTCTTTGGTACCATATTGATTCATCAGGCTGGCATAAAGACCGCCGTTGGTCATATCCATTGCGGAGACAATGGCCAGAACGGATAATCCGGCGAAGAAGCCGGTCTGAATGCCATTCTCCGGAATGAACATCGCACAGATCATGGCAACGACCCAGGCGACCGCGATTTTGGTAATGACCAGCGTCCCTGATTTACGTAATACCGTACCTGTTGCACGCAAGTTAATAGACGCGCCGATACAAAAGAACCAGACTGCCAGAATCGGAACCGTTCCGGTAATCATACCTTTTGTAAAACCACCAAAATAAGCACCGGTGTTCGGGGCCAGCGTATTTAATATCGCACCAAGTACCAGCGGGACCAGCATCATCCCACCCGGGATGCGTTCTATTGTTGCTTTAATCTTCATCATTAACCCTCACATCTCGCCCGCGTGGCTGGCGGAAATCTCAAAAAATAGATCAACAAATTCAATAAATTGACCTTTGCGGGGAACAATCCATTCGTGACTTATGCTGTAAAGCGACATTAAGGCTTTCCGTGTTCCTTCATGTGAAAGCCGTTGAGATATCGTGTTCGGATTTATCATGCGATCTTTGGAATTGTGATTCAATGAAAATAAAACACTGTTTTAGTTATCTTCGTCACATATTGAAAGTAAACAGGAATCCACACTGTTAATAATTAAATTTTGTGTAAATTCGGTGTGAAGAAATGTGATTGTTTTTCGTTTTAAGAGGAATAATAACGGGCGTTAAGATGTGTTTGATAAGGGGGATGAGAATGACCTTATTTATAGTGAATTGACAAAACCTGAAGCCAACTTACGCGCAGGAAAAATATATGTGAAGTTGATCACATATATAAACGCTGGTAGGGTAAAAAGGTCTTTAACTGCCCTGACAGGCGTCAACAGGTTCGGTTGTATCGACATAAAACGTCAATGTAAGTAAACCTGCTACGCTTGAATAAGGAGATTCGCATGGAGCGGATCTCGCGTTCACAGCCTGAAATGCGCTGTAAATTGGACGGGGCTGAGTCTACGAGGAAAGCTATGCTTAGAAGGAAAAAAGTAAAACCCATCACGCTGCGCGATGTCACCATTATTGATGACGCAAAACTGCGCAAAGCGATTACAGCGGCCTCGCTCGGTAATGCGATGGAGTGGTTCGATTTTGGTGTCTACGGCTTCGTTGCCTACGCGCTTGGTAAAGTGTTCTTCCCCGGTGCCGATCCCAGCTTGCAGATGATTGCCGCGCTGGGTACGTTCTCTGTTCCCTTCCTTATTCGTCCTCTCGGTGGCCTGTTCTTCGGCATGCTGGGTGATAAATATGGTCGCCAGAAGATCCTGGCTATTACCATTGTCATCATGTCGATAAGTACATTCTGTATCGGCCTTATTCCATCCTATGCGACCATCGGTATATGGGCGCCTATCCTGCTGCTGATCTGTAAGATGGCGCAGGGCTTCTCGGTTGGTGGCGAATATACCGGTGCATCGATTTTTGTCGCCGAGTATTCCCCGGACCGGAAACGCGGCTTTATGGGCAGCTGGCTCGACTTTGGCTCGATTGCCGGGTTCGTCATGGGCGCAGGGGTTGTGGTTCTGATCTCGACCGTCGTCGGTGAACAGAACTTCCTCGACTGGGGCTGGCGTATTCCGTTCTTCCTGGCGCTGCCGCTGGGCATCATCGGTCTTTACCTGCGTCACGCTCTGGAAGAGACGCCTGCGTTCCAGCAGCACGTTGAAAAGCTGGAGCAGGGCGACCGCGAAGGGTTGCAGGACGGTCCGAAAGTGTCGTTCAAGGAGATTGCGACCAAACACTGGCGCAGCCTGCTGACCTGTATCGGTCTGGTGATTTCCACCAACGTGACCTACTACATGCTGCTGACCTACATGCCGAGCTACCTGTCGCATAACCTGCACTACTCGGAAGATCACGGCGTGCTGATTATTATCGCCATCATGGTGGGTATGCTGTTCGTGCAGCCGATTATGGGCCTGCTGAGTGACCGCTTTGGCCGTAAGCCATTCATCATTCTCGGTAGCGTCGCGCTGTTCGCGCTGGCTATTCCGGCCTTTATACTGATTAACAGCAACGTGCTGGGGCTGATTTTCGCCGGCCTGCTGATGCTGGCGGTGATCCTCAACTGCTTCATCGGGGTAATGGCTTCTACGCTGCCGGCAATGTTCCCGACGCATATTCGCTACAGCGCGCTGGCGGCGGCCTTTAATATCTCCGTTCTGATTGCGGGCCTGACGCCGACGCTTGCCGCTTCACTGGTGGAGAGCACGCAGAACCTGATGATGCCTGCTTACTATCTGATGGTCATCGCGGTGATCGGCCTGATTACCGGTATTACCATGAAGGAGACGGCGAACCGTCCGCTGAAAGGGGCAACGCCTGCGGCGTCTGATATTCAGGAAGCGAAGGAGATCCTGCGCGAGCACTACGATAACGTAGAGCAGAAGATTGAAGATATAGACGCAGAGATTGAAGAGCTTCAGAAAAAACGTTCTCGCCTGGTTGACCAGCATCCGAGAATTAACGAGTAATAAGAAAACCCGCCGCCGGCGGGTTTTCTTTTATTAGCATCCTGCGGCGATGTAATCCCCGTTGGCGCTAATGGGGATCACCGTCAGGAACAGGACAGTCGCGAACAGGATCAGCACAATCCCTCCGGCAATTTTGACCATCGGCACCATCCAGTTCAGCGAAGAGCCGCCGCCAAACCAGGCGACTGTTCGTTCACGCGCGTAACGTACCGCCAGCGATAGCCCCATAATCGACAGCGCCGTGCCCAGCGACATTGTCATCACAGCAGCAATCCCCCAGCTAACGATGCCGAGCGCATTCGAGAACATCAGGATCATAATTGCCCCGCTGCACGGGCGTGCGCCAATGGCCAGCACCACGCCCAGACGGGTTTTCCAGTCGCTTTTTGCCAGATCCACCCCTACGCCGTGATGGCCGCAGCCACAGCGTTCATCATGCTGGTGAAGCGGCTTGATGGCGTTAATCGCCATTTTGCGCGGACGCAGGCTGCTTAGCGCCTGATAGATGATAAACGCACCGAAGGCGGCAATCAGTACGGCGCTGATTTTCTCGACATACCAACGGCTGGTGCTGATATCCCCTGACGCGAGGTTCAATCCAACCGCCAGGATAAAGACAAAGAGGATCGCGCTGACGCCCTGCATCAGGCTACCGATAAACGGTACGACGCGCGCCGCGAGCTGGCTCTCTTTATTAGTAGTGAGATACGTGGCGACGATAAATTTGCCGTGCCCCGGTCCAACAGCATGGAGTACGCCATAAAGAAATGCACCGGTTAACAACCACAGCCCACCGCTGTACTGATGGTTATTAAGTTGCAGCAGATACATCACCAGATAACGGTGCAGGGCGATCTGGGTGGCGAGGCACCACTGTATAAAAGCATTCCAGTGAGTATAAAGAACAAAACCTGCCGTAAGCAACACCAGCACGGTGAGCCCGGCGGTTGGTATACGCCAGTCTCGATGAAGTCGCTGTGTCGTCATGATGTTGACCCGTGAGAGAAATATTTGCCGCTAGTATAGTGTTCAATTGACTGGATCACACAAGGATCGTCAATGGATTGTGGATAACTCTGTGCGTAAAAGGGTATAAGGCGGGGTTTTGCTGGGGAATACAGCAGTCAGTCTTTTTTTTGCAACTTTTCTGTTGCGGTCGCTCGG
>NZ_JAOBZC010000018.1:0-68073 GCF_029838645.1 Enterobacter sp. GD03975
CACTAAATACAAAAAACTTTTCGTTCGCTCACTTTTCAAACTTAACGCTTATTTAACCCGCGGATCGTCCGTTAAACGCGCAATTTCACGGGCAAAACTGGCGACCTGAGCCCAGTCGGTGTAGACCACTTCTTTACGCGTATCCGTTTCACCACCTGTCATCTTCATGATCAGGCGGATCATAAAGCGGTCATACCAGCTATAGCGCGGATAACGCAGCGCGCCCGCAAAGACAGAACAGATATCGGGCTGCCATGGCGAATTCAGCAAAAACTTGCGCGTATAGCTGTTGGTCTGCGGCGTACGCTTCTCCGCTTTACGGGCAACCAGGTTGACCGAGTAAAACGCGCCAGGCCGCTTCGCGAGTTCCGCCGTATGCTTTTTCACAAAACGATCCAGCGCAGGGTGGAAATGACCGTAACGAATTGAAGCGCCAATGACCACACGGTCGTAATCCTGCCAGGCAATCTGTTCTGTGCGATTCAGGTTCACCACATCAGAATAAATGCCCAGCTCTGTGAGTTCAGAAGCCAGATAAGAAGCAATCTCACGCGTTTGACCGTCACGCGTTGAGAAAAGAATTAACGTTTTCACTTATGTCTCCTTACTCACGCCAGAATGTTGGGGTAAACAGCACCAGCAACGTAAAGACCTCAAGACGCCCAAACAGCATATTGGCAATTAAGATCCACTTCGCCACCGGGTTCATACTGGCGAAGTTATCCGCCACAACGCCCAGCCCCGGCCCCAGGTTGTTTAACGTTGCCACCACAGAGGCGAAGGCAGAGAAATCATCCACACCCGTGGCGATAATCGCCAGCATACTGACAATAAAGACCAGCGCATAAGCGGAGAAGAATCCCCACACCGCTTCGAGGATACGCTCCGGCAGCGCGCGGTTCCCCAGCTTAATGCTGTAAACCGCATTCGGGTGGACCAGACGTTTCAGCTCACGGTTCCCCTGCTTGAACAGCAGCAGTATACGGATCACCTTCAGACCACCGCCCGTCGAACCGGCGCAACCGCCGATAAACGCAGAGCACAGCAGCAGCACCGGCAGGAACAGCGGCCAACGCGCAATACTGTCCGTGGTGAAACCGGCGGTTGTCGCCATCGATACCACCTGGAAGAAGGCCTGGTTCAGGGTCGTGACCGCCGAGTTATAGACATCATGGAACCACAGTACCAGGGTACAGATGATCACCAGGGTCAGCTGGACACCAATAAACATCCGGAATTCCGGGTCGCGCCAGTACACCTTCAGGCTACGTCCGCTGAGCAACGAGAAGTGTAGACCGTAGTTACAGCCTGAGATCAGCAGGAAAATGGCAATGATGGTATTGATTGTCGGGCTGTCGAAGTAACCGACGCTGGCATCATGGGTAGAAAACCCGCCGATGGCGATAGTCGCGAAGCTGTGCCCGATGGCGTCGAACGCGGGCATCCCGGCGAACCACAGCGCCAGCGCGCAGGCCACCGTCAGCAGGACATATATAAGCCACAGGGTTTTCGCCGTCTCCGCAATACGCGGGCGCATCTTGTTATCTTTCAGCGGGCCAGGCATTTCTGCCCGGTAAAGCTGCATCCCCCCGACGCCCAGAATCGGCAGGATAGCCACCGCCAGGACGATGATCCCCATACCGCCAAACCACTGGAGCATCTGCCGGTAAAAGAGAATCGCATGTGGGAGCGAATCCAGCCCCACAAGCGTGGTGGCGCCGGTGGTCGTTAAACCGGAGAACGATTCAAAAAACGCATCCGTGATGGTGAGATTCGGTTGTTCAGAGAAGATAAACGGAAGCGCACCCACGCTTCCCAGTACCGTCCAGAACAGGACCACAATCAAAAAACCCTCACGGGATTTCAGCTCACCCTTCTCACGACGGTTTGGCCACCACAGCAGCGAGCCAATCGTCAGCGCGACAAAAAAGGTTTGCGTGAATGCACGCCCCGCACCGTCCCGGTAGATGAGCGCCACCAGTCCGGGGATGATCATCGTCCCGGAGAAAAGTATGACCAGCAATCCAACGATTCGGGTAATGGCACGAAAATGCATCTCTGCCGCTTCCTTAGGTATTCAAAATGATGAGGTGGGGATTATTCTTCAATCGGCAGTAATTGCAATGAACCGCGACTAAAATCAGCGAGTTTTGCTGAAAAAGCAGCCAGTTCCGCCTGAGGAAGCGCCACGCGTAGTTGCACCATTGCCTGATAATCACTGTGTGCGATGACGCCGTTAAACTGTTTAAGCAGTGCTTCGATACCCGATAGCTGGGCGTAATCGCATAACAAAGTATATTCTGTCAGCGGCGTTTTGCGGGTCGTTATCAGAAGATTAAGCGCCTGCTGAACACCACCGCCGTAGGCTTTAACCAGGCCGCCTGTGCCTAACAAAATGCCACCGTAGTAGCGCACAACGACGGCGGTGATTTCACCCACACCGCTGCCCATTAGCTGGGAGAGCATCGGTTTTCCGGCCGTGCCCGCCGGTTCACCGTCATCAGAAAACCCGAGCTGCTGTGAGTCATTCGGCGGCCCTGCAACCCACGCCACACAGTGGTGGCGGGCATCGGGGTGCTGCGCACGAACGGACTCGACGAACGCCTTCGCCGCCTCCACGCCGTCGGTATGCGCCAACAGCGTGATAAAGCGGCTTTTTTTGATTTCCTCAACAAAGGTGACCGGCTCAGCCGGTATCAGCCAGCTTTCCATCAGGCCAGCTTTAGATCTCGCGTCATGTTCTCAATGCTGTTCTCGTGAATAACCACGTTATCCTCGATACGAATGCCGCCAAACGGCTTCAGCGCGTCAATTTTTTCCCAGTTGAAGTGCTTGCTGAATTGGCCTTCACGCCACGGCGCCAGCAGGGATTCAATAAAGTAGATGCCCGGCTCGATGGTCAATACCATACGCGGCGCCAGAACGCGGGTGCAGCGCAGATAAGGATATTTAGACGGTGCCGCCAGGTGCGTACCGGTATCATCCTGCATAAAGCCTGCGACGTCATGAACCTGCAAACCCAGCGGGTGGCCGATACCGTGCGGCATAAATGGCCCGGTCAGATCGTTCTCCACCATCGCCTCTTCGCTCATGTCTTTGACAATCTGATGCTTACGCAGCAGTTTCGCGATGCGCTGATGGAACTGGATGTGGTAATCCACATAGCTGGTTCCCGCTTTCATGGTGCCAATCAGCGCCAGCTGTTCATCGTTCACGTCTTTAATCAGCTGCGCGAAATCGGTATCCGCATTCGCCGCCCAGGTACGGGTCAGGTCTGCCGCATAGCCGTTGTACTCTGCGCCGGCATCCAGCAGGAAGCTGCGCATCTCAGCCGGAACCTGATGATCCAGTTTGGTGTAGTGCAGAACAGAGGCATGCTCATTCAGCGCCACGATGTTGCTGTAAGGCACATCGGTATCGCGGTGGCCGGTCGCGGTCAGGTAGGCCTGATTGATATCGAACTCGCTCATGCCGGACTGGAACGCTTCATGCGCCGCACGGTGGCCATTCACCGCCGTTTTTTGCGCTTCACGCATGCAGTAAAGTTCATAGTCAGTCTTGTAGGCGCGATAGTAGTGCAGATAATCCAGCACGCCTTTCGGGTTAAGTTTATCTGCCGGAATATCCAGACCCAGCGCACGCTCGGGAACCGGACCAATGTAGCCGATGTTGCCGCGCGCCGCTGGCAGCTGGCTGCCAATGCCGTCCGCTTTTGGCAGCGCAATCACGTCAATTTCTTCGGTCCAGAATGAGGTCGGCAGCGGTTCCACGTTGTGCCAGTAATCGACCGGCAGGTAGAACCACAGTTTCGGCTTGTTCACGCCATCCACCAGCAGCCAGCAATTTGGAACCTGTGTCACCGGCACCCAGGCTTTAAACTGCGGGTTAACCTTGAAGGGATAAGCATGGTCATCAAGAAACGTATTCATCAGCTCGCCGGAGTGGATCAGCAGAGCATCCAGCTTGAAGCGGGCCAGTACATCGCGGGTACGTTCCTGTAGGGTAACGATATGATTTTTATAAAGCGAAGCCAGTGAGTCCATCATTCTTCCTTTCGTTTTTTTGACCTCAAGTCATCGCATCTTAGCACACCTCACTCCGACTGCGTGATTTCCACCGACCGTGATCAGCGCAGCAATTTCTTAATGAGTAATTTGCATTTTTTTAACATAAATTCCACACTCCGTCTCATCTGGTATGACCAGATCCAATTGCTGGATTCAGGAGACCGACATGCTCTACAAAGGCGACACCCTGTACGTAGACTGGCTGGAAGATGGCATTGCCGAACTGGTGTTCGATGCCCCCGGCTCAGTGAACAAGCTTGATACCGCGACGGTGGCCAGTCTTGGCCAGGCGCTGGATGTACTTGAAAAGCAATCAGATTTAAAAGGGCTGCTGCTGCGCTCCAACAAAGCGGCCTTTATCGTTGGTGCGGATATCACCGAATTCCTGTCGTTGTTCCAGGTTCCTGAGGAGCAGCTGAGCCAGTGGCTGCACTTTGCCAACAGCGTCTTTAATCGTCTGGAAGATTTACCTGTGCCAACGATTTCAGCCGTTAACGGCTACGCGCTGGGCGGCGGCTGCGAATGCGTGCTGGCGACAGATTACCGTCTGGCAACGCCGGACCTGCGTATCGGCCTGCCGGAAACCAAGCTGGGCATCATGCCGGGCTTTGGCGGTTCTGTGCGTATGCCACGCATGCTGGGTGCGGACAGCGCCCTGGAAATCATCGCTGCCGGTAAAGACGTGGGTGCAGAACAGGCGCAGAAAATCGGCCTGGTCGACGGCGTCGTGAAACCAGAGAAGCTGGTTGAAGGAGCACTCGCCATTCTGCGTCAGGCGATTAATGGCGATCTCGACTGGAAAGCCAAACGCCAGCCGAAGCTGGAGCCGTTAAAGCTCAGCAAGATTGAAGCCACCATGAGCTTCACTATCGCCAAAGGCATGGTGATGCAGACGGCGGGTAAACACTACCCGGCGCCAATCACGGCGGTGAAAACCATTGAAGCGGCAGCCCGTCTGGGCCGTGATGAAGCCCTGAAGCTTGAAAACCAGAGCTTTGTCCCGCTGGCGCATACCAATGAAGCCCGCGCGCTGGTTGGCATCTTCCTGAACGATCAGTTCGTGAAGGGCAAAGCTAAGCAGCTGACCAAAAACGTTGAAACGCCAAAACACGCGGCGGTGCTTGGCGCCGGCATTATGGGCGGCGGTATCGCTTACCAGTCGGCCTGGAAAGGCGTGCCGGTGGTGATGAAAGACATCAACGAAAAATCCCTGACGCTGGGCATGACCGAAGCCGCCAAGCTGCTGAATAAACAGCTTGAGCGCGGCAAAATTGACGGTATGAAACTCTCCGGCGTGATCTCCACCATCCAGCCAACGCTGGAATACAGCGGCTTTGATCGCGTGGACGTGGTGGTTGAAGCGGTCGTTGAGAATCCGAAAGTCAAAAAAGCGGTGCTGGCCGAAACGGAAGAGAAGGTGCGTCCTGAGACCGTGCTGGCCTCCAACACCTCCACCATTCCTATCAGCGAGCTGGCAAGCGTGCTGAAGCGTCCGGAAAACTTCTGCGGAATGCACTTCTTTAACCCAGTGCACCGTATGCCGCTGGTCGAAGTGATCCGCGGGGAAAAAACCTCCGACGACACCATCGCCAAAGTGGTGGCGTGGGCCAGCAAAATGGGCAAAACGCCAATCGTTGTTAACGACTGCCCGGGCTTCTTCGTTAACCGCGTGCTGTTCCCCTACTTTGCCGGCTTCAGCCAGCTGCTGCGCGACGGCGCGGACTTCCGCAAGATCGACAAAGTGATGGAAAAACAGTTCGGCTGGCCGATGGGCCCGGCCTATCTGCTGGACGTGGTCGGGATCGACACCGCGCATCACGCTCAGGCGGTGATGGCAGCGGGCTTCCCGCAGCGCATGCAGAAAGATTATCGCGACGCGATTGACGCCCTGTTCGACGCCAACCGCTTCGGGCAAAAAAACGGCATGGGCTTCTGGCGTTATAAAGAAGACAGCAAAGGCAAGCCGAAGAAAGAGGAAGATCCGGCGGTGGATGGCCTGCTGGCGGACGTATGCCAGCCGAAACGCGACTTCACCGACGACGAAATTATTGCCCGCATGATGATTCCGATGATCAACGAAGTGGTGCGCTGCCTCGAAGAAGGCATTATCGCCAGCCCGGCAGAAGCGGATATGGCGCTGGTGTACGGCCTGGGCTTCCCTCCGTTCCACGGCGGCGCGTTCCGCTGGCTGGATACGCTCGGCAGTGCCCGCTACCTCGATATGGCGCAGCAGTATCAGCACCTCGGCCCGCTGTACAACGTGCCGGAAGGCCTGCGTAACAAAGCGCGCCATAACGAACCCTACTACCCAGCAGTTGAGCCAGCCCGTCCGGTTGGCGCACTGAAAACGGCTTAAGGAGTCACAATGGAAAAGGTTGTCATTGTTGATGCGATTCGCACCCCGATGGGCCGTTCAAAAGGCGGCGCGTTCCGTAACGTGCGCGCGGAAGATCTCTCCGCGCACCTGATGCGTAGCCTGCTGGCGCGTAATCCGGCGCTGGATCCCGCTGCGCTCGACGATATCTACTGGGGCTGCGTGCAGCAGACCCTTGAGCAGGGCTTCAACATCGCCCGTAACGCCTCCCTGCTGGCGGAGATCCCGCATTCGGTTCCGGCCGTTACCGTCAACCGCCTGTGCGGTTCGTCGATGCAGGCGCTGCACGATGCGGCGCGTATGATTATGACCGGCGATGCGCAGGCCTGCCTGGTCGGCGGCGTCGAGCACATGGGCCACGTGCCGATGAGCCACGGGGTTGATTTCCACCCTGGCATGAGCCGCAACGTGGCGAAAGCCGCAGGCATGATGGGCCTGACCGCCGAGATGCTCTCCCGCCTGCACGGTATCAGCCGCGAAATGCAGGATGCTTTTGCCGCGCGCTCTCACGCCCGCGCCTGGGCCGCCACGCAGTCTGGCGCTTTTAAGAATGAGATTATCCCAACCGGCGGACACGACGCGGACGGCGTACTGAAGCAGTTCAGCTACGACGAAGTTATCCGTCCTGAAACCACGGTCGACGCGCTTTCTACCCTGCGTCCGGCTTTTGATCCGGTCACCGGCACGGTAACGGCGGGCACCTCTTCTGCCCTGTCCGACGGCGCCGCCGCGATGCTGGTGATGAGCGAAAGCCGCGCCCGCGAATTAGGCCTGACGCCACGCGCCCGCGTGCGTTCGATGGCGGTCGTGGGTTGCGACCCGTCGATCATGGGCTACGGTCCGGTTCCGGCGTCAAAACTGGCGCTGAAAAAAGCGGGGCTGAGCGCAAGTGATATCGATCTGTTCGAGATGAACGAAGCCTTCGCCGCACAGATCCTGCCGTGCATTAAAGATCTGGGCCTGATGGATCAGATCGACGAGAAGATTAACCTCAACGGCGGCGCGATCGCCCTCGGACATCCGCTGGGCTGCTCCGGGGCGCGTATCAGCACCACGCTGATCAACCTGATGGAACGCAAAGATGCCCAGTTCGGGCTGGCAACGATGTGTATCGGGTTGGGTCAGGGGATCGCGACGGTGTTTGAGAGAGTGTAAGGCTATAACGTAGGCCCGATAAGCTTCGCGCCATCGGGCTTTTGCCGGGAGGCGCTGCGCTTTCCCGGCCTACGAAGAATAAAGTTTAGTTGCCGTTCTTCCCGCCTGTCAGGGGCGGGTTTTTTACATTATTGCAGCAGCGAAATATCCGCCACGCGCAGGAACAGCTCACGCAGTTTCTCGAGCATAGAGAGACGGTTAATACGCAACTCTTTATCTTCCACGTTTACCATCACTTTCTCGAAGAAGGCGTCGATGATGTCACGCAGCTCCGCCAGCTCCACCAGCGCTTCCTGGTAGCGGCCTTCCGCGAAGTACGGCTCAAGCTTGTCGCGCAGCACCACAACCTGCATCGCCAGAGCAATCTCTTCCGGCTCTTTCAGCGTCGCGGCATTTACACGCTCGTTCAGCGTCTCGTCGGATTTCGCGAGGATGTTAGATACACGCTTGTTGGCCGCAGCCAGAGCAGACGCCGCTTCCAGCGTACGGAAGTGGGATACCGCTTTCATACGCGCATCGAAATCTGCCGGACGGGTCGGACGACGCGCCAGCACCGCCTGAATGGTGTCAACGGAGTAACCTTCGTCCTGATACCACGCGCGGAAACGACCGAGCATAAAGTCGATAACATCATCCACAACCTTCGCGTTGGTCAGCTTATCGCCGTACAGACGCACCGCTTCTTCCGTCAGCGTTTGCAGATCGAGGTTCAGGTTCTTCTCGACGATGATACGCAGCACGCCCAGCGCGGCGCGACGCAGCGCAAACGGGTCTTTATCGCCTTTCGGATGCTGACCGATACCGAAGATACCCGCCAGGGTGTCCATCTTATCGGCAATCGCCACGGCGCAGGCAACCGGGTTGGACGGCAGATCGTCACCGGCAAAGCGCGGCTGATACTGCTCGTTCAGGGCCACCGCCACGTCTTCCGCTTCGCCATCGTGACGCGCGTAATGCATGCCCATGACGCCCTGGGTGTCGGTGAATTCGAACACCATGTTGGTCATCAGGTCGCACTTGGAAAGCAGGCCCGCACGGGTAGCGTGGTTCACGTCCGCGCCAATCTCACGGGCAATCCAGCCGGACAGCTCCGCGATACGGTCGGTCTTGTCGCGCAGCGTACCCAGTTGCTGCTGGAACAGCACGGTTTGCAGACGCGGCAGGTTATCTTCCAGACGTTTTTTACGGTCGGTGTTGAAGAAGAACTCGGCATCCGCCAGACGTGGGCGCACCACTTTCTCGTTACCGGAGATAATCTGGATCGGATCTTTCGATTCGATGTTCGCCACGAAGATGAAGTTTGGCAGCAGCTTGCCGTCGTTGGCGTAAACCGGGAAGTACTTCTGGTCACCCTTCATGGTGTAAACCAGCGCTTCTGCCGGAACGGCCAGGAATTTCTCTTCGAATTTCGCGGTCAGCACAACCGGCCATTCCACCAGAGAAGTTACCTCTTCCAGCAGGCTGTCGCTCAGATCGGCATTACCGCCAATCTTACGCGCCGCTTCTTCTGCGTCCGCTTTAATTTTGGCTTTACGCTGTTCGTAGTCAGCAATAACTTTACCGCGCTCCAGCAGGATCTGCGGGTACTGGTCGGCATTGTCGATGGTGAACTCTGGCTCGCCCATAAAGCGATGGCCGCGGATCACGCGATCGGACGCTACGCCCAGAATGGTTGCCGGAATAACGGTATCGCCCAGCAGCAGGGTCACAGTGTGCACCGGACGCACGAAGTGTACGTCGGACGCGCCCCAGCGCATCAGCTTAGGAATCGGCAGCTTAGCCAGCGAAGTCGCGATCATATCTGGCAGTAGCGCTTCCGCACTTTCGCCTTTCACGTGGGCACGATACAGCAGCCATTCACCTTTATCGGTGGTCAGACGCTCGGCCTGGTCAACGGTGATACCGCAACCGCGCGCCCAGCCTTCTGCCGCTTTGCTCGGCTTGCCTTCCGCGTCGAACGCCTGAGCAATGGCCGGGCCACGTTTCTCAACTTCACGATCCGGCTGAGACGCCGCCAGGTTTGCCACCTTCAGCGCCAGACGACGCGGCGCAGCAAACCACTCAATTTTACCGTGCGCCAGGCCAGCGTTATCCAGCTCGGCAGTGACGTTCGCAGCGAAAGATTCAGCCAGGCTGCGCAGGGCTTTTGGTGGCAGCTCTTCAGTGCCGATTTCCACCAGGAAAGTTTTCTCAGACATGGCCGCCTCTTATTTGTTTCGGTTGCACATCGGGAAGCCAAGGGCTTCACGGGACGCGTAGTAAGCTTCTGCAACGGCTTTGGTCAGGGTACGGATTCGCAGAATGTAGCGCTGACGTTCAGTCACGGAGATGGCTTTGCGGGCGTCCAGCAGGTTGAAGCTGTGGGCAGCCTTCAGAATACGCTCGTAGGCAGGCAGCGGCAGCGGAGTCTCCAGCGCCAGCAGCTGCTGGGCTTCTTTCTCGTACTGCTCGAAGCAGGTGAACAGGAAGTCCACGTCCGCGTATTCGAAGTTATAGGTGGATTGCTCCACTTCGTTCTGATGGAACACGTCGCCGTAGGTGGTTTTACCCAGCGGGCCGTCGCTCCACACCAGGTCGTAAACGCTGTCTACGCCCTGAATGTACATTGCCAGACGTTCCAGACCGTAGGTGATTTCACCGGTGATCGGCTTACATTCGAGACCGCCGACCTGCTGGAAGTAAGTGAACTGGGTCACTTCCATGCCGTTCAGCCACACTTCCCAACCCAGACCCCAGGCACCCAGCGTTGGGTTTTCCCAGTTATCTTCCACGAAGCGAATGTCGTGAATGGTTGGATCCATACCCAGCTCTTTCAGTGACCCGAGGTACAGTTCCTGAATATTGTCGGGTGATGGCTTAATCACCACCTGGAACTGATAGTAGTGCTGCAAGCGGTTCGGGTTCTCGCCGTAACGGCCATCGGTCGGACGACGGGATGGCTGCACGTAGGCGGTTGCCATTGGCTCTGGCCCTAACGCGCGCAGGCTGGTCATCGGGTGTGAGGTGCCTGCGCCAACTTCCATGTCCAAAGGTTGAACAATGGTGCAGCCCTGACGAGCCCAGTAATCCTGTAAGGTCAGGATCAGGCCCTGGAAGGTCTTGGTATCAAACTTTTGCATAGTATTTCGTGCTGGATACGTGTGGTTTTAAATGGAAGGGATCAGTATACCCGCTGGCTGCAAGATATACAGTACGAAACGGGGTTGTTTAGGGAAAATTGGGGAATAAGGTCTACCGCCAGAACCGGTGAAGGCTCTGGTTGCTGATTATCCGAGCAATTTAGCGCATCGAGAGATGTAAAAACTGGCCGTCTGCATCAAAAGAGCAGACAAAGCCCTCTTTACGCGCAGTATAGCCTTTCAGTTCATAGCTGCCCTGAAAGCGCTCGAAGCCGTTAATATGAATTTTTTGCGCCTCGGAATTATAGCGATGAGCCGCCTCACCTATGCACAGCTGTTCCATATTCAGGGAACGCTCCGGGCTCATTTTCCCCTGCTGTGCTTTCTGGACAGGGGCCTCCTGAGAAGCACTGCACCCTGCTAATAAAAGCAGCAGAAAGAGTGACGCCCCACGCTTCATCATCATTTTTATTACCGCCCCGGTCAGTGGCTGTTATTTTTAGTAGCAACACGTTTATAGATTAATGTTCAACATTCTGCGAATCTCGCCAGCTCCCGACAAGACAGCCTGGCTAAACTCAGAATTTTCCAAGGGAAAAGTTTTACGCTACCGCAGTCACACTTTCTTTATCAGGAATACAGAGGAACTGATGCAGTCAAAAATTAACTGGATTGATAACCTGCGGGGAATAGCTTGTCTGATGGTGGTGATGATCCACACAACGACCTGGTATGTCACGAACGCGCACAGTATCAGCCCCGTTAACTGGGATGTCGCCAATATTCTGAACTCGGCCTCCCGCGTGAGCGTCCCGCTGTTCTTTATGATTTCCGGTTTTCTCTTTTTTGGTGAGCGTAGCGCGCAGCCGAGACATTTCATCCGTATTGTCTCCTGTCTGCTGTTTTACAGCGCCATTTCGCTAATCTATATCATCCTGTGCACGTCCATTAACGCCGAACGTTCCCTGCTCAATGTGCTGCAAAAACCGGTGTTCTATCACCTGTGGTTTTTCTTCGCGATAATCGTTATTTACCTGGTTTCTCCGTTAATTCAGGTAAAAAACGTCAGCGGTAAAATGCTGCTGGCCTTGATGGCGATCATCGGGATTGTGGCAAACCCGAATACCCTCTCACAAAAAGTTGATGGCTTTGAATGGCTTCCCGTTAACCTCTATATCAACGGCGACACGTTTTATTATGTGGTGTACGGCATGCTGGGGCGCGCCATCGGCATGATGGAGACGCAAAAGCGAGGAATGAACTGGCTTTGCGCGGCTGCGTTTATCGCCGGTGTGTTTATTATCTCTCGCGGGACGCTGCACGAGCTGCAATGGCGCGGCAACTTTGCCGATACCTGGTATCTGTATTGCGGCCCGATGGTCTTTATCTGCGCGATTTCTCTGCTGACCCTGGTGAAAAACACCCTCAACGAACGTCCGCTTCCGGTGCTGGGGTTTATCTCTCGCCACTCGCTGGGTATTTACGGTTTTCACGCGCTGGTAATCCACGCCCTGCGCACCCGCGGCGTTGAGCTGAAAAGCTGGCCGGTGCTGGATATTATCTGGATATTTACCGCTACGCTGGCTGTCAGCCTGCTGCTGTCCATGTTGCTGCAAAGAATCGATACGCGCAGGTTTGTAAGCTAGCCAGATGGACGGGGAGTTATTGGCCGGGTCAGCGCAGCGCCACCCGGCGAGGTTTCAGGACATAAGAGGCGCAAGCTGCTGATAAATTTTGCGGAACACGACTCGTCGTTCAGCATAGCGAGCATGGTTTTTCGCATCAGGACGATGCTGCTGTTCAAGCGGAAGCTGGGGCAAAAGCGAGTTCAGTGGTTTATCCGGGTTTACCGCGATTTGCGCCAGCCGTGCTGCACCGAGCGCCGGACCAACCTCTCCCCCCGTACGATAGTCCAGCGGCAACCCGCTGATATCAGAAAGCATTTGCCGCCAGTAGCTGCTTCGCGCCCCGCCGCCAATTAAGGTAATGCTGGATGGCGTCAGGCCACAGTCATGCACGACATCCATGCCGTCCGCCAGCGCATAGCCGACCCCTTCAAGCACCGCGCGCGCCAGCTCTGCCGGGCCGTGCTGATGAGTAAGCCCGAAGAACACCCCTTTCGCTTCCGGGTTGTTGTGCGGCGTGCGCTCGCCGGAAAGGTACGGTAAAAACCAGACCGCACCGGCATTATCATCCGCCTGCTGTGCCGCTGCGATAAGCGCCGGTACGTCCGCCATTCCGGTCAGCTTTGCCGCCCAGTCGAGGCAGGAAGCGGCACTCAGCATCACCGACATGAGATGCCATTTGCCCGGCAACGCGTGGCAGAAGCTGTGTACGGCGTTTTCAGGGTTACTGCGATAGCCGTCACTGACGGCAAAATAGACGCCGGAGGTGCCGAGCGAGAGCATCGCCTGCCCTGCTTCCACCATCCCCACGCCAACGGCGCCCGCCGCGTTATCGCCGCCGCCGGCGACAACCGGTACGGCCGGCATATTCCAGCGTTCAGCAATGGATGATTGCAGCGTGCCCGCGATCTCGCTGCCTTCAAACAGCGCGGGCATATGGTCGCGCGTCAGCTGGCAGGCATCCAGCATCGCCTCGCTCCAGTCCCGTTTCGCCACGTCGAGCCACATCGTACCCGCAGCGTCAGACATGTCGCTGGCAAAATCTCCCGTCATGCGAAAACGCAGGTAGTCTTTAGGCAGCAGCACCTTCGCCACCTGACGGAAAATCTCGGGTTCATGGCGCTGCACCCACAGGAGTTTTGGCGCGGTAAAACCGGGCATCATCAGGTTGCCCGTAATCTCGCGGGACGTGGGCACACGCGCTTCAAGAAGCGCACACTCTTCCGCACAGCGGCCATCGTTCCAGAGAATAGCCGGGCGCAGAACGCGATGCTGGCTATCCAGCAACGTTGCACCATGCATTTGCCCGGCAATGCCCAGCGCTTTCACGTCGCACAGGCTGTGCTGCTCGCCTAAGGCTTTCATCGCGCGGTCCGTCGCCTGCCACCACTGCTCCGGATCTTGCTCAGACCACAGCGGATGCGGGCGTGAAACCTGCAACTTTTCAGTCTGGGTTGCTAACACATCGCCCTGCTCGCTTAACAGAATGGCTTTCACACCCGACGTGCCAAGATCGATCCCGATATACATTGTGGTGACTCCTTTGACAGACATGCCCGGTGGCGATGCGCTTACCGGGCCTGCATGCTGCATACTGTTATTTATCGAAGAGGTAGTGATTGACCAGGTTTTCCAGCAGTTCCTGATGTCCGCTCTGATGCTGCGGGGCCAGCTGATGCTGTTCAGCGTACTTCGCGATTTCCGCAAGCGATAACTGACCTTTCAGAATTTGCTGGCCCAGCTCACTGTTCCAGCCGCCGTAACGCTTCGCCACGCGTTTATCCAGTTCGCCGTCTTCAATCATACGGGCTGCCACCTTCAGTGCCAGCGCCATGGTGTCCATCGCGCCAATATGCCCGTAAAACAGATCGTATTTGTCGGTGCTCTGGCGACGGACTTTGGCGTCGAAGTTCAGGCCGCCGGTGGTGAAACCGCCCGCTTTGATGATTTCGTACATTACCAGCGCATTTTCTTCGACGCTGTTCGGGAAC
Organism: Enterobacter sp. GD03975; assembly: GCF_029838645.1. Taxonomy (NCBI): domain Bacteria; kingdom Pseudomonadati; phylum Pseudomonadota; class Gammaproteobacteria; order Enterobacterales; family Enterobacteriaceae; genus Enterobacter; species Enterobacter sp. GD03975. The sequence continues at coordinate 14,332 of NZ_JAOBZC010000018.1, forward strand.
TGGTCAGTATCCCAGCCCAGCTGCGGATCGCCGCGGTTCGCATCTACCGATCCGAAGATGCCCAGCGCAATCGCAGAGGCAATTTCGTGATGGAAAGAGTGGCCCGCCAGGGTAGCGTGGTTAGCCTCAATATTCACTTTGATCTCTTTTTCCAGACCAAACTGCTTCAGGAAGCCATACACGGTGGCAACATCGTAGTCGTACTGATGCTTGGTTGGCTCCTGCGGTTTAGGCTCAATCAGCAGCGTGCCGCGGAAGCCGATTTTGTGTTTGTGGTCCACAACCATCTGCATAAAGCGACCAATCTGCTCGCGCTCCTGACGCAGGTCGGTATTCAGCAGCGTTTCGTAACCTTCACGACCGCCCCAGAGAACATAGTTCTCGCCGCCCAACTGATGCGTAGCGTTCATCGCAGTCACGACCTGGGTTGCCGCCCAGCTGAAGACTTCCGGATCGGGGTTGGTTGCCGCACCCGCACCGTAGCGAGGGTTGGTAAAGCAGTTAGCCGTCCCCCAGAGCAGCTTCACGCCGCTCTGCTGCTGTTTTTCAGCCAGTACATCGACCATCTGCGCGAAATTGTTCAGATACTCTTTCAGCGATGCCCCTTCAGGCGACACGTCCACATCGTGGAAACAGTAGTACGGCACGTTCAGCTTATGGAAGAACTCGAACGCGACGTCGGCTTTACGCTTCGCCAGCTCAATGGCCTCGCCCGGCTGCTGCCATGGACGGTCAAAAGCGCCCACGCCGAACATATCAGCACCGTTCCAGCAGAAGGTGTGCCAGTAGCAGGCGGCAAAGCGCAAGTGATCTTCCATGCGCTTACCCAGCACCAGCTCATCCGGGTTGTAGTGACGAAATGCTAAAGGATTGGTCGTTTTCGTGCCTTCGAAACGAACGCGATCGAGTTGGTCGAAATAAGCTTGCATATTGAGCTCCATAATCAGGGTATGCGGCGTGGTCTTGCTTCTGGAGTAATAGTGAATAGACATTGGGGGTTGCTCAATTACGTTATTTCACACTGCTATTGAGAGAATGCACAATTGTGCGCTGGCTCGCAAAATAATGTGCAGACAAACTATTTTTCGGCGCATATTCCAGAATCAAATGTAATTAATAGGTTACGCTTTTTAAAATCCGATCGCGGTCATAAATTCAGAAATAAACCAAATATCGTAATGAGAAGATAAAAATCTGTAATTGCCAGCAGGCCTTTCCACGTTAAAAATTTGCTGCGTCTCAGCAGTGAACGTTTCTTTTATCTCAGCGACACATACCCCTACAAAAAGGCCTAATAATTATGAAGATAAAGAACCTGACCCTAACGCTCTGCACTACTCTCCTGCTTGCAAGCTTTGCCGGCCACGCCAAAGAGGTCAAAATCGGCATGGCGATTGATGACTTACGCCTGGAGCGCTGGCAAAAAGATCGCGATATCTTTGTTAAAAAAGCGGAAGCCCTCGGCGCGGAGGTGTTCGTTCAGTCCGCTAACGGCAACGAAGAGACGCAAATGTCGCAAATCGAGAATATGATCAACCGTGGCGTCGATGTGCTGGTCATTATCCCGTATAACGGCCAGGTATTAAGCAACGTGGTGAAAGAGGCTAAACAGGAAGGCATAAAAGTCCTGGCCTATGACCGCATGATTAATAATGCGGATATTGATTATTATATTTCGTTCGACAATGAAAAAGTGGGTGAATTACAGGCTAAAAGCCTGGTCGCTAAGGTGCCGCAAGGAAATTATTTCCTGATGGGCGGTTCGCCTGTGGATAACAACGCCAAGCTGTTCCGCCAGGGACAAATGACAGTACTTAAGCCATATATCGACGAGGGCAAAATTAAGGTCGTCGGCGACCAGTGGGTTGACGGTTGGTTACCGGAAAATGCGCTGAAAATTATGGAAAACGCGTTGACCGCAAATAACAACAAAATCGATGCGGTAGTGGCCTCTAACGATGCCACTGCGGGTGGCGCCATTCAGGCGCTGAGCGCGCAGGGTCTGGCCGGAAAAATCGCTATCTCCGGTCAGGATGCCGATCTTGCGGGTGTTAAACGCATTATCGCGGGCACCCAAACCATGACGGTGTATAAACCCATTACCGAGCTTGCCAATACGGCTGCTGAAATTGCCGTTGAGCTGGGCAATGACCAACAGCCTAAAGCAGACGCAACGTTAAATAACGGTCTGAAAGACGTACCGGCTCGCCTGCTTACCCCTATCGAAGTCAACAAAGAGAACATTGACGCCACGGTGGTGAAAGACGGTTTCCATAAGAAGAGTGAACTGTAATCCAGCGCAGCCCCTGCCCGGCGGGGGCGCATCGACCTGCCCTGTTCATCTGTCGGGCTATGCGGAGCAGTTATGTCTTATTTACTTGAAATGAAAAGCATCACCAAAGCCTTCGGGACGGTGAAAGCGGTCGACAACGTCAGCCTGCGGCTGAATCCCGGCGAAGTGATGTCGCTGTGCGGCGAAAACGGCTCGGGGAAATCCACGCTGATGAAGGTGCTGTGTGGGATCTACCCGCACGGCAGCTACGAGGGCGAAATCGTCTTCGCCGGAGAGGTGCTCCAGGCCACGCACATTCGCGATACCGAGCGTAAAGGCATCGCTATCATTCACCAGGAGCTGGCGCTGGTGAAGCACCTAAGCGTGCTGGAAAATATCTTTCTTGGGGCCGAACTCTCGCGCCACGGCGTGCTGGATTACGACACCATGACGCTGCGCTGCGAAAAATTGCTGGCTCAGGTGAGCCTGGCTATCTCACCGGATACGCGCGTGGGCGACTTAGGTTTGGGCCAGCAGCAGCTGGTGGAGATCGCCAAAGCGCTGAATAAACAGGTACGCCTGCTGATCCTCGACGAGCCAACCGCCTCGCTCACCGAACAGGAAACGGCCGTTCTGCTCAATATCATCCGCGACCTGCAAAACCACGGTATCGCCTGCATCTATATTTCGCACAAGCTTAACGAGGTGAAAGCCATTTCCGACACCATCTGCGTCATCCGCGACGGGCAGCACATCGGCACGCGTGAGGCAGAAGGCATGAGTGAGGATGACATCATCACCATGATGGTGGGCCGCGAACTCACCGCGCTGTATCCCAACGAGCCGCACGCGATTGGCGAAGAGATCCTGCGCGTGGAAAACCTGACGGCGTGGCACCCCGTTAACCGCCATATCAAGCGCGTGAATGACCTCTCCTTCTCGCTGCACCGAGGCGAAATTCTCGGCATTGCGGGCCTGGTGGGTGCCGGAAGAACCGAGGCCGTACAGTGTCTGTTTGGCGTCTGGCCGGGGCGCTGGGAAGGCAAAGTTTATGTCGACGGTCAGCCGGTAAAAATCGACAACTGCCAGCAGGCCATTGCCAGAGGCATTGCCATGGTGCCCGAAGACCGCAAAAAAGACGGCATCGTGCCGGTTATGGCGGTGGGAAAAAATATCACGCTGGCGGCGCTCAGCCAGTTTTCCGGCACGCTGAGCAGCCTTGACGATGCCGCAGAACAGCAGTGCATACTCCAGTCGCTCGCAAGGCTTAAGGTGAAAACGTCCTCGCCAGAGCTGGCGATAGGACGCCTGAGCGGCGGCAACCAGCAAAAGGCGATTCTGGCGCGCTGCCTGCTGCTTAATCCGCGCATTTTAATTCTGGACGAACCCACGCGGGGAATCGATATCGGCGCGAAGTACGAAATCTACAAGCTGATTAATCAACTGGTGCAGCAAGGGATTGCCGTCATTGTTATCTCGTCCGAACTGCCTGAAGTGCTGGGCCTGAGCGACCGCGTGCTGGTCATGCATGAAGGGAAACTCAAAGCCAACCTGAACAACCAGAACCTGACGCAAGAGCAGGTGATGGAAGCTGCCCTAAGGAGCGAACGCCATGTCGAAAAGCAACCCGTCTGATATCAAAGTCGCTGTTCCGACGCCCGGTGCGTTCGCAGGACTTAAATCGCTGAATCTACAAGTATTCGTGATGATTGCGGCCATTATCGTCATCATGTTGTTCTTTACCTGGATGACCGACGGCTCCTATCTGAGCGCACGTAACGTCTCTAACCTGCTGCGTCAGACCGCCATCACCGGCATTCTGGCGGTGGGGATGGTCTTCGTGATCATCTCAGCGGAAATTGACCTGTCGGTAGGGTCGATGATGGGCCTGCTCGGCGGCGTGGCGGCGATTTTTGACGTCTGGCTCGGCTGGCCGCTGCCGCTGACGATTGCGGTCACGCTGGTACTGGGTCTGCTGCTGGGGGCGTGGAACGGCTGGTGGGTGGCCTACCGGAAAGTCCCGTCGTTTATCGTCACCCTGGCGGGAATGCTGGCTTTCCGCGGCATTTTAATTGGTATCACCAACGGCACCACCGTCTCCCCCACCAGCGCCTCTATGTCCCAGATTGGCCAAAGCTACCTCTCTGATGGCGTCGGTTTTACGATCGGCGTGGTTGGGCTGATGGCGTTTGTAGCGTGGCAATGGCGGGGACGCATGCGTCGCCAGGCGCTGGGTCTGGCCTCACCTGCTTCTACCTCGGTGGTGGGTCGTCAGGCGCTTACCGCCGTGATTGTGCTGGGTGCCATCTGGCTGCTTAACGATTATCGCGGCGTCCCGACGCCCGTTCTGCTGCTGGCGCTGCTGCTGTTAGGTGGGATGTTTATGGCCACACGTACCGCTTTCGGCCGCCGCATTTATGCCATCGGCGGCAACCTGGAAGCCGCGCGTTTGTCCGGCATTAACGTGGAGCGCACCAAACTCGCCGTCTTTGCCATTAACGGTCTGATGGTAGCCATCGCGGGGCTGATCCTCAGCTCGCGACTGGGTGCGGGTTCCCCGTCTGCCGGTAATATTGCCGAGCTGGACGCCATCGCCGCCTGCGTAATTGGCGGAACCAGCCTCGCCGGGGGTATTGGCAGCGTGGCGGGGGCGGTGATGGGCGCATTTATTATGGCTTCGCTGGATAACGGGATGAGTATGATGGACGTGCCGACGTTTTGGCAGTATATCGTCAAGGGAGCCATTCTTTTGCTGGCAGTCTGGATGGACTCTGCCACCAAGCGGCGCGCCTGAGAACCGTATCGTGACTAATTTGGGAAAGTGAGCCATGTTTGAAAAGCGTCACCGCATTACGTTGTTATTCAATGCCAACAAAGCCTATGACCGTCAGGTGGTTGAAGGGGTTGGTGAATATTTGCAGGCGTCGCAATCCGAATGGGATATTTTCATCGAAGAAGATTTCCGTACCCGTCTGGAGAACATTAAGGACTGGCTGGGAGACGGGGTCATCGCTGACTTTGACGACCCCGTCATTGAACAGCTGCTGAGTGGCGTCGACGTTCCTATCGTGGGCGTTGGCGGCTCATACCATTCACCGGAACATTATCCCCCTGTTCACTACATCGCCACCGATAACCATGCCCTGGTCGAGACCGCCTTCCTCCATTTAAAGGAGAAAGGCGTACACCGTTTTGCGTTTTACGGTTTGCCCGCCACCAGCGGCAAGCGCTGGGCAATGGAGCGTGAGTATGCGTTCTGCCAGCTGGTTGCCCAGGAGAAGTATCGCGGCGTCGTTTATCAGGGGCTGGAAACCGCGCCAGAAAACTGGCAGCACGCGCAAAACCGGCTGGCTGACTGGCTGCAAACGCTGCCGCCCCAGACAGGCATTATCGCCGTGACGGACGCCCGCGCCCGCCACGTATTGCAGGTGTGCGAGCATTTGCATATTCCGGTGCCTGAAAAGCTGTGCGTGATTGGTATCGATAACGAAGAGCTTACGCGCTATCTGTCGCGCGTGGCGCTGTCATCCGTGGCGCAGGGTACGCGGCAGATGGGCTATCAGGCTGCGAAGCTGCTGCACAGACTGTTAGATAATGAATCCCTCCCGCTCCAGCGCCTGCTGGTTCCGCCCGTTCGCGTGGTCGAGCGCCGCTCTACCGACTACCGTTCCTTAAACGATCCGGCCGTGATTCAGGCGATGCACTACATTCGCAATCATGCCTGCAAAGGTATTAAGGTCGATCAGGTGCTGGATTCGGTCGGGATTTCTCGTTCGAATCTGGAGAAGCGCTTCAAAGAGGAAGTGGGTGAGACGATACATGCCGTGATCCATGCAGAAAAGCTGGAGAAAGCGCGCAGTCTGCTGATCTCCACTTCGCTGTCCATCAACGAGATTTCACAGATGTGCGGCTACCCGTCGCTACAGTATTTCTATTCGGTGTTCAGGAAAGAATATGACACCACGCCGAAGGAGTACCGGGAACGGTACAGTGAAGTCCTGCTCTAGAAAAGAGAACGCCTTCCAGTGGAAGGCGTTTTTCATTACATGTGCGCGGCAATCAGACGCTGGTTATCCTGGTACATCGAGAACAGATAGTTGTTATAACGCTGTCCCTGAGTGGAATACCCTTTCAGCTTGTGGATCATCGCCGTAGCCGTCACTTCCTGATCCGCTTTACGCAGCTGGGCGCGGGACTTACGGAACGAGGAGTAGGCCGGGTGGGTGTTCAGGTTCACCACGTAGGCATTCACGGAATCTTTCACCGATTCAAACTGTGAATAACCCTTCACCTTGCCGGGTGCATTGGTACAACGACCTTTGGCGCACTTCATGCCAAACAGATTGTTGTTGTTGCGGGCCAGCTTCGAGGTCCCCCAACCGCTTTCGGCGGCGGCCATTGTCGCCACCATGCTGCCTGGAATGATGTCCACACGTTCTAACAGTGAGTTCCACGGCACGCGACGCGTGTTTCCGCTCCACTTCACTTTATAGCGTTTGGCGATGTCTTTCAGGCGCGTGCGCTCAGACGGCGACCAGCGGCTATCGTACTGTTTGGAAATCAGCCAGTTACGATCCGCAGTAATCGCGGCATTTTGACTTTTAATGTAAGGCATTACCGTCCGGAGAAACGCTTTTTTTCGTGGTGTCCCGGAAGGGTATTTTCGCAAATCAGGAAGTGAACTACTCTTTGCACTATTGCGAGAATACTCTTGTTTACTGCTAACCTTACTGCTTGTCGTTTTTATTACGTGGGCTTTCTTACTCGTTGTATCCGCGTGCGTCTTTGCAAGCACCTCACCTGAAAATGCCATGGTGAGTAACATGAGTATCGCGGCCCCATATCGTCGAATGGGAGTCGATATCATTAGGTCTCCTGGTCGGATATAAGCATTCCAACACCTTATTTTCTTCAAAATTTGAGAGCGGAATCTCAAATCGTACCAAAAATAGTCTTCAAGAGCACGTATATAAATAGTCCAATTCCGAAACTATGTCATTCGAAACGTGCTCATTAAAGCATCAACACTGGAAAAATGTGTGCGATATCGCAGATAACAGCCTAATTTTGCGCGGGATCACTCATCCCTTCGCGTCCTCCTGGCAGAAAGCCTCACAGGAGGAGTTTTTCCCCTGAGCCGAATGGCACACTGGTCAAAAATGCCGCGACAGGAAAATGGAATGAAACGCACTGCATTAGCTGTTCTGATGTTACCCGCACTCGCGCATGCCGACTGGTCATCGCCGGGATTTGACGCGTTTAACGCTGAAGGTACCGGCGTCTTTACCAGCCAGGCAAAGCTTGCGAAGGGTATCCGTCCACTGACGTTGAGTCTTGACAACGCGTGCTGGCAGCCGACAGAGGCCATTAAGCTCAACGAGATGCTGTCGCTCAAACCGTGCGAAGACACTCCGCCGCAGTGGCGGTTATTCCGTGACGGCGTTTATCAGATGCGTATTGATACGCGCTCGGGAACGCCAACCCTGATGCTGACGGTACAAAGTGCGGCGCCACAGCCTGTCGCTGACGTCACCCGCCAGTGCCCGAAGTGGGACGGTAAACCGCTTACGCTTGACGTAGCAAACACCTTCCCGGAAGGAACGGTGGTGCGTGATTTTTACAGCAAACAGACCGCGACCGTTGAAAATGGCAACGTCACGCTTCAGCCAGCCGCCAACAGCAATGGCCTGCTGCTACTTGAGCGCGCCGAGACGGACAACCCCGCGCCGTTCAGCTGGCAAAACGCCACCGTCTATTTCGTGCTGACCGATCGCTTCGTGAATGGCGACCCTGCCAACGATAACAGCTATGGCCGCCATAAAGACGGTATGCAGGAGATAGGGACGTTCCACGGCGGCGATCTTAAAGGGCTTACCAGCAAACTGGATTACCTCCAGCAACTGGGCGTGAATGCGCTCTGGATAAGTTCTCCGCTGGAGCAGATCCACGGCTGGGTGGGCGGCGGCACCAAAGGGGATTTCCCTCACTACGCCTATCACGGCTATTACACTCAGGACTGGACGAAGCTCGACGCCAACATGGGCAGCGAAGAGGATTTGCGCCAGCTTGTCGACGAAGCGCACCGGCGCGGTATCCGCGTCCTGTTTGACGTTGTCATGAACCACGCGGGCTATGCGACGCTTGCCGATATGCAGGAGTATCAGTTTGGCGCGTTGTATTTGCAGGGTGATGAGCTGAAGAAAACGCTCGGCGAACGCTGGACTGACTGGAAGCCAGGCGCGGGTCAAAGCTGGCACAGCTTCAATGATTACATCAACTTCAGTGATAAAGCTGCATGGGAAAAATGGTGGGGAAAAAAATGGATCCGCACCGATATCGGCGATTATGACAACCCCGGCTTTGACGATTTAACGATGTCCCTGGCGTTTCTGCCGGATCTGAAAACGGAATCTAAGATCCCGTCAGGTTTGCCGAACTTTTATCAACACAAACCCGACACCAACGCGAAAGTGATGACGAACTTCACGCCGCGAGATTACCTGACCCACTGGCTCAGCCAGTGGGTACGTGACTACGGCATCGACGGTTTCCGGGTCGATACCGCTAAACACGTTGAGCCTGAAGCCTGGCAGCAGCTGAAGGAGCAGGCCAGCCAGGCGCTGGTCGCGTGGAAAGCCGCCAACCCGGACAAAAAACTCGACGATGCGCCATTCTGGATGACCGGTGAATCCTGGGGTCACGGCGTGATGCAGAGCGATTATTATCGCCACGGCTTTGATGCGATGATCAATTTTGACTATCAGGAGCAGGCGGCGAAAGCGGTGGACTGTCTGGCGGATATGGATCTGACCTGGCAGCAAATGGCCGAAAAACTGCAAAGCTTTAACGTGCTGAGTTATCTCTCCTCCCACGATACGCGACTGTTCCGTGAAGGAGGCCAGCGCGCCGCTGAGCTACTGCTGCTGGCGCCGGGAAGCGTGCAAATCTATTACGGCGATGAATCAGAGCGTCCATTTGGTCCGACGGGGTCCGATCCGCTACAGGGAACCCGTTCGGATATGAACTGGCAGGACGTAACGGGTAAACAGGCGTTAACTGTCGCCCACTGGCAGCTTCTGGGGCAGTTCCGCGCCCGTCATCCGGCAATGGGTGAAGGCAAGCAAACCACGCTGTCGCTGAAAGAGGGGTACGGATTTGTACGCGAGCATAAGGGCGATAAGGTGATGGTGGTGTGGGCGGGTAATCAGTAGAACAATTCACTACATGAATCCCGCTCCGCCATACAAAACAACAAATCCGACCATATCCGCCGATTTGCACCAACACGGTGCTGGCGTTATGGTTACTGCCTTTCATATTAAGCCCGACAGATCACCTGCTATGACGTTTTCACAATTCGGCGATAAATTTACCCGCCATTCAGGCATTACCCGCCTGATGGAGGACCTCAACGACGGGCTGCGCACCCCCGGTGCTATCATGCTCGGCGGCGGAAACCCGGCTCAGATTCCGGAGATGAACACCTACTTCCAGGCGCTACTGGCAGACATGCTGGAAAACGGTAAAGCAACCGATGCGCTGTGTAATTACGACGGCCCTCAGGGTAAAACAGAACTGCTGACGCTTCTGGCATCGATGCTGCGGGAAGCGCTGGGCTGGGATATCGAACCACAGAATATTGCACTGACAAACGGCAGTCAGAGCGCGTTTTTCTACTTGTTCAATCTGTTCGCCGGGCGCCGCGCCGACGGCAGCACGAAAAAAGTGCTGTTCCCGCTGGCACCGGAGTATATCGGCTATGCCGATGCCGGCCTCGAAGAAGACCTGTTTGTTTCCGCACGCCCGAATATCGAGTTGCTGCCAGAGGGCCAGTTCAAATATCACGTTGATTTTGAACATCTGCATATCGGTGAAGAGACGGGCATGATCTGCGTGTCACGCCCTACTAACCCGACGGGCAACGTGATCACCGACGACGAGCTGATGAAGCTGGATGCGCTGGCGAATCAGCATGGTATCCCGCTGGTGATCGATAACGCCTATGGCGTCCCGTTCCCGGGGATTATCTTTAGTGAAGCGCGTCCGCTGTGGAACCCGAACATCATCCTCTGCATGAGCCTTTCCAAGCTGGGCCTGCCGGGCAGCCGCTGCGGTATCATTATCGCCAACGAAAAGATCATTACCGCCATTACCAACATGAACGGCATTATCAGCCTTTCGCCTGGCGGGATCGGCCCAGCGATGATGTGCGAGATGATCAGACGCAACGACCTGCTGCGCCTGTCGAATGAGGTGATCAAGCCGTTTTACGCTCAGCGCGTTCAGGAAACCATCGCCATTCTTCGCCGCTACTTACCGGAAGAACGCTGCCTGATCCATAAACCGGAAGGGGCAATTTTCCTGTGGCTGTGGTTTAAGGATCTACCCATTACGACAGAGCTGCTTTATCAGCGCCTGAAAAAGCGTGGCGTGCTGATGGTGCCGGGGGATTACTTCTTCCCGGGGCTGGATAAGCCGTGGCCGCACACGCACCAGTGCATGCGCATGAACTACGTCCCGGACCCGGAAAAAATCGAAGCGGGTGTGAAGATTCTCGCCGAAGAGATCGAGAACGCCTGGCACGAGGCGGGTTAATAAGACCTCAGGCCAGATTACGCACCCGTTCCGCGCGTAATCTGGCGGGGTCGATGCAGCGCAGCGCGTGGGTAGGGCAGGCTTCAACGCAGGCTGGCCCACCCTCGCGATGCGCGCACAAATCACATTTCAGCGCCTGAACGCGACCTTCCACGACCCGAACCTGCATTGCCCCGAACGGGCACGCCACCATACAGCTTTTGCAGCCGATACAGCGCGATTGCTCAACGAACCATGCTCCCGCAGCGCGGCGAATGGCCTGCGTCGGGCAGACATTGGCGCAGGGCGCATCTTCACACTGATGGCAACCTACAGCCGTGGTGAAAGCGTTCCCCTTAACCACCCGGATCCGTGACGTAAACGCGTCTGGCGCGGCGGTGCTTTCATGCGACATCATGCACGCCACCTCGCAGGTGCGGCATCCGATGCATTTTTCAGGATCCGCCATGATAAATCGGTTCATGGATAACGCCTCGCGCAGGTTAAAAGTCTGTCCGTTAAATTATCGTTAGCGCATCATACCTTGCGTGCGAAGCGTTAAGGATGCTGTGGGTCAAAGAGCGGGCGCGGATACTTTTAGCTTAGGGTAAATGCGGATATGTGTGGATGAAGGCTGATTAACTGCGGCCTGTTGCCCTCACCCCGACCCTCTCCCACGGGAGAGGGAGAACGTTAAGCCAATACACGCCGTGCTGCCTCTGCAAGAAAAGCACTTCGGTTAGTAAATTGGGGATGCTCGCTGACAAAGGAATCAATCTTCACCAGCAAACGGCGAGGTATCGTAATATTGATGCGCTCTACTTTGCCTTCAAACTGTTTCATATTGATATCCACCAGCAACCATTGTCCGCCAATGAAATCCTCCGGATGACTTGCCAGATGCGCTTCAACCATACCCGGAAGTGGCAACATTTCATCCATTTCAAACAACGCTTCAAAATGGGCAGTTAATGCATCACGTGCGTCCTGAAAAGCATCATCCAGTGAATCCCCCGCAAAAAAACACCCCGGAACGTCAGGAAAGAAACCACTGGCGCTACCGTCGGAATCAGAATGAATGTAAGCCGGATAAAACATAACTACTCCTGATATCAGTGTTTAATTCCCGCCTGTCGCCAGATTTGTGCGAGAGTGCCTGGTTTAATGTCCTTTTTAGGATGTGGGACGGTAACTAACCCTTTTTGCACTGGATGGCGAAACTGATGATGGCTTCCCTTCGTTCTTACACATTTCCAGCCATGGCTAACCAGAACAGTAATGATATCCGCACTTTTCACATCCCAATCCTTCCCTGATTATACACATGATACACACCATCGCTACTGGGTTGAATGAGACTACCGCATTAAAAACGGCAGCGCAGCCAGACTTTAGCGAAACAGGAAGAGGCATCGAGAAAAGAAGAGGGAAGATTGTCAGGTTGCAAATAAAAATGCGGCCACTATCGTAGGCTGGGTAAGGCGAAGCCGCCACCCGGCTTTAACCCGGCTCAGGCCATCCGCGACGGCCTGAGCCGGAAGTTTAAAACAGCCCCAGCGGTTTTTCGGAGTAGCTGACCAACAGACATTTCGTTTGCTGGTAGTGCTCCAGCATCATCTTATGGGTTTCACGCCCGATGCCCGACTGCTTGTAGCCGCCAAACGCCGCATGAGCTGGATAGGCGTGATAGCAGTTGGTCCACACGCGACCGGCCTGAATGCCGCGGCCCATTTTGTAGGCCAGATTACCGTTACGGCTCCAGACGCCCGCCCCCAGGCCATACTGCGTATCGTTGGCGAGCTCCAGCGCCTCGTCCATGGTTTTAAACGTCGTGACCGCCAGCACCGGCCCAAAAATTTCCTCCTGGAATACACGCATGTTGTTCTGACCGAACAGGATGGTCGGCTCAAGGTAGTAGCCCTCCTGTAAATCGCCGCCCAGTACCTTACGGCGTCCGCCGGTCAGCACATCGGCCCCCTCTTTTTTACCGATATCGATATAGTTGAGGATGGTTTCCAGCTGGCCATGCGATACCTGTGCCCCCATCTGGGTGACGTTATCCAGCGGGTTACCGCTGCGGATCGACTCCACGCGCCGGATCGCCCGCTCCATAAAACGCTCATAAATGGATTCCTGCACCAGCGCGCGGCTCGGACAGGTACAGACTTCACCCTGGTTGAACGCGAACAGCGCAAACCCTTCCAGCGCTTTGTCGAAGAAGGCATCCTCTTCATCCATTACGTCGGCAAAGAAGATGTTCGGCGATTTGCCGCCCAGCTCGAGCGTGACCGGAATGATGTTCTGGGTCGCGTACTGCATGATCTGCTGACCCACTTCCGTTGAGCCGGTGAACGCCACTTTGGCGATACGTTTTGAGGTGGCAAGATATTCCCCAATTTCGCCCCCGGCCCCGTTGACCACGTTAATGACGCCCGGCGGCAACAGATCGCCAATCACCTCCATCAGCAGCAGCACCGAAAGCGGGGTTAAGCGCGCGGGTTTCAGCACAACGCAGTTGCCCGCCGCCAGCGCGGGGGCCATTTTCCAGCTCGCCATCAGCAGCGGGAAGTTCCAGGGAATGATTTGCCCCACCACGCCCAGCGGCTCGTGGAAGTGATACGCCACGGTGTCGCTGTCGACCTCGCTGATCCCACCCTCCTGAGCACGAATGCAGGAGGCAAAATAGCGGAAATGGTCAATCGCCAGCGGGACGTCTGCCGCCATGGTTTCGCGGATCGGCTTGCCGTTGTCCCACGTTTCTGCCGTTGCCAGCAGCTCCAGATTCTGCTCCATCCGGTCAGCGATTTTGAACAAAATGGCCGCCCTGTCCTGCACGGAGGTCTGTCCCCATTTATCCTTCACCTTATGTGCCGCATCCAGCGCTAAATCAATATCCCGCTTGCCCGAACTGGCAATTTCACATAACGGCTGGCCGGTGACGGGCGTCAGGTTGGAATAGTATTCACCGTCGACGGGTGCCACCCAGTCGCCACCGATAAAGTTGTCATAGCGGGGCTTGAGCTTAAGGGGAAAACCATACTCGCCAGGCTGGATACGCGATGAGGGAGGATTGTTTGTCATGACCGTCTCCTTGCAGTAGGTGTACAACAAGGGTAGTTCCGGCTGGTGATTTTCTCGCCAGCGGGTAGCGGGTTTACGAGCCGCATCACGGATTACCGTACTTTACGTTTCGTTTCTGCCGCCGGAGCCATAATTAATAGTTCAGGGGCACATGAGGAACGATGCAATGCAGCTATTTATCGGCTTTGACGTGGGTGGAACCCACATCAAACACGGCGTAATTAACGAAAACGGCGAAGAACTGACATCCGATGAATATGACACGCCGGACGATGAAAGCACCTTCAAAGAGAAGTGGAAAGCGGTGGTGGATAAGTACTGCCAGGAGCACGAGATCGCCGGCATTGGTGTGAGTTTTCCGGGACACATCAATCACCACACCGGCGAAGCGGCCAAAGCCGGGGCGCTGGACTATCTTGACGGCGAAAACCTGTGCGAACTGTTCGCACAGCTGACCGATCTCCCCGTGACAATCGAAAACGATGCCAACTGCGCGGCGCTGGGCGAGCGCTGGCAGGGCGCGGGCAAGGACTATGAGCATTTCGTCTGCATCACCATCGGTACCGGCATCGGCGGCGGTATCGTCATGGAGGGCGATCTCTACCGCGGATCGCACTATCGGGCGGGTGAATTTGGCGTGCTGCCCGTGGGCAATGAGGGCGAACCGATGCATGAAGTGGCGTCTGCCAGCGGCCTGATGAAAGCCTGCCGCCGCGCGCTGGCCGTGTCGGAAGACGAAATGCCTGACGGCGAGGAGCTGTTTAAACGCATGGACAGCGACGTGCATCTGCGCGAGGCCATTGAAGAGTGGGCGCACTGTCTGTCGCGCGGCATCTACAGCGTGATCTCTATGTTCGATCCGCAGGCGGTGCTGATTGGCGGGGGCATTAGCGAGCAGGAGAAAATTTATCTCCTGCTGGATAAATACTTACAGCGATTCGAGGAGTGGGAAGCGCTCCGGGTGCCCATCCTCCCCTGCGAGCTGGGCAACCAGGCGGGAAGGCTGGGTGCGGTCTGGCTGGCTAAGCAGAAGCAGGCGCGCAGCGCTTAACGCTTACGGAAATAACTGCGCGTCGCGGAGCACATGGTCATTGCCGCGACGACGTGTAAACCCGATGCGGTTGAAGTACTCCAGGATCTGAATCGCCAGCTTGCGTCCCACGTTCAGCCGATCGCGGAAGTCAGCGGCGCAGGTCGATCCGCGCGCATGATCCAGCTCGCGGATCAGGTTCGCAAACGCCACGATCCGATCGTTGCGGTAATAACGATCTTTCACGATCGCCACAATCATGCCCTGCTGGGCCGCATGGCGCAGTACCTGACGCATTAGCTGCTCATCAGTATGGGTTTCACGCGCCAGATCGCGTACCCACCACGGTTCATCGCCAAACAGCGTCGCCACCTTTTGCCAGACCGCGTCCTGCTCGGCGGTAAAACCCGCCTTGTGTTCCGGCAGGTGCAGCCAGCCGTGATGGCTTGCGATCGCGCCGCTGGCGCGCATGTTTTCAATCAGCAGCAGCACCAGCGCGTCGTCTTCCATCGGCAACGCCATGCGCCGCAGACGCTCACGGCCCGGGCCTGGCTCATCCTGATGCTGTTCATGGTAGGTGGCCAGCGTGCTCAGCACCTTACGCTGCCAGCGCGCCGCCACCGGCGCGTTCAGCAGGCTGTTACCGGCCTGAATAAAACCTGGCTCCTGCGTCAGAAGCCGCAATCCTTCGCCGCTGAGCTGGCGCGCCCAGGCGAACGCAGCCAGATCCACCGCACCACGTTCAAGGTGGATATCTAACGCAGACTTATCATCGCGGGCCTTCGCCAGCGCGCCCAGCCACTGTAAATACTCGGGCTTACGCTTGCCGCGACGGGGCGGATTAAGCATGACCACGCGCGCGCCCGCCAGCGTTTCCCGCGCCGAAATATCGCGCAGGACCAGGCGGTCGTTATCCGCCAGCCAGAGCGGGGAGTCGAACACCAGCTCGGCAAGATCGTTTTCCAGCAGCGACACGCGCCCGGTGATGTGGCTGGCCGCGTGGTGGATATGCAGCGGCTGCCACTGGGTCAGCGGCGTGTGGGTCTGGAGAGAGACGATCGCCCGCCCGCAAGGTTCTGGCGGCGCGTCAGCCATCAGCCAGTCACCACGGTTGAGCTGCTCTTTCCCGGCATCCCCGGCAACGTTCAGGGCGATACGCTGCCCGGCATGGGCCCGTTCCACCGGCTGGTTTTGCGCGTGAAGTTCGCGCACGCGCATCGGTTTATTTACGCCCGTCAGCCACAGGGTATCGCCCACGTTCACTTCGCCGCTCAGCGCGGTGCCGGTCACCACCAGCCCAGCACCTTTCACGGTGAACGCCCTGTCGATCGCCAGACGGAAACGGTGATGGCTGGCATGCTCACAAGACGGGATCTGCTGCAAATGGTCGCGAAGGGCGTCGATACCGCGGCCTTCTGTCGCCACGGTGACAAACAGTGACGCATCCTTAAAACCGTATTCATCGAGCGTCGCCAGCACCTCTTTACGCACCTCATCGATACGCGCCTCATCCACACGGTCCGCTTTGGTGAGGGCGACGGTCAGCTGCGGGCTGCCCGTCAGTTGCAGGATAGCCAGATGCTCGCGCGTTTGCGCCATCACCCCGTCATCGCACGCGACCACCAGCAGAGCGTGATCGATACCGCCCACGCCCGCGAGCATATTGGACAGAAACTTCTCGTGGCCGGGCACGTCGATAAAGCCCAGCACGCGGCCATCGGACAGCGGCCAGTAGGCGTATCCCAGGTCAATGGTCATGCCGCGCTTTTTCTCTTCCGGCAGGCGATCGGCATTTACGCCCGTAATGGCCTGCAATAACGTGGTTTTGCCGTGGTCAACGTGACCGGCGGTGGCAATAATCATTTCAACATCATCTCCAGAAACCGCACTTCATCTTCCAGACAGCGTAAATCCAGCCACATGCGGCCATCACCGATACGGCCAATCACCGGCGTCGGTAATGCACGCCAGCGCGCCGACAGCGCCTCAAGCTGGCTTCCGCGTCCGTCGCGCGGGGTGAACGTCAGCGCTTCGCTCGGTAATCTGTCCACGGGCAGCGAGCCGCTGCCAATTTGCGACAGACAGGGCTCGATACGAACATCAAATTCAGGGTAGTGAGGAGCAACCTGCGGCAGTAGCGCTTCCGCGCGCGCGCGAATGGAGGCTGCATTACGGCTTAGCAAACGCAACGTGGGCAGGCGGTCAGCCAGTTTCTCCGGGTGAAGATAGAGCCGCAGCGTGGCTTCCAGCGCGGCCAGCGTCATTTTATCGGCCCGCAGGGCGCGCTTCAGCGGATGTTGCTGTAGCTGCGCAATCAGCTCGCGCCTGCCGACGATAATCCCCGCCTGTGGTCCGCCCAGCAGTTTATCGCCAGAGAAACTGACCAGGCTTACGCCCGCGGCAACCATTTCCTGCACCATTGGCTCTTTCGGCAGACCGTACTGGCGCATATCCACCAGCGACCCGCTGCCGAGATCGGCGATCACCGGCACGTTAAGTTCGCGCCCAATGGCAGCCAGCTCGGCCTCATCCACCGTTTTGGTGAACCCCTCGATATGGTAATTGCTGGTATGCACTTTCATCAGCAGCGCGGTGTTTTCATTCACCGCCGCGCGATAATCTTTAGCATGGGTACGGTTGGTTGTGCCCACTTCATGCAGCGTGCACCCCGCCTGGCGCATGACATCCGGAATTCGAAATGCCCCGCCGATCTCCACCAGCTCGCCGCGAGAGACGACAACCTCTTTCCCGCTCGCGGTAGCCGCCAGCATCAACAGCACCGCCGCCGCGTTGTTATTCACAATGCAGGCATCTTCCGCGCCGGTGATCTGGCAGAGCAGATCGGCCAGCGCGCGATCGCGATGCCCGCGCCCGGCGCCGTCCAGATCGTACTCCAGCGTCACCGCCGAGCGCATGGCCCGGGTGACGGCCTGTATCGCCTCTTCCGCCTGTTGTGCACGGCCCAGATTGGTGTGCAGAACCGTGCCCGTCAGGTTAATGACCGGGCGCAACGCGCTTTGCGCGCGCTCATTCAGCCTCCGTTCAACTTCCTGCTCCCACGCCATGCACCAGCCAGGAAGCGCGTTCTCAGCCTGAATATGACGACGCGCGTCATCCTGAAGCTGGCGTAGCATGTCGACCGTTGCAGTATGGCCAAACTGCGCCAGCACCGCGGCTATGCGCGGGTCACGAAGCAGACGATCGGTTGCGGGGATCTGGCTGTAGAGGGAATGATGAGTAGTCATGAATGCGCCTGGCGAGTAAATATCTTCCCCCCTCCCGACGGGAGAGGGAGTTAACATGTGGGGGGATTGTACCGCCTCCTGCCGGGAAGTGTTATAACCCGCATCAAGCCTTTGGTGGTTCGGTGCGGGCAAAACTTTCGCGCTGGAAGAGCGTCTCCGCCAGCTTAACCAGCAGCGGGCGATCCACACACCACCCAGGCGAGACCCGGCGGAAATTGAGGTAGCCAATGGCGCAGGCGATGGCGATCGTCGCCAGATTCAGGCTATCGCTTTGGATTTTACCGTCGCGGATCAGCTGTTCACACCTATCCAGGCTGCGGCTGATTTTTTCTCGCTGACGCAGCAGTTCATCCTCTGACTGCTGTGCGGCGGGCCTCGCCTGCTCGCGCACGGACGTTAACGCTGCGTCCATAATGCCATCGGCCAGCGCTTCAATTTGCTTCACCGCCAGCGCCGCTTTTGGATCCGCCGGCAGCATGGCTGGCGCAACGCCAAGCAGCTCGATGTATTCCGCAATGATTGGGGAATCAAACCAGTAGTCACCCTCGTCCGTGATCAGCGCCGGAACTTTACCCAGCGGGTTGTACTGCGCAACGCCGTTCTCAGCGTTGTAGGGCTGTTCATTCACGAATTCAAATTCAATCCCTTTCTCCAGCAGGAGAATCGAAATCTTACGCACGAAAGGACTGGTATAACTGCCGATGAGTTTCATTGCTTATCCTTAATGCCCACAAAGAGGTCAGTATGGATCACGCCGTGAAAAAAGGCAGGTATGCGTATCGCATTCCTGACTTCAGGCGATACGGGAGGAATCCGTATAAAAATATTTTGTGAATCAAATCACAATCCAGAAACAAACCGCCAACTTAGAAATGTGATTATTATCACAAAAAGCACGCCAATCTGGCGCAATTTTGCGCGATGTATTTTTTTTACACACTCATTATGTGATCTCCATCACTTCATTAATCACCACACCCCCTACATTTACGTGACTGCGATCACACAAAATTTCGCTGTCTGGACAGTTGAACGATTCAGTGCCAGATTTCACAGCATCAGAACAGGGCCCGGCTACCTCTGCCGCCGCACATTAACGATAAACCTCGGGCCATAAGCCTAAGCGTAAACATAAGAAGGGGTGTTTTATGTCATCCGATTTCAAGATCAAAGTGCAAAGCTTTGGTCGTTTCCTCAGCAACATGGTGATGCCAAATATCGGCGCGTTTATCGCGTGGGGTATTATCACCGCATTGTTTATTCCGACAGGGTGGTTGCCTAACGAAACGCTGGCGAAACTTGTTGGCCCAATGATCACATACCTGCTGCCGCTGCTCATCGGTTATACCGGTGGTCGTCTGGTGGGCGGTGACCGCGGTGGCGTCGTGGGTGCCATCACAACCATGGGCGTGATCGTCGGTGCGGATATGCCGATGTTCCTCGGTGCGATGATTGCCGGTCCTCTGGGCGGCTGGGCGATTAAGAAATTCGACGTCTGGGTCGATGGCAAGATCAAGTCCGGCTTCGAAATGCTGGTGAACAACTTCTCCGCGGGCATCATCGGGATGATCCTCGCGATTCTGGCGTTCCTCGGCATTGGTCCGGCGGTTGAAGTGCTGTCCAAACTGCTGGCGGCGGGCGTTAACTTCATGGTGGCGCACGACATGCTGCCGCTGGCGTCTATCTTCGTTGAACCGGCGAAAATCCTGTTCCTTAACAACGCCATCAACCACGGTATCTTCTCCCCGCTGGGTATTCAGCAGTCTCACGATCTCGGCAAGTCCATCTTCTTCCTGATTGAAGCCAACCCGGGTCCGGGCATGGGCGTTCTGCTGGCGTACATGTTCTTTGGTCGCGGCAGCGCGAAACAGTCTGCTGGCGGCGCGGCTATCATCCACTTCCTGGGCGGTATCCACGAAATTTACTTCCCGTACGTGCTGATGAACCCGCGTCTTATCCTGGCCGTTATCCTCGGCGGTATGACCGGCGTGTTCACCCTGAGCGTGCTGGGCGGCGGTCTGGTCTCCCCTGCTTCTCCGGGCTCTATCCTGGCGGTGCTGGCGATGACGCCGAAAGGCGCGTACTTCGCGAACATCGCGGCAATCTGTGCGGCCATGGCGGTCTCCTTCGTGGCATCCGCTATCCTGCTGAAAACCAGCAAGGTGAAGGAAGACGACGATATCGAAGCGGCAACCCGCCGTATGCACGACATGAAAGCCGAATCCAAAGGCGCTACGCCGCTGGCGGCAGGCGATGTCTCTAACGACCTGAGCCACGTGCGTAAAATCATCGTGGCCTGCGACGCCGGTATGGGTTCCAGCGCAATGGGTGCCGGCGTGCTGCGTAAGAAAGTGCAGGATGCGGGTCTGACCAACATCTCCGTGACCAACAGCGCGATTAACAACCTGCCGCCGGACGTTGACCTGGTGATCACGCACCGCGATCTGACCGAGCGCGCCATGCGTCAGGTGCCGCAGGCGCAGCACATTTCCCTGACCAACTTCCTGGACAGCGGCCTGTACACCAGCCTGACCGAACGTCTGGTTGCGGCCCAGCGCCATGAAGATAACGAAGTGAAGGTGCGCTCCAGCCTGCAAGACAGCTTTGACGAGAGCAACGCGCATCTGTTCAGACTGGGCGCGGAAAACATCTTCCTCGGCCGCACCGCGACCAATAAAGAAGAGGCGATTCGCTTCGCCGGTGAGCAGCTGGTGAAAGGTGGCTACGTTCAGCCTGAATACGTTGACGCGATGCTGGAGCGTGAAAAGCTGACGCCTACCTACCTGGGTGAATCCATCGCGGTTCCGCACGGTACGGTTGAAGCGAAAGACCGCGTGCTGAAAACCGGCGTGGTGTTCTGTCAGTATCCTGACGGCGTGCGCTTCGGTGAAGAAGAAGACGACATCGCCCGTCTGGTGATTGGTATCGCCGCTCGCAACAACGAGCACATTCAGGTGATTACCAGCCTGACCAACGCCCTGGATGATGAAACGGTCATCGAGCGTCTGGCTAATACCACCAGCGTTGAAGAAGTGCTGGCGCTGCTCAACAAATAACAGCGTCTCTTCCCTCTCCCCGACGGGGAGAGGGCTAGGGTGAGGGGAAAACGTTTCTCACCCCAGCCCTCTCGGGTAAAAACATTGATGAAGGTTAATACTATGAAAGCATTACATTTTGGCGCAGGTAATATTGGTCGTGGCTTTATCGGTAAACTGCTGGCAGACGCGGGCATTACCCTGACATTCGCCGATGTGAATCAGGTGGTTCTGGATGCCCTGAACGCCCGTCATAGCTATCAGGTACATGTAGTCGGTGAAAACGAGCAGGTTGAAACGGTTTCTGGCGTGAACGCGGTGAGCAGCATTGGCGACGACGTGATTGACCTCATCGCAAACGTTGACCTGGTCACCACAGCCGTAGGGCCGGTAGTGCTCGAACGCATCGCCCCGGCGGTCGCAAAAGGCCTGGCGAAGCGTAAAGCACAGGGCATTGAAACACCGCTGAACATCATCGCCTGTGAAAACATGGTGCGCGGCACCACGCAGCTGAAAGGCCACGTTCTTGCCGCCGTTGCAGAGGAAGATAAAGCCTGGGTTGAAGCGCACGTCGGGTTTGTGGATTCCGCCGTAGACCGCATCGTTCCGCCGTCCGAATCCGCCACCAACGATCCGCTGGAAGTGACCGTGGAAACCTTCAGCGAGTGGATCGTCGATAAAACCCAGTTCAAGGGCGCGCTGCCGACCATTCCGGGAATGGAACTCACTGATAACCTGATGGCATTTGTCGAACGTAAACTCTTCACGCTGAACACCGGGCATGCTATAACCGCGTACCTCGGAAAATTGGCCGGTCATCAGACCATTCGCGACGCGATCCTCGATGAGAACATCCGTGCGGTGGTCAAAGGCGCAATGGAAGAGAGCGGCGCGGTGCTGATCAAACGCTACGGTTTTGATGCTGATAAACACGCAGCATACATCCAGAAAATCCTCGGTCGTTTTGAAAACCCGTATCTGAAAGATGACGTTGAGCGCGTGGGCCGTCAGCCGCTGCGTAAGCTGAGCGCGGGCGACCGCCTGATTAAACCGCTGCTGGGCACGCTGGAATACGGCCTGCCGCACGCCAACCTGGTGAAAGGGATTGCTGCCGCGATGCACTACCGCAGCGAGCAGGACCCGCAGGCGATTGAGCTGGCTCAGCTGATTGATGACGAAGGCGCGCAGGCTGCGCTGGCGCAGATCTCCGGTCTGGATGCCAGCAGCGACGTGGTTGCGGAGGCGGTTAACGCATACAACGCAACCAAATGATGCAGAATCCGGCGCAGGTGAGCCTGCGCCCGAATAACAGATTGTCAGATATGCAGGCAACAATGGAACAAACCCAGGCCTTTGAAAATCGTGTGCTTGAGCGTCTGAATGCTGGCAAAACCGTACGAAGCTTTCTGATTGCCGCCGTCGAGCTGTTAACCGAGGCGGTGAACATTCTGGTGCTTCAGGTGTTTCGCAAAGACGACTACGCGGTAAAGTATGCTGTTGAACCGTTGCTGGACGGAGACGGACCGCTGGGCGATTTATCGGTACGGCTGAAGCTGATCTACGGTCTTGGCGTGCTCAACCGCCAGGAGTATGAAGACGCCGAGCTCTTAATGGCGCTGCGCGAAGAGCTCAATCATGACGGTAACGAGTATACCTTTACCGATGATGAGATCCTCGGTCCCTTCGGCGAGCTGCACTGCGTATCCGCCCTGCCTCCTGCACCTCCGTTTGATAACAGCGACCCTGAGCTGTACGCGATGCAAAAGCTGCGTTATCAACAGGTTGTCCGCTCCACCATGGTGCTTTCCCTGACTGAGCTGATTTCTAAAATCAGCTTAAAAAAAGCGTTTCAGAAGTAAGCCCGCACACATTGGTGTATCCTTCCCTGTAAATTCCCCGTTTTCAGAGTTATTTGTCATGAAAGAAGTCGAAAAGAACGAAATTAAACGCCTGAGCGACCGTCTGGATCTGGTCCGCCATCAAATGGCCGGTCTCTCCCTGGTCGATTCCGCCGAGAAATACGCCGAGCTGGAAAAAGAGTCCGTGAAGCTGGAAGCGGAAATCGAGCGCCTGCGCGAAGTGAAAGGCCAGAAGCTGAGTAAAGAAGCACAGAAGCTGATGAACATGCCGCATCGCCGCGCGATCACCAAAAAAGAGCAGGCCGACATGGGCAAGCTGAAGAAAAGCGTCCGTGGCCTGGTGGTGGTGCACCCGATGACCGAGCTTGGCCGCGAAATGGGCCTGAAAGAGATGACGGGCTTTTGTAAGACTGAATTCTGAAACTTAATTTAAGTTAAATTAAATACAGACCAGCCCAATATATTCACCCAAAGAATGTATTGGGCTTTTTTTATTGCCTAAAAATACCGGACTGCTGCCAGAAAATGTAAACAAGTAATAGTAAACTCTGCGGGTTCACAATTCTCATTGTTAAGAGTAAAGTGGGCATTCATTTCTTGCGATCTAACTAATACACACGGCACGCCAATGAAATATAATATATTTTCTTTGGCTTGATGGTATGTCATTGCATTAGGTTATAAATTTTATGAATTCTACTGAGAGCTCAACCTTTCAAAACAGCGCCCTTTCTTTAGAACAAAAACTTGAAAAAGCCAGGGCTGAACTTCTGGATCTAGGGGCAAGGAACCGCTTACTCAACATTCCACGTTCGAAGAATACACGTTTCCTGGAAGTGATTGATGAGCGTTCTGAACTGGTCTACAAACTTCTGTTCGATGAAAAAAAGACGTTCACATTTTTACATGGTAAATCAGGAAAAGAAGACGACCTGGAGATAGAAGATACTCTTTCAGAGGAAAAATCTTTTATTTATCAATTTGATGAAGCAGATGCTGAAATAAAATCGCAGCATCTTGATACTAAACTACAGACTCGTTTGACACCTAAAGGATTGCAGACTCGATTACTCGATTTGTATCACGACGCCAAAACGCTTGAAGAAGAGCAAGGAGCAAACATTCTTTTCTTGGCATTGGGCACATTGAAGTGGGTAGATCCAGCGAATAAAGAGAATCTCCGTTATGCCCCGTTGATACTGGTGCCAGTCAGTCTGGAACGCGGCAGTGCTGGAGAAAGATTCAAACTAAAAGCGCGTTCAGAAGACATCATCCCTAACCTTTCTCTTGAAGCCTTCCTTGAACGCGTACACCAGATCACATTACCAGTAATGCAATCTGACGACGATGAAATTAACATAAGTGGTTACTTTGACGCTGTACAGCAAGCAATAGCATTGAAATCAGATTGGGAAGTTATACCCAACGACATAATCCTTGGTTTGTTCTCATTTTCTAAATTTTTGATGTATCGAGATCTCGATCCTGCACACTGGCCCGATGAAGAAGCTATTACATCAAAATACCTTATCCGTGCGTTGATGGAAGAAGGGTTCGATGAAAGTGATGGACTTCTCTCAGAAGATAGCCCTATAGACCCCATTATCACGCCGAGAGATATGCTTCATATAATGGATAGCGATAGCTCTCAGACGCTCGCAATTCATGAAGTAAGAAGAGGTCGAAACCTTGTTATACAAGGGCCACCGGGGACGGGTAAATCGCAAACGATAGCCAATATCATTGCATCTGCCATCGCAGATGGAAAAACGGTACTTTTCGTTGCAGAAAAAATGGCAGCTCTTGAAGTGGTCAAACGGCGCCTCGACCAAACAGGAGTGGGTGATGCCTGTTTAGAACTTCACAGCAATAAGGCCAATAAACGAATTTTACTTGAAGAATTGAAACGAGTATGGGATTTAGGTTCGCCCCGCGGCGAATTTCCTGATGAATTGATTGAGAACTTAACAGAAGCCCGTGATTCTCTCAATGCCCACCCAGCGCGCCTCCATAAAGTCTACACACCTTCAGGTTTGACCCCCTACCAGGTCATCGGGCAATTGGTAAGATTGCGTCAAAATGGGCAAACACCTACAGACTTCTTTCTTTATGGCTTCGATGAATGGAGCAATAACGATTTGATAAAACGACTGGATCTCGTTAAAGAGCTTATTGAGCGAATTGAAGATATTGGGCTTCCCCATAATCACCCGTGGAATGGCGTAAAACGAGAATCCGTTTTGCCTGGTGAACTCGATCGCCTAATGCCTAAAATCACTACGTTGTTGCACAAAGCACATGACTTTCAAAACACTATAGTGGGTCTGGCTGCCCGAGTTGGGATAACACCTGAACCCGTACATTTCAAAGAGGCAGACAAAATTGTTCAGATTGCTAACCTCATAAATCAGGCACCTGAGTTTGAGGAAGCAGCATTAGTAAATCCTGTCTGGACTAACTCTCTAAACGAAATAAAAAGTCTAATTGAACAGGGTGAAACGTATCAGGATAATTTCCAAGAAATTAAAGATCTGCTTCATGACAATCAGTTTGACACCCCTCTGTTTGAATTCCGGGATGAGCTACAAACAATCCCGGAGGATCTTTCGCCAGATGCCTTCTCAGCCGCAAAAGCATTGTTACCGCTATTACCCCAAATTCAGTTAACAGTGGCACATCTGACGAAAGAACTAGGTACTGAAGCTCTTTATCGTTCATCCCATGAAATTAAAAATCTGATCGAACTGAGCATACGTGTGGCAGATGCTCCCGATGCGAGTCCACAAGCCTTTGTCGCTTCTGTATGGGAACATGGTGTCGAACAAGCGAGGGAGTTAGTCATTTCGATCGCTGATTTAAATTCTTTGCGTCAGAAAATTGATCCCCTTGTATCGGAAACCATTTGGGATACCGACCTTACACAACATCGTCATAACCTCGCGATACATACTGGGATGTTCAAAATTTTGAACAGCGAATGGCGCCGTTCACGTGCGCTTGTCCGCTCTCTCATTCGAGATACAAATCAACCTATTCAGCAGCAAATCGAGCTTTTGGATAATGTAATTCAGGCGCAAATGCTACGAAAAAATATCGCCAACGCTAGCGAGTTTGGAAATAGTGCGTTTCGCTCACACTGGCGTGGTGAGAACAGTGACAGCGGTGCGCTGAAAGCGTTAGTCGAATGGATGGCAACGCTTAAAGATGTTGGTTCAGAAGCGCGTATACTTGCGAGCCAACTGTCTGATCGTGAAACTTTGAGGCACCTTAGCCAGAAACTGGATCAGCTTCTGAATCAAACCGGCATCGAACTGAAGCAACTTTGGAAAGCGTTTGGCGAAACTGCTGAATCCTGGTTTGATAATCATTATTCTATTAAGCGTGTTCCATTAAGCTATGTTGACGCTCTGGCGCAAAAACTCAGTCGTATAGATTCAACATCACATCAGGTCTTTAAAGTACCGGCAGAACGCCCCGGTGAACGCCTGACGCTGGTTAAGAAGATTATTGCACTGCAATATCAAAAGAAGGTCATTGAATCTCAATCCGAATTGGGAAATGCAGCATTGGGTAGTGCATGGCTGGACACACGGTCAAACTGGCACAATCTCGTTAGAGATTATACATGGATGGAGAAACACGGTGAATTACGCTTCATCTGCGCAACCATAAACAATCGCGATGAGTTACTGAATTCTGCTAATCAACTTTCAGCATCACGTGTCTCTATCATTGACGAACTTGAAAACCTGGCCAACGAACTCGAATCGTCTACCAACGATTTATTCCATTTGGATAATCAACATTTACGTATCGATAGCGTTCTGAGCAAACTAACCTCCTGGACTGAAAATGCCGAACAATTGTCTAAATGGGTTGTCTGGCAACACCGGCGTAATCAGGCGAATAATCAGGGACTGTCAGAAGTGGTAGAACGGCTTGAGGATGGGCGCTTACCATTATCCACTTGTTACAGTTCTGTCGAATATACCTATTATGAATCGCTGTTCAGTTTAATGGCTAAAGAGTCACCTTCCCTTTCCCGCTTCGACGGGGATCTTCATAACCGAAAAGTTCAGTACTTTGCCGAAATGGATTTACGCCGTATAAAAAGCTCAAGTATTGAGGTTGCCCGAGCACACCATCGCCGTATTCCTTCAAAAATCGGAGCGGCTGGTCCCGTTGGAGTCCTGCGCGCTGAAATGGCAAGGAAAAGAGGCCATATGCCTATTCGCCAATTGATGCTTAAAGCGGGTCCAGCAATTCAGGCAATCAAACCGGTCATGATGATGAGCCCGCTTTCTGTCGCACAATTCTTGATACCTGGTAAGCAAAAATTTGATTTGCTTGTAATGGATGAAGCCAGCCAGATTCAGCCTGTCGATGCCATAGGTGCAATTGCTCGGTGTCAGCAAGTTGTTGTTGTTGGCGACGAAAGACAATTACCGCCAACCAGTTTCTTCTCTCGTATGACTGAAGCCAGTAACGATGATGGAGATGAAGATTCGACGCAAGTAGCCGATATCGAAAGCATACTTGGTCTGTTTGTTGCCAGAGGCTTGCCACAAAGAATGCTTCGCTGGCATTACCGCAGTCGACACCAGTCGCTTATTGCGGTTTCCAATAGTCAGTTCTATGAAAATAAACTGTTTATCGTCCCAAGCCCATATACCGAAGAGGCTGGTATGGGCTTGCGATTCCATTATGTGGAAAACGGTATTTTCGAGTCAGGTTCAGGTAATGCCAATCCTATTGAGGCGAAAAGGATTGCTACCGCAATTCTTGAGCATGTACAGCAGAATCCTGAATTGTCATTGGGAGTCGCAACATTCTCCGTTTCACAACGTAAGGCTATTCAGGATGAGTTAGAGTTTCTCCGCCGTTTAAATCCTCAATATGAAGATTTCTTTAATTCTCATCCTGGCGAGCCATTCTTCATTAAAAACCTTGAAAATATTCAAGGTGACGAACGTGATGTCATTATGATCTCTGTTGGATATGCGCGAAATAAACAAGGCTATTTGGCAATGCGATTCGGTCCTCTAGGTTCGCAAGGTGGTGAACGACGGTTGAATGTGCTGATTAGCCGTGCAAAACGCCGATGTGAGGTTTTTGCATCGATCACAGATGAAGATATTGATCTTGAGCGTGCTAAAGGCGTTGGCGTTTTTGCGTTTAAGCTTTTCCTTCAGTACGCGCGCACAGGACGATTATCAATCTCCTCCCCTTCCGGGCGCCCAATGGACAGTATATTCGAGGAACAAGTCGCTTCAGCCCTGCTGGCTCGAGGTTATCAAGTGCATCCACAAGTTGGGATTGCTGGCTTCTTTATCGATCTGGCGATTGCCGATCCTGAACTACCCGGGCGATATCTGCTAGGTATTGAATGCGATGGCAGTGCTTACCATTCCTCTCGCTCTGCGCGAGAACGCGATCGTTTGCGTCAGGCAGTTCTTGAAGATCATGGCTGGATCATACACCGTATCTGGAGTACTGACTGGTTCCAAAGGCCTGAGGAGCAATTGCAAAGAGTTATCAAAGCTATTGAGAATGCAAAATCAGAGCTGAATGGCAGAACAGAATATAACGCAGATCATTCGCGAGCCGTTCCTGTTGATATCGTTACCGTTGAACGAGAAGATATTATTGAGATAGGTTTAGATCGAGCCGACACCGCAAACGATCAGTCTAACAATTACGAAGAGGCAAAGCTTGATGCTCATCTTTCGTATGCTTTACATGAAACACCAACTGGTATTCTCGCTGACATGATTGAAAAAGTTGTCTTCACAGAATCACCTATTCACATTAATGAAGTCATTACACGCCTTCGTACTGCATGGGGATTACAACGGGCAGGAGCTAGGATAGAAAGCGTTGTCAGCCAGGCTGCTCAAATTGCGTGTAAGAAAGATAAAATTTACGAAGAAAACGGATTTTTCTTTCATAAGGAAGTAATGGTTAAACTTCGAAACAGGCAGAACGTGATATCTACGGGTTTACGTAAACCAGAATTGATTGCTCCAAAAGAAATCGCTGCTGGAGCAATGCAAATTGTCAGGGCTAGCTTGGGCGCAACAGAGGATGAAATCATTACAGCTGTGTCGAGAATGCTAGGTTTTAAATCAACCAGCAGCGTTCTGAAGAGAGTCATCTCCGATACTATTGAGCAACAGATTAAAGATAAGCACCTTAAGCAACATGATGGTCTTATTGTGATTGAAGAGCCTCAGGTTGATAGCATCAGAAATATTGTTTAATTCATCCTCATTTATTTAACCCTTTCCGCGAGACTACCCATTACTGGGCGATCGCCGCGAAATGGGCCTGAAAGAGATGACGGGCTTTTGTAAGACCGAATTCTGATCGCTCTCCCCTGCCCTGCGGCAGGGGAAACTCAGTTGTAGATCAGGTTAAACGTCGCCATCGCATCCGCTTTTCCCGCCGAGACGTTCTCTTCTGTCTGAATGTAATGCGCGTCAAACCAGAAGGTCTGCGTCTGGTTATCCCCCACCTGGCCAAGCGCTGACACCTGCGGGGTGTTCCACTGTACCACCTGCCCCTGAACCGAACCGGTATTGTCACCGTAAAGCAGTTCGATTCCGACACCGCTGGCGCTATCCTCCTGCTTCGTCAGTGCCAGTGCCCGATCGTTGGCCGGTGTGGTATCGCCAAAGAAACCCATCTTCACCGCCGTATTATTTTCGCAGGTCACCGGAATGCTGAAGCGCCCGCCTCCGGCCCGTGAGCCTGGGCCGTGAAATTCACGCTGGCTCACGCTTCCCATGGGAACAAGAATGCTGCGAGAGCCTACTGAACAGCTGGTACGCCTGACGGTGAAGCTGGCGAGATGGATTTGTACCGGTGTCGCCACGTTGGTAGCGCTGGCTTTATTTTCTCCCGCCTGCAAGATCAGCGATCCGACATTTTGCTCCTGGGAGTTGGCGTTATCATCAGGCATGGCGCTGGTCGTCGGGATTTTGTAAAACACCACCCAGAACTGCATCTTGTACGTTGAGGCGCTGGCAAAGGCGGGGTTTTGCGACGCGTCGCAAATGCGCCGGGACTCATTGCCCTCCACCGGGCTGGTGCCGTCAATATAGCGTACCGCATCGGCGCCGCAGTACTGCTGCTCACGGAACCCCAGCGCGTAGCCGATACCGTCGATCTGGGTTTTGTAAACGTGGCGCGCCGCGCCGTCTTCACCCACCACGGTACCGACGGGGTTATCCATGTCGACAAAGCCGATGCTACGCCAGGCGTCATTCCCGCCATCACAGCTGTAGAAATCCGCCCCGGTAGACTGTATCGGCGCGGAAACTGGCGTCCAGTCTGCCGTGCCAGGCGCATACCCTATGGCGTAGGGCACCTGAACGACCCACTGATCGCGGGTGGTGCGACAAGGTGAGGTCTGAGCATGGGCATGAAAACTCAGCATGCCAAAAAGCGAAAGCAGGCTCAGATAGAAAAACCAGTGAATAAAACGACGCATGATAATCCTCTAATGACACGCAAGAGACAGCGTGGCGATGCCGGGGGCCATGTGAGCTTCGCCCAGCCTGAAAGGTGTCTGGCACTGATGCTGTTCCCCGCCCTCATACCAGGTGACGCGCAGGGTGCCGCGCTCCGGTACCCCGCTCAGGTAGGCCTGACCGCCGTCAGCGACCATGCTTCGGTTTGCTGAACGGCGGTTCTGCTCCACCACTTCAGCCTGTGCGCCAAACGGCAGCGGTTCGCCGTGATAGCGCAGGGAAAACAGAACGCGATACCCAATGTGAGTTGTGTAATTGGCCAGCACCACCGCGCCGCTGGTGGGAATGAGCGTCAGACCGCTCTGCTCGACGTCGACGTTCTCGCCAAGCGTCGCCGTATCCAGATTGACGGTATTCTTGCGGTAGGCCGAGAGCGTTGGCATGACCGCGTAGCCGCGGCTGTCGGTATGGATCCCGTTGTAGCCCTCCGGCTCAACGTTCGCCGCGCCGGGCACGCGCAGCAGGGCAACGGTATCGCCCAGCGGCTGGCTGAGCGTGACGCCATACTGCGTGGCGATGACGCCTCCGGCGAGTCCAAGACTCGCGTTGCTACCGTTTCGGCTGTGGTCATAACCGAGGCTGACGTTGCCGTAGCCACCGTTGTATTGCAGCGCCAGGCTGGTGCTGTCGGCCTCTCCCTCACTGGTCTTACTCTGCTGAACGCTGTAATTCAGGTTGCGGTTCGCCAGCGCGCTGCCGTTGAGTGACACCTGCTGCGTGGTCATCCCACGATTGTTGTGGTTGGCGTAGTAACTGACCGAACTGCCCGGTAGCCAGTTGCCTAGCGGAACATTGACGTTAAACGACACGGTGCGATCGGGATGCTGCTCAAGCGCTGAGTCGGTGTAGTCATACCCCGCGCCCCAGGAAATACCCCGCCAGCTGGTGTACCAGCCGATGTGGATGGTTTTATCCTGGCCGGACGTATGCCAGTAATCCTGCATCCACGCCGAGACGTTGAGGCTGCCGAACTGACCCAGCGTCTGTGAAAAAGTGACCTGCGAGCGGCTACGGCGATTATTGAGTTGCAGCTGCTGGCTGTCGGACTGATTCAGTTCGTTAAATTCGTAGTAATTGCGCGAGGCATAGCGATAACTCGCCAGGTTGAAGGCGGTGCCGGTAGCGCTGAAATCTTTCTGGTACTGAATGCGCCACGCCTGCCCCATCGCGCTTTTGCCGTTGGGTAAACGGCTTTTTGCCAGCGTATCGTCAATGCCCAGCGAGCCGAATGCGCCAAACCCTCTGCCTATGCCGATCGCACCGGCCTGATAGTTGTTTGCCGTACGAAAGCCGCCATACACCGTCATCCTGGAAAGCAAACCGTAAAAGAAAGCGCCCTCAACAAATTCGGGCGAACGCGCATCGCTGGAGCCGGAATGAAACCGTCCGGCGTTGAGGCTGTATTTCAGGCTGCCCTGGCGTCGCATAAACGGCACCGCAGAATAGGGTTGGGTAAAAACGCGCGTCGAGCCGTCACTTTCCGTGACGGTAACCTGTAGATCGCCACTTTGCGCACCGGGGAACAGATCGTTAATGATGAATGGCCCGGCGGCCACCCAGGTTTCATAGATCACATAGCCATTTTGCGAAACGGAGACTTTGGCGAAGCTGTGTGCGACGCCGCGGATGGTGGGGGCAAATCCGCGCTGGCTGTCGGGCAACATGCTCTCGCTTGATGAGAGCTGCACCCCGCGAAACGCCACGCTATCGAACACGTCGCCTGCGGTCCACGCATCGCCTATCCGCAGCTGGCTGTTGAGGCTGCGGATATCCCGGGTCAGCCAGCTGCTCTGTGACTGGAAACGATCCCCACCCGAGTCGCTGTGGCTCCAGGCCGAGGTGTTGCGCAATCGCCACGCTCCCAGATTGACGCCATTTCGCAGGCTCAGATAGCTGGACGTCGTGACGCCGCTCTGATGGCGGGCCTGGCCGCCCGACAGGCTGTAATCAACAAATGCCGCCGGGATACCATCATCCCACTGCGACTGCGGCACGTAGCCGCGGCTGCGGTGTTTCATCGCCGCCTGCGGCAGGCTGAGAAAGAGGCGCTGCTGGTTGAAATCATAAGAGGTTCGCGCTGCCGGTATAAAATCGTCGAGGTGCGTGAAGGTCTCTCCCTCGTGCAACCGCGAGAATGCCGGAATCGCACTCACGTTCACCCCAAGCGCTTCCAGCAGCGATAGGCTAAAAACGGGTTGCAGGCGGCCTTTCTCATTGACGAAGGCGATCTCCTGATGCCGCTCCTCGCGTCCATTAATCTCCAGCGTTACGAGCCAGGTGCCGGGCATTTGCCCGCCCTTTTCAGAGAAATAATGCAGATCCGCCGTTTTCTGTTCGGAAGAGGAAAGCTCCAGCGCGGCGGGATCAAAATAATCCTCGGCCATCCCGGCGCGGCTGAAGCTGAGCAGCAGCACCGAAAGCGGCGCGTAACGAAACAGGCGAAAAGGCATGGTGTTAAAGCGGTTGAGAGCGGGTGGCGGTAATGGCACCGAAATCATTAATAGCCGACCAGCTTACGCCACCGGAGGCAGCCACAGGCCATTCGCGGGTTTCACCTGGACCGATCATGCCTGGCTGCTCAATTTTATGCCCACCGACGGTCAGCCGATAAAAAGAGACGTAATATGGCGTCGGGTTGGAGGCCTTAAGCCCTTTTTCCGTCCGCGAAAATGTTATTTTCTGCCAGGCCGTGGCGGCATCCCCTTTCAGGTTGTCCGGGCGGTAGAAAATTTTAAATTTCGATTTGACGTTAACCTGTAATTCGTTATTGCTCTCTTTTGGCTTGGGCGCAATCGCTTTAATATCCAGCCAAAATACGGATTCACGATCTGTGGGCAGCGGTGCGCCGGTATATTGAATACGCAGCGTGTTGGTCTGCTCCGGATCAAGCCTGAACAGCGGTGGCGTGACGATAAAGGGCGCGGCGTTATTTTTATCCTGCACATCACCTTCAACCCACGACTGAATAAGGTAAGGAACCGCACTTTCCATATTAGAAACAGAAAATGCCACCTCCTTGCTGTTTTGCGGGTATACGATCCGTGTCCCACCCATTACAACGCCAGCGGAAACTGACGCAGAGCTAATCATTAATGCAGTGAGCATAATATACGATAAACGTTTCATCATTATTATCTCTGGAGGTGGCTGAAAGTGAAATCAGTTATAAACCATCAGGAAGTTAGACACGGCGTTCACATCGCCCGCGTTGATTTCCGCTCCATCTTTGTCCAGTGCGGCATAGAACGTTAATTCTGCATTGCCTTCACCATCTGGTGCGGTGGTTTTTGAAACCGTGCCCGGTTTAATAGAGGTGCTGCGATCGCTGTTATAAAGCTTCACCCCGACGCCCGTCGCCATCCCCGTACCCGGCGTGACCTGTAACAGCGTGTCATCCTGCGCATCTTTATTGCCGTCAAACAGCACCGCAACGGATTCAACCGCTGGCGGACAATTTTCTACGTTGATTTTGAACTCACGTGGTGTGGTTTCGACGTGCTCATCGAAGTAGTTTTTCGCCCATGCCCCAAGGTCTACCGTTTTGTTTTTTGACGCTGGAGTAATATCACAGGAAATAAGGGTAATTTTGCCAGTGAAGTTGATTACCCCGCCCGTGCTCTGCGTACCTGCGCCTGTATCCAGATTAGTATTAACACCTGAATCATTGCTTGCCAGTACCGATTGAGAAGATAACAGCAGCCCCGCCGCAGCAATCGCCAGCGCCACATTTTTGATTTTCATTTGAAAGCAAACCCCTCTGTACATTAAACAGATTTAGAATTGTCGTGCCAAATACGGTCATTGCTATAAGGAATTAAAACGTCACAAAAGGGTACAAATAGAGGTGGTGACGCGACCTCATAGAATAACGTGGGGTCCATCCCGGTGTGGTAATCCATTTATTTTCTTTGACCCATACGCATTTATTCCCCAACAGAGGAATAGCTTCAGGCAGAAAATAACAATGAATACATTAAGGTTAAAAAAGAACGTCATTTCTTTTGTAACGCAGCATCTTCATAAATAGTAAATCAAATGCTCTATAACGTCTACGCACCAAAAGGCGTGCAGCATCGCTTATAACTCATTTAAAGTTAACATTAAAACAACAAATTTAACCTGTTTTCCTCACGTCCCACACTATTAGTGCCCTTCTAATCCCCTTTCTAAATTAAAAAAAGAGTTGACTGATCAATGTTTGATCAATTTATTTCGGATTATTATTAGAAGGAAACGTTGAACCGGGATGCCATGCTTAGACATTATTCTGCGAAATCAGCCAAACGCAGGATATTTCCTTATTGATCAGCAATTGATCGTTTGTAATACGCTGTTAAAATCTATATGTGAAATTTATCTTAATTAAAATTTTTTGCTACATATTGGATTTCGCATTTTTACCTAAAAAAAATTTATATTTCTCTGAAATCCGCCATTTTATCTACACGTTAACCATCAATTACACACTTAATATAAACAAAAATATATCTCACTGTTAACCTAAGTTCCGCATTGATGCTTTTTTATTATCGTCTTTAACACGCCACATCCGCTCCGATTGATGAAAAGATGTGCAGCCCGCTGCTACGGCCCGCGCCGCAAACGGACGGACGGCACGAGCCTTTTGGTCCTACCAATGCGCTTTAAAGCGAACCACCGTTCACAGTTTTACTGCTTCACTTCACAAAACCATTGCTGAATAGCAACACTTGATTAACCATTCATTACCATAACCCCTACAACACAAAATTGGATGGACCACTTTTACGCAGACTGTGACGCAGAGTTGAGCGGAGACTCACCCGCAACCCAGGCTGTGTGGTCCTCAGGAGACCTGCATGAGCCTCTGGCAACAAAACTATGACCCAGCCGGGAATATCTGGCTGTCGAGCCTGATCGCATCGCTACCGATCCTGTTCTTCTTCTTTGCGCTGATTAAGCTCAAGCTGAAGGGCTATCTTGCGGCGACGTATACCGTTGCCATCGCCCTGCTGGTGGCGCTGTTCTTCTATAAAATGCCGGTCGATCGCGCGCTGACCTCCGTGGTGTATGGTTTCTTCTACGGCCTGTGGCCGATTGCGTGGATCATCATCGCCGCGGTCTTTGTCTACAAAATCTCGGTCAAAACCGGGCAGTTCGACATTATTCGTTCGTCGATCCTCTCTATTACCCCGGACCAGCGTTTACAGATGCTGATAGTCGGCTTCTCCTTCGGGGCGTTCCTTGAAGGCGCGGCAGGATTCGGCGCGCCGGTAGCGATTACCGCCGCGCTGCTGGTCGGGTTGGGCTTTAACCCGCTGTATGCCGCTGGCCTGTGCCTGATTGTGAACACTGCGCCGGTGGCGTTTGGCGCGATGGGCATTCCGATTCTGGTTGCGGGTCAGGTGACCGGGCTGGACAGCTTCGAGATTGGCCAGATGGTGGGCCGTCAGCTGCCGTTCCTGACCATTATCGTACTGTTCTGGATCATGGCGATTATGGACGGCTGGCGCGGCGTGAAGGAGACCTGGCCTGCGGTGATGGTGGCAGGCGGTTCGTTCGCCATTGCCCAGTACCTCAGCTCAAACTTCCTCGGCCCGGAACTGCCGGACATCATCTCTTCCCTGGTGTCGCTGGTCTGTCTGACGCTGTTCCTGAAGCGCTGGCAGCCGGTACGTATCTTCCGCTTTGCGGACATGGGCGCATCGCACGTGGATCAGACCCTCGCCCGCACCGGCTATACCGCCGGGCAGATCGTCCGCGCGTGGTCGCCGTTCCTGTTCCTGACCGCCACCGTGACGCTGTGGAGCATACCGCCGTTTAAGGCGCTGTTCGCCCCGGGCGGCGCGCTGTACGACATGGTGATTAACATCTCCGTGCCGTTCCTCGACAAGATGGTCGCCCGTATGCCGCCGGTGGTGCACGACGCCACGCCGTATGCGGCTGTGTTTAAGTTTGACTGGTTCTCCGCCACCGGCACGGCCATCCTGTTTGCGGCTATCCTTTCCGTGATATGGCTGCGCATGAAGCCTGCCGCCGCGGTGCAGACTTTTGCGGCAACGATTAAAGAGCTGATGCTGCCGATCTACTCCATCGGCATGGTGCTGGCGTTCGCGTTTATCTCGAACTACTCCGGCCTGTCGTCGACGCTGGCGTTAGCGCTGGCGCACACCGGGCACGCATTCACCTTCTTCTCGCCGTTCCTCGGCTGGCTGGGAGTGTTCCTGACCGGTTCCGATACGTCGTCTAACGCCCTGTTTGCCGCCTTACAGGCCACGGCCGCACAGCAGATTGGCGTTTCTGACGTCCTGCTTGTGGCAGCAAACACGACGGGCGGCGTAACCGGGAAGATGATCTCGCCGCAGTCCATCGCCATTGCCTGTGCCGCGGTGGGACTGGTAGGAAAAGAGTCAGATCTGTTCCGCTTTACCGTTAAACACAGCCTGATATTTACCTGCATGGTGGGCGTGATCACCACATTGCAGGCCTATGTCTTAACCTGGATGATTCCATGATAGTGATGCCCAGACGCCTTTCCGACGAGATTGCCACTCGCGTGCGGGCGCTGATTGAAGAACAACAGCTGGAGGCGGGCATGAGATTGCCCGCCGAACGCCAGCTTGCCGCCCAGCTTGGCGTGTCGCGCAATTCACTGCGCGAGGCGCTGGCAACGCTGGTCAGCGAAGGTGTGCTGCTGAGCCGTCGCGGCGGCGGCACTTTCGTGCGCTGGCAGCATGATGACTGGTCCGAACAAAACATCGTTCAGCCGCTGAAAACGCTGATGGAAAACGACCCGGACTACAGCTTTGACATCCTCGAAGCGCGTCACGCCATCGAGACCAGCACCGCGTGGCACGCGGCGATGCGGGCGACCGACGCCGACAAAGAGAAGCTCAAAGCCTGTTTTGACGCCACGCAAAGCAGCGACCCGGATATCGCCTCGCAGGCCGACGTGCGTTTTCATCTGGCGATTGCCGAGGCGTCCCATAACGTCGTGCTGCTGCAAACCATGCGCGGGTTCTTCGACCTGCTGCAATCCTCCGTGAAGCAGAGCCGCCAGCGCATGTATCTGGTCCCGCCGGTCTTCGCTCAGCTGACCGAACAGCATGAAGCCGTGCTCAACGCCATTCTTGCCGGCGATGCCGAGGCCGCGCGTAAAGCGATGATGGCGCATCTCGGGTTCGTGCACACCACCATTAAACGATTCGATG
Source organism: Enterobacter sp. GD03975 (assembly GCF_029838645.1). Classification (NCBI taxonomy): domain Bacteria; kingdom Pseudomonadati; phylum Pseudomonadota; class Gammaproteobacteria; order Enterobacterales; family Enterobacteriaceae; genus Enterobacter; species Enterobacter sp. GD03975. Next base: position 52,150 of record NZ_JAOBZC010000018.1, read on the forward strand.
AAGATCAGGCCCGACAGGCGCGTATTACCCGTCTGCCTGGCGAGAGTGATATTTCCAGGGAGAACAAAGCATGATTATTTCAGCAGCCAGTGACTATCGCGCCGCGGCGCAGCGCATTTTGCCGCCGTTCCTGTTCCACTACATTGACGGCGGGGCTTACGCCGAATATACCCTGCGCCGTAACGTGGAGGATCTCTCTGAGGTGGCCCTGCGCCAGCGTGTGCTGAAGAATATGTCTGACCTGAGCCTTGAGACAAAGCTGTTTAACGAAACGCTCTCCATGCCGGTGGCGCTTGCGCCCGTTGGCTTATGCGGCATGTACGCCCGCCGGGGCGAAGTGCAGGCTGCCGCCGCAGCGGATGCCAAAGGCATTCCATTTACGCTTTCTACCGTCTCAGTCTGCCCGATTGAAGAGGTCGCGCCGACCCTCAAGCGCCCGATGTGGTTCCAGCTGTACGTCCTGCGCGATCGCGGCTTTATGCGTAACGCGCTGGAGCGCGCCAAAGCGGCGGGCTGCTCAACGCTGGTCTTTACCGTCGATATGCCCACGCCCGGCGCCCGCTACCGCGACGCCCACTCCGGCATGAGCGGCCCGAACGCCGCGATGCGCCGCTACTGGCAGGCGGTGACGCATCCGCAGTGGGCGTGGGATGTGGGGCTGAACGGCCGTCCGCACGATCTGGGAAATATTTCGGCCTACCTGGGTAAACCGACCGGGCTGGAAGATTACATCGGCTGGCTGGCGAATAACTTCGATCCGTCGATCTCATGGAAGGACCTGGAGTGGATCCGCGAATTCTGGGATGGCCCGATGGTGATCAAAGGGATCCTCGATCCGGAAGATGCCCGCGACGCGGTGCGTTTCGGCGCCGACGGGATCGTCGTTTCTAACCACGGCGGACGCCAGCTCGACGGGGTGCTCTCTTCCGCTCGCGCGCTGCCCGCCATTGCCGATGCGGTGAAGGGCGATATTGCGATCCTGGCCGACAGCGGTATTCGTAACGGGCTGGACGTGGTGCGCATGATTGCGCTGGGCGCAGACAGCGTGCTGCTGGGCCGCGCGTACCTCTATGCCCTGGCCACCAGCGGTCAGGCGGGCGTGGCGAACCTGCTGAACCTGATCGAGAAAGAGATGAAGGTGGCGATGACCCTGACCGGTGCGAAGTCGATTAGCGAAATCAGTAAGGATTCGCTGGTACAGGAGCTGAGTAAACTACCGGCGGCGCTGGCTCCGCTGTCACATGGCGACGCGGCCTGATCTTCTCCCGTTACCCCACCTTTTCCCTGCGCCCGGTTTTCCCCTCGGGCGCTTTTTTTTGTCGAAAATAACACCTACGTAACATTCTGGATAAGAAAATTTGACACACCCTGCCCCTCCGCAATTGTATAGACAAGCAAATACAAGAACACAAAAACAACATCACATCGGAGAGGCGCATATGACGTATTCAGGTCGGGTGGATATTCAACAGGTGATCGATGAAAGTCCCTTTTCAGGGTTTCACTGGCTTCTTATTGTGCTGGGCTTTCTGGTGCTGGCGATCGATGGGTTCGATACCGCAGCGATGGGTTACATTGCGCCTACGCTGTCGGCGGAGTGGGGAATAGATAAACAGGATCTGGGGCCGGTGCTGAGTGCGGCGCTGTTGGGGCTGTCGCTGGGGGCGCTTATTGCAGGTCCGGTATCGGACCGCATGGGACGCAAGCGCGTGCTGGTCTTTTCGTGTCTGTTCTTCGGCCTGGCGAGCCTGGGTACGGCCTGGGCGCAAAGCCTGAATACGCTGACGCTGTGGCGATTTCTGACGGGCCTCGGGCTGGGTGCCGCAATGCCTAACGCCATCACGCTGATCTCGGAGTTTGCTCCCCAGCGCTGCCGCGCCATGGCGATCAATACCATGTACTGCGGCTTTCCGCTGGGTGCGGCGGGCGGCGGGGCGATCTCTTCCTGGCTTATCCCTCACCACGGCTGGCGAAGCGTACTGCTGACCGGCGCGATTGCGCCGCTGATTTTAACCGTGCTGCTGGCGCTGCTGCTGCCGGAATCGGTGAAGTTTCTGGTTCAGCGCGGGAAAGACGTCGCGCAGGTTCGCCGCATCGCCAGCCGGTTCGCCCGCAGCACGCTCGATAGCGTCACGGGCTTTTTCCTGGCGGAAGAAAAGGTGGCGTCTAAAAAAGGGAGCGTGGCACAGCTTTTTTCCATGCCCTGGCTACCCGGTACCCTGATGCTGTGGGTCACCTATTTTATGGGGCTGGTCATTTACTACGTCCTGCTTAGCTGGATGCCGACGCTGATGCAGGGGATGGGCTATGCGCTGGTGGAGTCCGCCTGGCTGACCTCCCTGTTTACCTTCGGCGGTACCGCAGGCATTCTGCTCGCCGGCTGGATGATGGACCGCTGGGAAGCGCATAAGGTGGTCGCGGGTGGTTTCGTGCTGACGATGGGCCTTATTCTTTTACTGGGCATTGAGCATAACCATATCGTCATGTTTGGCGGGCTGATATTCCTGATGGGGATCGCCATGAACGGCGCGCAGTCAGGCATGCAAACTTTGGCCGCTACCTTTTACCCTACCGAGTGCCGCGCGACGGGTATCGCCTGGATGCAGGGGATCGGCCGCTTCGGTGGCGTGGCGGGCACCATGACCAGCGCCCAGCTTCTTTCCATGCAGTGGCAGGCAGACAGTATTTTAATGATCCTCAGCGTGCCCGCTCTGGTGGCTGCGGCGGCGACCTGCTACAAAATGCTGCGTTGCCGTATACAGGAACCGGGCGTCGCGTAGTCCCTCTCTTTTCTGCTATTCTGCCCCCCGCAATTAAGGGGGCAGCATGCTTAACATCGTCTTATTCGAACCAGAAATCCCACCCAATACCGGCAATATCATCCGCCTGTGCGCCAACACCGGTTTTCGTCTGCACATCATTGAGCCGATGGGCTTCACGTGGGACGACAAACGCCTGCGCCGCGCGGGGCTGGACTACCATGAGTTTACTGCCGTCGTTCGTCATCACGATTACGCCGCGTTTCTGGACGCCGAGAAGCCGCAGCGCATGTTCGCCCTGACCACCAAAGGTACGCCAGCGCACAGCGCCGTAAGCTATCAGGACGGGGATTATCTGATGTTTGGTCCGGAAACCCGCGGCCTGCCGGCCACCATTCTGGATGCCCTGCCAGCCGAGCAAAAAATTCGTATTCCGATGATGCCGGACAGCCGCAGCATGAACCTGTCGAATGCGGTGTCGGTGGTGGTGTATGAGGCGTGGCGCCAGCTGGGATATCCCGGCGCGATACTGCGTAGCTGAAACACTTCGGGTGGCTTGCGCCACCCGATTCGTCGTATTTAGCCTGCTACCGCGATGCGTTTCATATCGGTCATGTAGCCGCGCAGTTTCTGGCCCACTTTCTCGATTTCATGGCTGCGAATCGCTTCGTTTACGTCACGCAGCTGCGCGTTATCAACCGCACCTTCCGCAATCGCTTTGCCCAGATCGCCTGCTTGCAGGGTAGTCATGAACTCTTTCAGCAGCGGCACGCATGCGTAAGAGAACAGGTAGTTACCGTACTCGGCGGTATCGGAGATCACCACGTTCATTTCGTACAGACGCTTACGGGCGATAGTGTTCGCAATCAGCGGCAGTTCGTGCAGTGATTCATAGTACGCCGACTCTTCGATGATGCCGGAATCCACCATGGTTTCGAACGCCAGCTCAACGCCTGCTTTCACCATTGCGATCATCAGTACGCCTTTATCGAAGTACTCCTGCTCGGTGATTTTGCCATCGTACTGCGGTGCGGTTTCGAACGCGGTTTTACCGGTCTCTTCGCGCCAGGTCAGCAGTTTTTTGTCGTCATTCGCCCAGTCCGCCATCATGCCGGAAGAGAACTCGCCGGAGATGATGTCGTCCATGTGTTTCTGGAACAGCGGCGCCATGATGGTTTTCAGCTGTTCAGAGAGTGCGAACGCGCGCAGTTTTGCCGGGTTGGACAGGCGGTCCATCATCAGCGTAATGCCGCCCTGCTTCAGCGCTTCGGTGATGGTTTCCCAGCCGAACTGAATCAGTTTTTCTGCATAGGCCGGATCGGTACCTTCTTCCACCAGCTTGTCGAAGCACAGCAGAGAGCCGGCCTGGAGCATACCGCACAGAATGGTCTGCTCGCCCATCAGGTCAGATTTCACTTCCGCAACGAAGGAAGATTCCAGCACGCCCGCACGGTGGCCGCCGGTGGCCGCTGCCCAGGCTTTGGCAATCGCCATGCCTTCGCCTTTCGGATCGTTTTCCGGGTGAACTGCGATAAGCGTCGGTACGCCGAAGCCACGCTTGTACTCTTCACGCACTTCCGTACCCGGGCACTTCGGCGCCACCATCACTACGGTGATGTCTTTACGGATCTGCTCGCCCACTTCAACGATGTTGAAGCCGTGGGAGTAACCCAGCGCGGCGCCGTCTTTCATCAGCGGCTGAACGGAACGCACAACGTCAGAGTGCTGCTTGTCCGGCGTCAGGTTCACCACCAGATCCGCCTGCGGGATCAGCTCTTCGTAGGTACCCACCTTAAAGCCGTTTTCGGTCGCTTTGCGCCAGGAGGCACGCTTTTCAGCAATCGCTTCTTTACGCAGGGCGTAGGAGATATCCAGCCCGGAGTCACGCATGTTCAGGCCCTGGTTCAGGCCCTGTGCGCCACAGCCGACGATGACCACTTTTTTACCCTGAAGGTAGCTCGCGCCATCGGCAAATTCATCGCGCGCCATGAAGCGGCATTTGCCCAGCTGCGCCAGCTGCTGGCGCAAGTTCAGTGTATTAAAGTAGTTAGCCATGGGTAATACCTCGTGATGTTGTGTGTCTTATTGTTCGGTTCGCGTTTCAGCGAGAATGTACCCACATTACAACAGGAAATTTATTGCGGAAATTGATATATTCACAACGTCACATTGCAATTTTTGCAATGAAAAAAGAGGGAGTGGAATCGGTGGATTTACGCGATCTAAAAATGTTCCTGCACCTGGCGGAAAGCCGTCACTTTGGCCGCAGCGCCCGGGCGATGCACGTCAGCCCCTCCACGCTTTCGCGCCAGATCCAGCGCCTTGAGGAAGACCTCGGCCAGCCGCTTTTCGTGCGCGATAACCGTACCGTTACCCTTACGGAAGCGGGCGACGAGCTGCGGGTTTTTGCCCAACAAACCTTGTTGCAGTACCAGCAGCTGCGGCACACCATCGACCAGAAGGGGCCGTCGCTCTCTGGTGAGCTCCATATTTTCTGCTCCGTAACGGCAGCCTATAGCCATCTTCCTCCCATTCTTGACCGCTTCCGCGCGGAGCATCCGTCGGTTGAAATTAAACTCACTACCGGCGATGCCGCCGACGCCATGGAAAAAGTCGTGACCGGTGAAGCGGATCTGGCCATTGCCGGGAAGCCCGAAACGCTGCCGGGCGCGGTGGCGTTCTCGATGCTGGAGAATCTGGCGGTGGTGCTGATTGCTCCGGCGCTGCCCTGCCCGGTGCGTAATCAGATATCTGTTGAGAAACCGGACTGGTCCACGGTGCCGTTTATCATGGCCGATCAGGGCCCGGTGCGCCGCCGCATTGAGCTGTGGTTCCGCCGCCAGAAAATCAGCAACCCGTCGATTTACGCCACGGTGGGCGGACATGAGGCGATGGTCTCAATGGTAGCGCTCGGCTGCGGCGTGGCGCTGCTGCCGGAAGTGGTGCTGGAAAACAGCCCGGAGCCGGTGCGCAACCGCGTGATGATTCTGGAGCGCAGCGACGAAAAAACGCCGTTTGAGCTTGGCGTATGTGCGCAAAAAAAGCGGCTGCATGAGCCGCTTATTGATGCGTTCTGGAAGATATTGCCGAACCACTAGCCTGCCAGAAAGAACCTGAACGCCGGGTTGTGGGTTTCGTCATGACATTCATAGCCCAGTTCGTTCAGGCGCGTTTCAAAATCCGGCTCGTGCTCGCCCAGCTCGAACGCCGCCAGCACGCGGCCATAGTCGGTGCCGTGGCTACGGTAGTGGAACAGGGAGATGTTCCAGTGCGTGCCCAGCGTGTGCAGGAACTTGAGCAGCGCGCCCGGTGATTCCGGGAACTCGAAGCTGAACAGGCGTTCCTGGAGCGGTTTCGAGGGACGCCCGCCGACCATATAGCGCACGTGCAGCTTCGCCATTTCATCGTCGGAGAGATCGACCACGCTGTAGCCGCCTTCATGCAGCAGGCTGAGGATCTCTTTACGCTCCTCCACGCCCCGGCTCAGACGCACGCCGACAAAAATGCAGGCATCTTTCGCATCGGCAAAGCGGTAGTTGAACTCCGTTACCGAACGACCGCCCAGCAGCTGGCAGAACTTCAGGAAGCTGCCCTTCTCTTCCGGAATGGTCACCGCCAGCAGCGCTTCACGCTGTTCGCCCAGCTCGCAGCGCTCGGAAACGTAGCGCAGGCCATGGAAGTTCACGTTGGCACCCGACAGCACGTGCGCCAGACGCTCGCCGCGGACGTGGTGCTGGGCGATGTATTTTTTCATCCCCGCCAGCGCCAGCGCGCCGGACGGCTCCGCCACCGCACGTACATCTTCGAACAGATCTTTCATTGCCGCGCAGATGGCGTCGCTGTCGACGGTGACGATATCGTCCAGATACTCCTGGCACAGACGGAACGTTTCATCGCCAATGCGCTTCACCGCCACGCCCTCGGCAAACAGACCGACGCGCGGCAGATCCACCGGACGTCCGGCGTCCAACGCCGCCTTCAGGCAGGCAGAGTCTTCCGCTTCAACTGCAATCACCTTGATCTGCGGCATTAGCTGTTTGATCAGCACCGCCACGCCTGCCGCCAGCCCGCCGCCGCCCACCGGGACGAAGACGCGGTCGAGATGGGCATCCTGCTGCAACAGCTCCAGCGCCAGCGTGCCCTGCCCGGCAATCACCATCGGGTGGTCGAACGGCGGCACCCAGGTGAAGCCCTGCTGCTGCGCCAGCTCAATCGCTTTGGCTTTGGCTTCGTCAAAGTTCGCGCCGTGGAGCAGCACTTCCCCGCCAAAACCGCGCACCGCGTCGACTTTGATATCCGCGGTGGCAACCGGCATCACGATCAGCGCCTTCAGCCCTAAACGGGCCGAGGAGAACGCCACGCCCTGCGCGTGGTTGCCCGCCGACGCGGTAATGACGCCGCGTGCTTTCTGCTCATCAGTCAGCCCCGCCATCATCGCGTAGGCACCGCGCAGCTTAAAGCTGTGCACCGGCTGGCGGTCCTCGCGCTTCACCAGAATGACGTTGTCGAGGCGCGAGGAGAGTTTTTCCATTTTTTGCAGGGGCGTGACCTGCACGGCTTCATAGACCGGTGCGCGTAGCACCGCTCTCAGGTATTCCGCCCCCTCAGGGGCGGCGGATAAGGGTTGTGACTCGGCCATCATTAGCCCCCAAGTTTAGATTTATCGCGCACCGCGCCTTTATCTGCACTGGTTGCAAGGCTCGCGTAGGCGCGCAGGGCGAAGGAGACTTCACGCTGGCGATCTTTCGGCGTCCAGGCTTTGTCGCCGCGCGCTTCCTGCGCTTCACGACGGGCCGCAATCTCCTGATCGCTCAGCTTCAGCTGAATGCCGCGATTCGGAATGTCGATTTCGATCAGGTCGCCATCTTCGATGATCGCGATGTTGCCGCCGCTTGCCGCTTCCGGTGAGACGTGGCCGATGGAGAGACCAGACGTGCCGCCGGAGAAACGACCGTCGGTGATCAGCGCGCAGGCTTTACCGAGGCCCATCGATTTCAGGAAGGTGGTCGGGTAGAGCATCTCCTGCATGCCCGGACCGCCTTTCGGCCCTTCGTAGCGAATGACAACCACGTCGCCTTCCACCACTTTGCCGCCGAGGATAGCTTCTACCGCCTCGTCCTGGCTTTCGTACACTTTCGCCGGACCGGTGAATTTCAGGATACTGTCGTCCACGCCTGCGGTTTTCACGATGCAGCCGTTTTCCGCAAAGTTACCGTACAGCACGGCCAGACCACCGTCTTTACTGTAGGCGTGCTCCAGCGAGCGGATGCAGCCTTCAGCGCGGTCGTCATCCAGCGTGTCCCAGCGGCAATCCTGCGAGAACGCCTGGGTGGTGCGAATACCCGCCGGACCGGCGCGGAACATCTTTTTCACCGCGTCGTCTTTGGTCAGCATCACGTCGTACTGTTCCAGCGATTCCGGCAGCGTCAGGCCGAGGACGTTTTTCACGTCGCGGTTCAGCAGCCCGGCGCGATCCAGCTCGCCAAGGATACCGATGACGCCACCCGCACGGTGCACGTCTTCCATGTGGTACTTCTGGGTACTCGGCGCGACTTTACACAGCTGCGGCACTTTGCGGGAGAGCTTGTCGATGTCGCTCATGGTGAAGTCGATTTCGGCTTCCTGCGCGGCGGCCAGCAGATGCAGAACGGTGTTGGTGGAGCCGCCCATGGCGATATCCAGCGTCATGGCGTTTTCGAACGCCGCTTTACTGGCGATATTGCGCGGCAGCGCGCTGGCATCGTCCTGCTCGTAGTAGCGTTTGGTCAGCTCAACGATACGTTTACCGGCGTTGAGGAACAGCTGCTTACGGTCGGCGTGGGTCGCCAGCAGCGAGCCGTTGCCCGGCTGAGAAAGGCCCAGCGCTTCGGTCAGGCAGTTCATGGAGTTGGCCGTGAACATGCCGGAACAGGAGCCGCAGGTCGGGCACGCGGAGCGTTCCACCTGATCGCTCTGCTCGTCAGAGACTTTCGGGTCTGCGCCCTGGATCATCGCATCGACCAGGTCGAGCTTGATGATTTTGTCGGAGAGCTTGGTTTTACCCGCCTCCATCGGACCACCGGAGACGAAGATCACCGGAATGTTCAGGCGCAGGGAAGCCATCAGCATCCCCGGGGTGATTTTGTCGCAGTTGGAGATACAGACCATCGCATCGGCGCAATGGGCATTGACCATATACTCCACCGAGTCGGCGATCAGCTCGCGCGACGGCAGTGAATAGAGCATTCCCCCGTGGCCCATTGCGATACCGTCATCCACCGCAATGGTGTTGAACTCTTTCGCCACGCCGCCGGAGGCTTCGATTTGCTCGGCAACCAGCTTACCGAGATCGCGCAGATGCACGTGGCCCGGTACAAACTGGGTGAAGGAGTTCACCACGGCGATAATTGGCTTGCCGAAATCGGCGTCGGTCATTCCGGTGGCGCGCCACAATGCGCGGGCACCCGCCATGTTACGGCCATGGGTGGTGGTGGCTGAACGATACTTAGGCATGCTTTATTGACTCCCGTCTGACTATTTAATGGGACGGTGCGTGCCGTCCCACATTTATATTTAGTGATTAACCTGATCCAACCAGCCGTATTTGTCTTCTGTTTCGCCGGTGAAGAGGCCGAAGAAGGCTTGCTGGATGCGTTTGGTCACCGGACCACAGCGGCCTTCACCCACCTGAATACCGTCGACGCTGCGAACCGGCGTGATTTCAGCCGCGGTACCGGACATGAACACTTCGTCTGCCAGGTAGAGGGATTCGCGGGACAGCACCTGCTCACGCACTTCGATACCCAGATCTTTCGCCAGCTTGATGATGGCGTCGCGGGTGATACCCGGCAGCGCGGAAGAGGTGAACGGCGGGGTAAACAGAATGCCGTCTTTTACTTCAAACAGGTTTTCGCCCGCGCCTTCAGAGATGTAGCCGTTCACGTCGAGTGCGATGCCTTCCTGATAGCCGTGGCGGCGCGCTTCGCTGCCGACCAGCAGTGAGGAGAGGTAGTTACCGCCCGCTTTAGCGGCGGTCGGGATGGTGTTTGGCGCCACGCGGTTCCAGGAAGAAACCATTGCGTCGATCCCCTGATCCAGTGCTTCTGCGCCCAGGTAGGCGCCCCACGGGAACGCAGCAATGATCACATCAGTGTTGTAACCGGCCGGCGGGTTCACGCCCATGCCCACATCACCCATGAAGACCAGCGGACGAATATAGGCGCTGGTCAGTTTGTTCTGGCGAATCACTTCGCGGCAGGCTTCCATCAGCTCATCAACGCTTTGAGAGACCGGGAAACGATAAATTTTGGCTGAGTCATGCAGACGCTGCATGTGTTCGCGATGGCGGAACACCACTGGCCCTTTGTGAGAATCGTAGCAACGGATGCCTTCAAACACGGAGGTACCGTAGTGCAGCGCGTGGGACATCACGTGAACTTTCGCGTCTTCCCAGCGAACCATCTCCCCATTGAACCAAATGTAATCAGCTTTTTTTGTCGTCATTTTTTCGTCCTGTCACGCTTAAGCGCGGATTTGTTGTGATGTGGTTGTGCTCTGGCAGATGGCAACATGGGCAACGTCTACCAGCTTTGATAACTGACTAAACAGTAAGTCGACCGGCCGCGGGCTGGCAACGGTTAATTCGATACTGATGTTCTGCGCGTCGGTGGCCGTTTCCATATTCATAGAGCAAATCTGAAAGCCACGGTGACGGACCACGCGCAATACGCGTTCTAACGTTTCCGGGTTGAAGCGAGCCTGCACGGCGACCTGATGTTGCATCATGATAATTTCTCCAGCATTTGTGAGTTACTGGCACCGGGCGGTACCAACGGCCAGACGTTCTCAAGCTCGTCGATTGAGACATGAAGCAGGTATGGCCCTTCGCTTGACAGCATGGTGTCGAGTGCCGCTTCAACCTGGTCTTTACGGGTGATGTGCTGGCCAGGAATGCCGAAGGCACTGGCCAGGGTGAGGAAATCGGGGTTATCGGTCAGGGTTGTTTCGCTGTAACGCTCCTGGAAGAACAGCTGCTGCCACTGGCGAACCATCCCTAAACGCTGGTTATCGAGCAACACGATCTTCAGCGGTAACTGCTTGCGCTTCACGGTGCCGAGCTCCTGAACGTTCATCATGAAGGAGCCGTCACCGGAGATACAGATCACGGTATCGTTCGGGCGGGCCACCTGTGCGCCTACGGCTGCCGGCAGGCCAAAGCCCATTGTGCCTAAGCCGCTGGAGGTGATGAAGTTCTCCGGGCGGGTGTAGGTCATGTGCTGGGCTGACCACATCTGATGCTGGCCCACATCCGTCGTCACCACGCTGTCGGCGGGTTTACGGTCGGACAACTGCTTCAACAGCAGCGGCGCGTAGATGGCATCGCCTGGGTGATCGTAACGCCAGGCATGCTCAGCGCGCATATCTGCGGTGTGCTGACGCCATGCGTTGATATCCAGCGGCTGCTCCAGCGCCGGTAACAGCGCGTTAAGATCGCCCTGCAACGCCACGTGCGCCTGACGCAGTTTGTTCATCTCCGCCGGATCGATATCCATATGAATCACTTTGGCGTTCGGCGCGAAGGTATTCAGCTTGCCGGTGACGCGGTCGTCGAAACGGGCGCCTGCGACGATAAGCAAGTCGCACTCCTGCACCGCCAGGTTTGCCGCTTTGGTGCCGTGCATTCCCAGCATGCCGAGGTAATACGGGTAGTCCGCGTCGACTGCGCCCAGGCCTTTCAGGGTACAGGTGGCGGGCATTTGCGTGGTCGCAATGAACGCGCGAAGCGCCGGAACAGCCTGCGCCATACCCACCCCGCCGCCGACGTACAGCATCGGCTGCTTCGCCTGCGCCATCATCTGACGCGCCTCTTCAACGTCTGCATGCGGAAATGCATCGTCGCTTTTCACGGTGGAGAAATGCGGCTCCAGATCGCCAGGTGCAACCTGGATATCTTTCGGGATATCCACCAGAACCGGGCCAGGACGGCCAGAGCTGGCAACCTCGAACGCTTCGGCCATCACGCGCGGCAGCTCTTCGAGGGACTGAACGAGGAAGCTGTGCTTAGTACAGGCCAGCGATAAACCGAGCACGTCCACTTCCTGGAAGGCATCGGTGCCGATGAACGGTGAGGCCACCTGGCCGGTGATCGCCACCACGGGAACGGAATCGAGCAGTGCGTCAGCGAGGCCGGTGATCAGGTTCGTTGCGCCAGGGCCCGAGGTTGCCATACAGACGCCGGTTTTACCGGTGGCACGGGCATAGCCGATGGCGGCCATCGCTGCGCCCTGCTCGTGCCGGCACAACAGGTGTTCCACGCCGCCGTCATACAGTGCATCGTAAATCGGCATAATTGCGCCACCCGGATAACCGAATACGGTTTCAACTCCCTGCGCGCGCAACGCATGTACTACCCATTGTGCCCCATTCATAGTCAGTTCCCCGTCATAAATCTGGAGAAACAGAATTTTGTGCTAGTCGTCATTCTCTGCTCCTCATTTAAGTTTTTTAGTCATAAAAAAACCCCCGGACCTTTCGGTGCGGGGGTCTTAGTTCGTTAAGGCTTGATTCTTAAGCCTTTCCTCGTCCAAGTGCAGCCCCGCACGGTGGGATAATAATCACCACCACGCTAATCACGACCAGGCTAATCACTCGTAGAAGGGCTGTCATTTTCAGTTCTTTTTGCATCTTGTTCGAAGGAATACCTAAAGAGTTACCACAGATATTTCATCTGACACAAGATTTTTTTATGACCCATTTCTTTAGCACGCGAACTATTTATTTGAAAAGTGTTGTTTTATATAGGGAAAAAATAGAAATGAAGATTTTTCATTTTTTTCCTGATTCTTCAGGCAAGGCACGCATGATTTCTTTTTTGCGAGGCGGCTTCCGCCAGCATGTAACGTTTACATTTTGCTGCTAAAAGGCAGGAACGCGCGTCGTAAATCAGCGATTTAACGCTAAACAGAAAAACGCGAGACTGGCATAGTCACCGCCAAGGAGGGCTTATGTCACTGTCAGTTGTTTATACACGCGCGGCTATCGGAGTGAAGGCCCCGCTCATCTCTGTAGAGGTTCATTTAAGCAATGGCCTGCCCGGATTGACGCTGGTCGGCTTACCGGAAACCACCGTTAAAGAGGCGAGGGATCGTGTGCGCAGCGCCATTATCAATAGCGGTTATGCTTTTCCCGCGAAGAAGATCACCATCAACCTGGCGCCCGCCGATTTGCCAAAGGAGGGTGGGCGATATGATTTACCTATTGCTATAGCGCTTCTCGCGGCTTCTGAACAGCTCAACACGACAGGGCTAAGCTCGTGCGAGTTCGTGGGTGAATTAGCGCTTACAGGCGCGTTAAGAGGCGTTCCCGGTGCAATATCGGGTGCGCTTGAAGCCATACGTGCGGGAAGACAAATCATTGTAGCCAATGAAAACGCCTCTGAAGTAAGCCTTATCGCCGAAAAGGGGTGCCTGATTGCGGGACATTTGCAGGAGGTTTGCGCCTGGCTGGAAGGCCGACACGAGCTTGCCGAACCGCAGGAGAAGGAGGAGGAGCCGCCAGATTCAACTGAGGATCTCAGCGATATTATGGGTCAGGACCAGGGTAAGCGGGCGTTAGAGATCACTGCCGCGGGCGGGCATAACCTGTTACTGATAGGTCCGCCGGGCACGGGGAAAACGATGCTGGCGAGCAGGTTGAGCGGCCTGCTGCCCCCCCTCAATAATCACGAAGCGCTGGAAAGCGCCGCGATATTTAGCCTGGTCAGTTCTACGTCGTTGCATAAACAGTGGCGCCGCCGACCTTTCCGCTCGCCGCACCACAGTGCGTCTCTTACCGCGATGGTGGGCGGAGGGTCGATTCCCGGACCGGGTGAAATCTCTCTGGCGCACAACGGCATTCTGTTCCTGGATGAACTGCCTGAGTTTGAACGCCGCGTGCTGGATGCATTGCGGGAGCCGATTGAATCCGGCGAGATCCATCTCTCTCGTACACGCGCCAAAATAAGCTACCCTGCGCAGTTTCAGCTGGTCGCCGCGATGAACCCTAGCCCAACGGGCCATTATCAGGGTAACCATAACCGCTGTACACCGGAGCAGACGCTGCGCTATCTGAGTAAGCTGTCCGGGCCCTTTCTCGATCGTTTTGATTTATCTCTGGAGATCCCCCTGCCACCGCCCGGTCTGTTGAGGCAAAGCGGTATTAGAGGCGAAAGCTCAGCAGCGGTACGCGAACGGGTTATTGCGGCACAGGCGCGGCAGTATGCTCGACAGAACAGGCTGAATGCCCGGCTGGATAACGCCGGGATCCGACAGTTTTGTTCTCTTAATGCCGAAGATGCAGGCTGGCTGGAAGAGACGCTGACGCGGTTTGGACTATCCATTCGCGCGTGGCAGCGTTTGTTGAAGGTCGCGCGCACCGTCGCCGACGTAGAAGGCTGCCCCGGAATTGAGAGGCGACATTTGCAGGAGGCATTAAGCTACCGTGCGATCGATCGGCTGCTGCTGCATCTGCAAAAAATGCTGGCGTAAAAAAAGGGGCCGTAGCCCCTTCTCTTCTTAATCGTCAGACTCGGTGTAGTCTTCTGCACCTTCCATCTGCGGCTTACCGCCAGACAGCGTATGGAAACGCTTAGGACGCTTGATGCGAGCCATATACTTGATCCATACACGTTCTGCATCAGACTGCGGCTCACGCTCACCACGGCAAACAGAGACAAACTGTTTTTCATCTTCGGTTGCCGGTTCACGTTTACCCAGATCCAGCTCGTTGAAGGCATAACCATGGCGCTCAAGAAGTTGAGCTTCTTTGATAGTGAAATCGCCGTGACGAGAGAACCCGCGCGGATAATGTTTATTGTCGAAAAAACGATTAGTCGTCGTAAAGCTTTCCGCCATCCTACACGCTCCTAATTCTTTGGCCGAGCTATTTATGGCGCGGAGTATTAGTTACGCTTGACAGAGTGTAAAACAAAACATTTAAATCATAACGACAAATAATTTTGTGGAGAAAGATGTGGATACGGAATTGCTAAAAACTTTCCTCGAAGTGAGCAGAACGCGACACTTTGGGCGAGCAGCTGAAGCCCTCTACCTGACGCAGTCAGCAGTCAGTTTTCGTATTCGACAACTGGAAAATCAACTGGGTGTGAATCTTTTTACCCGTCATCGCAACAATATCCGCTTAACGCCAGCCGGTGAAAAACTGCTGCCGTATGCAGAAACCTTGATGAATACCTGGCAGGCGGCGCGAAAGGAGGTTGCGCACACCTCCCGGCACAATGAATTCTCGATCGGTGCCAGCGCATCACTGTGGGAATGCATGCTCAGCCAGTGGCTTATGCGGCTATATCGTACACATAATCATCTGCAATTTGAGGCGAGGATTGCGCAACGTCAGTCGCTGGTTAAGCAACTCCACGAACGTCAGCTGGATCTGCTGATCACCACAGAAGCCCCCAAGATGGACGAATTTAGCAGCCAGATTGTTGGGCAGTTCAGTCTGGCGCTTTATGCATCGGAGCCTGCAATGATGAAGGCTGACCTTAATTATTTACGCCTGGAATGGGGACCTGACTTTCAGCAGCATGAGACGGGGTTAATTGCCAGCGATGATATCCCGCAGCTCACGACAAGCTCTGCGGAGATCGCCTGCCAGCAACTTCCCGCACTGAAGGGTTGCACGTGGCTACCTGTTCGCTGGGCGGATAATAAATCTGCACTCCACGTTGTTACCGATTCGACGACGCTCTCCAGGCCGCTGTATGCCATTTGGCTGCAAAACAGCGACAAGCAATCGCAGATAAAAGATCTGTTAAAAACCAGCATACTGGATTAACGCAAAAGCCTGCGGAGACGCAGGCTGCTTAGTCTTCAGAAGGGATTTCAGCCGTTTTGCAGGCAAAAAAAATCCTTTGCCGAAGCAAAGGATTCTATATGGCAGGGGCGGAGAGACTCGAACTCGCGACACCCGGTTTTGGAGACCGGTGCTCTACCAACTGAGCTACGCCCCTAAAGTTTTTTGCCATTAAGCCTGCCGGGAGGGCAGGCTTAATGTCTTAATAAGTGGCGGAACGGACGGGACTCGAACCCGCGACCCCCTGCGTGACAGGCAGGTATTCTAACCGACTGAACTACCGCTCCACCGAATACTTCTGTAACCACCGGATTAATGCACCGGCTTGATACTTAAT
>NZ_JAOBZC010000019.1:0-54235 GCF_029838645.1 Enterobacter sp. GD03975
GTTGATGGGCGGGTGGAATTTTTACAATTACACGTTAGATCCGATCATAGTTACGGATCCCCTAGGGTTGTCTCCAACGACTTTTGGCACTTTTTTTGGCCCGGCAATGCAGGGGACATTCCACGGAGTTGATTCAGTTTCTTATTTACCCGAAAGCGAACGACAATCAACACTAAATGATTTTTCTAAACTGCAAGGGATGTACAATCCTTTATCAGAGTATGTGTTTGGGTGGATGGTGGGGGCACCACTCGTTTCATCTTTAGCTATTTTTGGGCCTGCAGCATCAGCAGGTAAAGTTCTCTCAAATAGTTCTGTCTCATGTGTGGCTAATTTGACATATCAATATGTAGAAAATGGGGAGATAAATTTCAAAGACACATTTTGGGCTAGTTTGACAGGGGCTTTATCGCCTGGTAGATCGATTATAGAAAACAGCCTAATAGCCATGGGCACAACTTATCTTAACAAAGGCGACACTCCTGGGGCCGTTACTGGTGCAGGACTGGGAACAGCAGTAAGTGGATTGTTGGGGAAGGTTCCTTTTTTATCCAACATATTTGGCGATTATGCTTCTGGTCTCGTTTCGGAAGGTGTAGGTGATAACATCGAAAAGGCTAATGGAGAAGGCGGTAAAAAATGAATGTAAAATCTTTGTTTACGAATGAACATAAAGTTAATATTGTTTTTTTTGTGGTGTCGTATATGGTAACAGTGTTTTCTTTATCTTTGATTACTGTAGTGACAGTAATTATTATAAACTACATTAACCGTCATTCTTTAGTATTTGATATTGGTTTTGCAATTAAGACAATAAAAATGTTATCAATTGCTGGCTTATTTGCTTTTACATGGAGTGCTGTAACTACTTATAATGACAGAAAGAAATGCATCAATGTGGCTTTGGGGTTAATGAATCAGTATAACACCTTCAATATTAATTCCGATTCCGGAGAGGAAGCTGGAAGTATAAGGAATGCCATAATAAAAATGGACTTGGGAAGGAATTTTTACGGATTAATGGCTGGTTTAATTGTTAATGATGTTGATACAAGGGTTAAGGGTATTAATGTTAAAGAAATGAATTATTATATTTCCTGCGAGGTAAAATATAAAACGGGCGAGAAGGATAGATTTAAGCTGAAATTTTCAGCCATCAATGGCGCTGATCCTGTGCTGAAAAGTATAATTTTTTGATGCCTGATTGTATTGCCCTGCTTTATAGAGAAGGGCAGCGGTGCTGTTGTTGACAGCGCCATGCTTCATGGCCTGAAAGAAGCGCCTGATGAACTCAGGATGGCCGCTTACCCCTGTTTTGGTCTCGTAGCCAATAGTACGCAGCGCCATTATAATAGTGTTTTCGCTCATCGGTTTGTACAGCGAATGCGCACCCGTAATGTCTATAATCAGCTTCGGCAAAGCGAGAATAAATACCACAAGCGTGAACAGTAGTAGATACTATCACGTACAGGCCATGAGCATTGGCTAACTTATATGATTATTCAAAAGAGATTTGTAGAGCGGATATAGGAATCAGACAACATAATGGGCCACTACATTCATCAAACTGAATGCCCCATAATCTGACCCAGGATTTTTCCAGATGCGTACAGAGAAAAGGGTACGCACTGATATGGTTTTTATGCTAACTCCCTGAAAATATAACTTATAGAAACAACATAAGAAGCATAAAAAGATGAAAGGTGGTGCCTGTCTTGGGAACATTCAATTCCTTACTAATTTGTTTTCTATCATAAATTTTCCTGCTACTTATTGTTAAGACCCTACGTGTGCTCCGCATTTTTGCTGTTAAATCATAATGATGGATTGGTAATCAAGAAAGTAGTTCGGTTTGAACCTTTGGTACGATACCCTTTCTAAGATCGTAGATCGTAGATCGTAGATCGTAGAGACTTTTTCATCGCCTGCCTTCTGATCTAATTGTGAAACAACCCAATGTTTAAAAAGGATTTTAGGTGTACTATCCACGGGTTATTTTATGTTCAGGGAGGTATCATGCCACAACTGCTTCGCATCATTCTTATACACACTCACCTGCCTGGCGTTGTTGAAATTCAACTGGATCAGCATACCAATATTTGTGGAACTAATGCTTCCGGAAAAACAACTCTGCAACGCCTCGTCCCGGTCTTCTACGGTGAACAGCCCAATAGAGTCGTACCAAGAACGCGCAAGAAGTTCGACGAATTTTATCTCCCTTGTAGCAATAGCTATATCATTTATGAATACCAGCGAGAAACGGGCGAAAATTGCCTGGTTGTTTTGACGGGTAAAGGTGAGGGAGGCGTTGAATATCGTTTTGTTCGAGCGCCTTATCATCCAGAATTTTTCCTTCGCTATACGGAGGATGGCGCGAAAGGACTGAGTTATAACGAATGGTCTGCTCAGATGCGCAACCGGGATGACGTCTCAGTTTCCGCCAAAATAGGTTCAACCACGGAGTACCGTAGCATCATTCAAAATGATGTCGCGTCATTACGCGGCAATTCGACGGAGACGATGAGGCTTCGTCGTTTGGCGGCATCGTTTAGTCTGGTAAGTGGTAATTATAAGCTCAGGCATATTGAGAAATTAGTGAGCGCCGTTCATGCCGGTGAAGGCAAGATGGAAACGCTTAAAACCATGCTGGCGGCGATTTTTGCCGATGATGGCGTGACGCTCCCGCAAACAAAAGTAAAAAGCGGCTTTGCGCGGGAATGGATCCAAAAAATGCGCCAGTCGCTGCGCTACGATAAATTACAACAGGAGTTTGAGTTCATACAGCGCCTGGGTCTCAAGTTGGATGATGCAGAGGCACAGCTAGCCGCGCTCCAACCCTTGTTAAGAAACGATGAACAAATCCAGAAGCAGAAACGCGCGGATGCAGAGCAGATGCTTCACCAGCGTCGTGGGGAGCTCGTTCAATTAGAGGATAGCTTTAATCAACAGCGTAATACACTGAATGACAGGTTAAGCGAAACGCAAAGCGACCTGAAAACGATTCAGGCATGGCTGGATCATGTCCAGAATCAATACGACTGTTATGAACGCAAAGAGATACGCCTATTACAGACACACATGGAAGAGTTACCTCAATGGCGCGAGGCGCTGTCTGTGCAAAGCGAACAATTCCAGCTTATGCAGGAGCTGGTTGGTGAACTTTCCCGAGAATTTGAACAGCACAAAGCAAAACTAAAAGACAGTGTTTACCGCCAGGAACGGCTGACCCAACAAAAAATTCAGGACTGCCAGCGGGAAAAAGAGGCGGTCAGGAATAAATCTGACAGTCAGAAAGAGATACTTTGGCAGCGCTTCGAAGAGCGAAAACAACAGCAGGAAAATCACTACGGTGAACAACTGGAGAAAATTTCAGGCGATCGAATGGCTGTTAGCATTGAGCTTAAACATTCCCAGTTAACAGCTCAAGAGCATGAAGAGCGCCAGTTTGCTGAGCTACGCATTGAGCAAGCTCAGGAGCGATTATTGCAACTGACTGAGCAGCGACAAAATGCACTGACAACGCTGTCTGAGGCTCGTATAAAGCAAGATAGTGTAGAGCAACAGCTGCACAACGCCCGTGCTAACTTACATCAGACTGAAGAACAACTGCTGCGGCTGCATCGTCAGTTGGATCCTGAACAGGGTACTTTATGTCACTTTCTGCGTTTACATTATGAGGGCTGGGAACAGAATCTGGGTAAGGTTCTGAATGAAAATCTGCTGGAACGCAAAGATTTGCTACCAGAAACAGGCGAGCTGTCGGAATCGCTGTACGGCCTGCAACTGGATTTAAGCGTGTTAGATATGCAGGATTTTGCGCAAGATGAGGCTTCAATTCGACACAGTCTTGATAAGGCAGAGCAAACCAGAGCCCGTGCTGAAGAAGTGAAGAACATGGCCGAAGCCACTTTTCAGGAGCATCATCAGAACGTTAACCGTTTGAAATCGCAAGCGGAGGAGTGTGAAAGGCAACATCAGCGTCAAAGCCGGGAAGTTGTCTATGCTCGCGATGCTCGATCGCATTTAATCGCAAAGCATGATGCGCTGGAGCAACAACGTCGGCAGGAAAAACGTGCCCTTTTAAGCGCTTTAGACAAAGCACATGCCGAATTAACGCAGCAGAAAGAACAAGATATTGGTGCGTTGACGGAAGAATATAATACGCAAACCTTACAATTAAATATTGACTTGCAAAGTGAGCAGCAGCTTATTGATGAGAAGATTGAGGAACTGTCTAGCCAGATAAATAAAAAATACGCCGATATGGAGGAGCAGATTAAGATCTTCCAGCAGGCGATGGACGATAATTTAGCGAAGAAGGGAATTGATCCCCGCGAAGTCAAAGTACTACGGCAGCGTATTGAAACGCTTAAAAAAGAGATTCAGGAAGTGGAGTCTCGTCGGGATGAGTTAACCGAATGGCTGCGTTTTATCAAAGTTGATTACGGGACGTTGCGCCAGGAACAACAGAATAAAGAAAGTGCACTCTCTCAACAAAATCGTGAACTGTTGCAGAAAAAACAGCAAGTACAGGCAGAGTATCAGAATAAAAAAGACAGGCTTAATAATGAGAAAAAAGAGTATGAGATGCAGATACGACAGGCCAGTGAGTTTGTCGGTCAGTTAAAAATATTACTGGATCGATTATCACCTTTGCCTTTGGCCGAAATGATTCCGACTCATATTGACGCAGCTGCTGATATTAATGAACGTATGTCACGTACCAGCGATATGCTGGAGCAACACGCCAGCGTGACCCGCACGCTGGAGAGCAAACTGAATGAGTTTAAGTCACACTTTAATCAGGATGCTGACCCTACTTTCCTTGAATTATTGGACTCTGAGATTGTTAAATTACCCGACCCTTCAAGGACCCGGCAGCAGTTGCCAATACTCGAGAAACTACTACAGCTTCTTAAAGATAAACAGCAGCAATTGCTGGAGATGGGAGAAAATATCGGTGGCGATCTGAAAAAATTCTTTGATGTTTTCAGTGATATTAATCGCCGGATTTCGCAACAAAGTCGACGCTTAAGCGATGCGGTTACCGACGATTTACAACTGGAAGGCATCAATAAATCAGAGGTTCGCATTTTATCGACTATCGACCAATTACGATTCTGGAAACCATTAAAGCGCTTCGCTAAAAACTATAGTGACTGGCGCTCGTCTGGTCAGCAAATTCCTCCCGAAAGCTATTTGAATGCCCTTATGGATGTGGTTGAGCTGCTTCATGCCGATGAGCGTTTCACTATGGAATCGTTATTAAACCTCGAACTTCATCTTAATGAAGGAGGGGAAGATATTGTCATCAAAAACGATCGCCAACTACTGGAAGCATCAAGCCACGGTATGGCCTATCTGATCTTGTGCAAATATCTTTTAGCGTTCACGCGTTTGTTAAGGGGTAAATCAGACGCCGATATTCACTGGCCTATTGATGAAATCGGCACGCTGGCCTACCACAATGTGGAGAAATTATTTATTGCCTGTAGCAATAATAATATTGTGATTGTAGGCGCTTTTCCGAATGCGGAGTCTGATGTGTTAATGCTGTTTAAGCATCGTTATTTGCTTGATGCCGATCAGCTTGAGCCGACTCAGCGCAGGCTGAAAAGGATCCAGCCGAAAGTGAGCCGCCTGGCTGCCCGACTGGCGCAGATGGAACAGGAGGCAATATAATGCTGGAACATGGACCTTTAATCAAAAGGCTGCTGACAGGGGAATTTATTTGTCGTATCAACGACCCGGATGCTTATCGTCATTTACTGGATGAGAGTACCCGGCAAGCGATGGATAGCTATTTGCGCCCTCTTAATTACAGAATTGTCAGTAATGAAACGCAAACTGTCTATTATGCGGGTTTTTGTGAGATGAATCGCGACACCCGCAGTCAGCTTATGAATCAGTTTAAGGACATCATCTCTTCTCTATTGCCTCTGCTTGAGTGGTTACAACTCATACAGGAGACGCAAGGGCGGGAGAGTACATTGACAGCCGGCGACTACATCAGGTTGTCGGAAATTATGACGCGTGTAGAGGATAATCAGAGCCTGCAACAGCGTCTGAATAAGCTTTCCAGCGATCGTTTTTTCAATTGTAAGAGTGATTCCATTGATCTTCAGCTTAAACAAATTTTCCGACGTTTGAAAGAGCATGGTTATGTCAGACAACCCAACGCCGAGCAACAGATATTTATTGCCACCGGGAAAATTGATTATTTGATTGACGTGATCCGATTTATCCGTGATGAAGAGCGTTTACCGGTTGAAGATACACCGCCTGTTCAGCAGGAGCTTTTATAATGGCACAGGATATTTCTCCGTTATCCGGTCTGTTTAAAAACGGTGCTGAACGGTTGGCATTATTAGGAAAACACCATCACGCCTTAATGAAGGGTTATGTCGATGGGTTTATTAATGAAACGGCTTTTAGCGACCAGGCATTAAAAAAGCTGATCGCTGCGCGTATTGTGTGGCGTCCTGATGAGCAACAGCCGCTGATGTTACGCCCGTTGGTGAGCGAACTTATCGCCAGTATGGTTGCTGATGAGAGCCGACGGCAGGTTAATGCGGATGTAGCAGAAAAGCTGGAGCAGATCCGCAATAAGGTGCAGGCCTGGCGCGATGCTTATTATAAAGGCGATTACAGTATTGCTGAACGGCAAATGCAGAGGCTGACTGAGCTCGTTCACGATCTCAGCGGGCAATTTGAAGAGGCCATCGACAGCCTCTGGCATCGTCTGAATAATGATTTCGGTTTCGTCAGCAGTCTGAATGAAAAAATTAACGAGAATGCGCGGGCGCAAAACCAGGTTCGTCGATTGCTTGATGGACTAGATTTGATCGTTTTCCATGAATTGATCGAGTTTGCTGAAAATAATAGCTCACTGCGCAAATTATTAGTGAGCCAGTTACAATTGCGTGTAAGTCTTCACCATAGTTCACTACTGGCCGTTCAGCAGCGACTGGTGGATCTGATGGCTAAATTTCGCCAACAGCAGTCACGTACATTGTTAGTGACGAATATGGCTGCTTTTTTGCGCCAGCATCCACAATATCAACCCGCCAGCTACCCTGAACGCCGGGAAGTGCCGGATATATTCAACATTGCGGCTTCACTTTCACTGCAAGCCTCCATTTCGCTCGACAGGCCCGTGGATCGACAAGTGATGGCGGAGATGTTACTCGCTTTGCCTCGGGCATCGGTCATGCTTCCGCCTGTGCCAAAAAGTGCGGGCTCAGTAATACCTCCCATTGATGAGGAGGTCGCTGCTCGTCAGATTGCGCTTAAAATGGATGTTGAGGACTTTTATGTTTTCGCTGCCGGGCAATCAGGGCCGGTGAGCGCGCTGCATTATCTGACGGAAAATCATCTGAACTGGGACTGTGAGCTATGGCTTTACCAGGTTATTACGGAATATCAATCATTGCCGTTAGCGGATAAGCCGCGTTTCTGGCTGCGTTGTGATGAGTGTCAGGCCAGCCCGGTAAACGATCTGCGTATTATATCGGATGTGAGTATTGGCGTGAGGGTAAAATGACAGAAGCAGAACCGTTATCGTATAACGCGCTCGTCTGGCTGAAAAAGCTTGATCATCGGCTGAAAGCGAAAAATTGCGAGAAGAAAAATACAGACGGTAAAATCGTGATTCAGGTTTTGCGTTGGTGTACTGCGCTGGATTTGATTCCGACTAACAGTTTATTGCTGCCTGATTTCATTTTTACAATGGCATTGCTGAATAAGATTTCAGAGACCCAGCAACGTCTCAAACAGGCAAATTTCCGTGACGATATCAGCGAACAAAATCGTATCGAGAGTGCGCAGTTAAGCGATCAGGAAATTAAAACGGCGGGAATTCGACCACAGCAGCATCGGGTACTGCTCCATCTTAATCAGCCCTTGGTCAGTGAGTTGGGGATGACTATTAAGGTTGTCGATACGGATTGGCGTAATATTGCGCTGACACAGTTTGATGTTCTTATTGTGGTGGAGAATCAGGATTGTTTCTACCATCTGGCGCTTTTTGACTATTCCCAATGCGACTTCCATTCGCCCCTGATTATTTACCGTGGCGATCGGGCATATAGCAAGGGGGCTGTTGCGTTGAAGCGTTACTGGTTGAAAACAGGGAAAACTGCGATCTATTTTGGCGATTTTGACCCGAAGGGGGTCAGTATCGCTATGAATGAAGGTTATCATTTTATGCTATTACCTTCGCCAGATGCGGTGTTAAAAAAATCCTCTCCAGTGATGTTTCCTGATGTGCAGTTAAAATTCTTACCTGAATTATTAAAAGGTGAAATACATTGCCATTTTCGTGACTATCTGTTGGTTTTGGAAAAACATCAGGCACTGAGGCAGCAAAAAATGCAGGGTGAAATTTTGAAAATGGTTATGTTGAATGCATCAGATTGAAATATTTTGATGTTTGCCGTGTATTTTTATCTGATGAGCAGGCCATTAACCTACAAATGCCCCTGCAACCACTCCGTCACGCGCTCAACATTTAAAATACGTAACCAATACTCCTGCGTCAGCAACGTCTCTGGTAAAAACTCATCATATTTTTCGAGGCACTTTTCAGCGATGCTTTCGGCAAGACGGGATTCGGAAGACAAACCTTCCAGAAGTGCGCTGGATAACGCCTGTTTAACCTCCGAGTTCGTAGTTTTTTCTACTTCAACCACACTAGCAAATGAGCCCGCCTTGAAACCGCGCTGGAAAAGCATTGCCGACAGTGTGTTTACGGTTTGATCGCCCAGCCAGGGAAGAATGCAGATATGCAGCCCCTGCTGAATAAAACATTCCAAAGCCAGATTATTGTTGTGAAAACAGCGCCGCCCTTCATCAAACAGGTTTCTGCCCGTGGTATCGGCAAAATTGGACTTGCGATCGCCAACGGTAATGCGATAGTCGCCCTCCCGATAAATGGTGAGCATTTCCTGGCGGACGACATCATGAATGAACATCCCTTGTCCGCCAAATAACGGCGGCTGCCCGCCCTTTGTCGCCTCGACATAGATGACTTTTTTATCACTATTGTTATCGGTTAGCTTCCAGCGTCGACCGCCAAAAATAATGTGTAGGTCAGGCATCAGTCGTGAATCAACGGGAATGGAGCCCGGTGTTTTGTTCCCCGCCACAATACGAAACTCTTCCGGCGTGCTGAACACTGCATAAAAGGTATATTGATTAACCTGACGTTTGCCTTCGACGCCCAGAACCAGTTCACCGCTTGATAGCTGGGTCAGAAACTGGTGCTCCCCCATATGCTTCAATAACGTTTTGAAGTCATCGATTCTGACTTTTTGAAATGGCCCTTGTTGGCATAGCTGCGACCAGATCTGATCGGCACGCACGCCTCCCCACTGTACCACGATCGCCAGAATTTGATGGGACAGGGTGGAAGAGTGCATCCGCCGGGCATCGGCGGGCTCAAACCATTTGCTTCATGAGATAAACCTGCCGGCACTGGAAGCAGGGGCGTATCACGTTGCTGAATTAGCCCAAAAGCAAAAACCCGCCTCAAGGGCGGGTTTTCTGAATAGTGGTGCCCGGACTCGGAATCGAACCAAGGACACGGGGATTTTCAATCCCCTGCTCTACCGACTGAGCTATCCGGGCAACGGGGCGCATTAAACCCGATCCGCCCTCCGACGTCAACGAAATTTATTGCTTTCGGTGCAGACTGCACACTCTCTCACCATTTCGCCGCAAACTTAAGCGAAAAAGTGCGTCCAGAGCGCGGAAAGCGGCATGGCGAGCAGCAGGGCAGGGAGCATGTTCACCACTGCAAACATTTTGATGCCACAGATGCGCAGCCCTGTCGCCAGCAGCAACAGGCCGCCGACGGCGGTAAAGTCTGCCATCATCGCGGGCGTCGTCAGCGGCAGGATCAGCGTGGCGCAGGTGGCCAGCGCCAGCTGAATCAGCAGCATTGGCACGCAAATCGCGGCGACGGCGATGCCGAGCGTAGTGGCAAAAATAGTGGCGGTGAAGAAATCCAGAAACGCTTTCGCAATCAGGATGCTGGGATCGCCGGTCATTCCTTCCTGCATCGAACCGAATATCCCCGTACCGCTGGCGCAGAACAGAATAACGATCGCAACGTAGTTTTGAATAAACGACTCGTGCGTGCCGTGCTTCGCCTTGCCCGGTCGGGCAATCAGGTTTTTAGCTTTGCCTACCGCGCTATTTATGCCTCTTTCCAGATAGCAAAATTCGCCAATCAGCGCGCCGAGCAAGGTTGCCAGCACCATTACCGGCAGGTTGGCGCACTTCACCACTAAAAGGATACCAATCCCCAGCGACGCCAGGCCAAAAATGGAGGGCATGGAGACGCGAATACGCTCCGGCAAGCGCTGGCTTAATACTGCCCCAAGTACACCGCCCAGCAGTACAGCTCCCGCATTGATAAAGGGTCCAATTACCACGTTTAACTCCTGTTATTTAAGCACTGGCATTGCATGATTATGGCACGTCCAGCCCTGTTTATGGTTAGCTTTGGGAGGCGTAATGCATACTGATTCCTTCTTGCGCCTGAAAATAAAAGGTGACATGATTGCGCGAATTTTCTCCTCCCTTTCTCACCGTTCGGTGAGGGTATTTGCGCTTATGAAAACCATGAAAATTGCCGTCAGCCGTGAGCTGGTATCCAAAGTTTCTACGCACCGTGAAAAGGTGACGCTGGATAACACCGATTTCACTGATGTGGCGGCAGTCGTCATTACGGTGGTTGAAAGCTACAGCGGCATTCTCGCGTTGCTGAAGCGTACGGGCTTTCAGCTACCGGTGTTTATGTTCTCGCATGAGCCTGGAGAGGTGCCTGATGGCGTCACGGCGATTATCTCGGGTAAAGCGCAGGAGTTCCTGGAACTGGAATCCGCCGCCTGCCGGTATGAAGAGAACCTGCTGCCACCTTTTTTTGACACCCTGAGCCAGTATGTCGCAATGGGGAACAGCACCTTTGCCTGCCCTGGTCATCAGCATGGGGCTTTTTTCAAAAAACACCCGGCAGGGCGACAGTTCTATGATTTCTTCGGTGAGAACGTGTTTCGCGCCGATATGTGCAATGCCGACGTGAAGCTCGGGGATTTGCTGATCCATGAGGGTTCTGCCAAGCACGCGCAAAAGTTCGCGGCGAAGGTGTTCAACGCGGACAAAACCTACTTCGTGCTGAACGGCACATCGGCTGCCAATAAAGTGGTGACCAATGCGCTTCTGACCCGTGGCGATCTGGTGCTGTTCGATCGTAATAACCATAAATCCAACCATCACGGGGCGCTGATCCAGGCGGGCGCCACGCCGGTGTATCTTGAGGCCGCGCGTAATCCGTTTGGTTTTATCGGCGGAATCGATGAACACTGCTTTGATGACGCGTATCTGCGGGACCTGATCCGCGAGGCGGCGCCGGACAAGGCCAGCGAGGCCCGCCCGTTCCGCCTGGCGATCATTCAGCTCGGTACCTACGACGGCACGATCTACAACGCCCGTCAGGTGATCGAC
This sequence comes from Enterobacter sp. GD03975, assembly GCF_029838645.1. Taxonomy (NCBI): domain Bacteria; kingdom Pseudomonadati; phylum Pseudomonadota; class Gammaproteobacteria; order Enterobacterales; family Enterobacteriaceae; genus Enterobacter; species Enterobacter sp. GD03975. The sequence goes on from NZ_JAOBZC010000019.1 coordinate 11,509, forward strand.
AAGATCGGTCACCTGTGTGACTACATTCTGTTTGACTCCGCGTGGGTGGGCTACGAGCAGTTTATCCCGATGATGGCAGAAACGTCTCCGCTTCTGCTGGAGCTGAACGAGAACGATCCGGGAATTTTTGTGACCCAGTCGGTACACAAGCAGCAGGCCGGGTTCTCGCAAACGTCGCAGATCCATAAAAAGGATAACCATATTCGCGGCCAGTCGCGTTTCTGTCCGCACAAGCGTCTTAATAATGCGTTTATGCTGCACGCCTCTACCAGCCCGTTTTACCCGCTGTTTGCGGCGCTGGACGTAAACGCCAAAATTCACGAGGGCGAGAGCGGGCGCAGGCTGTGGGCGGAGTGCGTCGAGCTGGGCATTGAGGCGCGCAAGGCCATCATCGCCAACTGCCATATGATCAAGCCGTTTATTCCGCCGATGGTGGCGGGGCGGCCGTGGCAGGATCACCCCACGCAGGTCATCGCCAGCGAGCGTCGCTTCTTTAGCTTCGAGCCGGGTGCAAAATGGCACGGTTTTGAAGGCTATGCTCGCGAGCAGTATTTCGTCGATCCGTGCAAGCTGCTGCTGACCACGCCGGGCATTGATGCAGAAACAGGTCACTATACCGATTTCGGCATTCCGGCGACCATTCTCGCCCACTACCTGCGCGAAAACGGCATTGTGCCGGAGAAGTGCGACCTCAACTCCATCCTGTTCCTGCTGACGCCAGCGGAGAGCGAGGAGAAGTTAATGCAGCTGGTGGCGATGCTGGGGCAGTTCGAACAGCATATTGAAGACGACACGCCGCTCGCGGATGTGCTGCCGACCATCTATCAGAAATACCCGGTGCGTTACCGCGACTACACGATCCGTCAGCTGTGCCAGGAGATGCACGATCTCTACGTCAGCTTTAACGTGAAGGATCTCCAGAAGGCGATGTTCCGCCAGGAGAGCCTGCCCGCCGTAGTGATGAACCCGCAGGATGCCAACCAGGAGTACATTCGCGGAAACGTGGAGCTGGTGCCTATTCGTGACGCTGAAAGGCGCATTGCCGCCGAAGGCGCGCTGCCATATCCGCCGGGCGTGCTGTGCGTGGTGCCGGGCGAAGTCTGGGGCGGAGCGGTGCAGCGCTACTTTCTGGCGCTGGAGGAGGGCATTAATATGCTGCCGGGCTTCTCGCCGGAGTTGCAGGGCGTGTACAGTGAGAAGGATGCGGACGGGATTAAGCGGCTGTATGGGTACGTATTGAATGTTTGAACGTAGGCCGGGTAAGCGTTAGCGCCACCCGGCGAGTTGCCCGGTGGCGCAAGCTTACCCGGCCTACAATACTGCGTCAGGCTTCTGCGCGGCGGTACATCCTTCTCGGATGCCCAATCTTCCCGTACAGCATCTCCACCGTCAGAAAACCCACCTCCACGCAGTGTTCCAGATAGCGCCGGGTGGTGGTTTTACTCAGGCCCGTCTCGCTCACCACCTCATCCACCGTAAAGCAGTGCGCCGCCTTGCTGTTGAACAGCGTTTGCACCCGCGCCAGCGTGTTCTCCTCTATCCCTTTGCTGCCGTTGTCCAGACGATAGTTTTTCGCCTGTAGCTGATAGAGCGAATCCACGTTCTGCTGGTCAACAATCTTCCAGACCCGCTGCTGCTCGGCAAACTGCACAAAACGCTCCAGCGACTGGCTCAGGCGCTTCCAGGAAACCGGCTTAAGGATATAGTCGAACGCGCCGTTACGAATGGCCTGGCTACAGGTGTCCATATCGCTGGCGGCGGTGATGAAAATCACCGAGCAGTTGGCGCGGGCGAGCATCGGGTGGCTGATAAGGGTGATGCCTTTGCCGTCCGGCAGGTAGTTATCCAGCAGCATCAGCTTCGGCTGTTTGCTCTCCAGCTGTTGCTGCGCGTCGGCCAGCGACGCGGCAATTCCCACCAGCCTCAGGCGCGGATGTTTACCGATAAGCTCCGCGTGCAGTTGCGCCAGTTCGTTCTCGTCTTCAACAATCAGTACGTCGATAAGTTCATGTTGCATAGTCGGTATCTTCCAGTTCCTGTGCGGGGTGCCGGGCCGTTCCCGTGGCGGGAATAAACAGTGAGAAAATGGCACCGCGTGGGGTGTTATCGGCAACTTCAATTGCGCCGCCAGCCTGCGTGACGTAGCTTTCAATCAGATACAGGCCTATACCATGATCGCCGCGCGTTTTGGTGGTGATGCCGCGCTCAAAGATCCGGTCGCGGATCGCCGGTGTGATGCCGACGCCCTGGTCGGCGACTTCAATAATCAGTTCCTGCTCGTTCAGCTTTATCAGCACGTCTACCGGTGCATGCGGGAGCGGGGCGCGCTGGGTCGCTTCGATGGCGTTATCCAGCAAGTTCCCGATGATCGAGATAAGTTCCGATTCGAGCAGCGGCAGGAACGGTTTATCTACCCGGCAGGCCGGATCGAAACTCAGCTCAACGCCTTTCTCACGGGCGCGGGCGGCTTTTCCAAGCAGCAAACCGCACAGCGTCGGGGAGCTAAAGCGGGACGAGATAAAGTCCAGCAGCTCCTGAGCGTGTTCCGACTGCGCCTGTATGTAGCGGATCGCCTCGTCATAACGGCCCATATGCAGCAGGCCGGACAGCGTGGTCATGCGGTTCAGCTGTTCGTGGCGCATGATGCGCAGGTTATCAACGTAGCGCTTCACCTGGCTAAGCTGGGCGCTGAGCGAGTCGATCTCGTTGCGATCGCGAAAGGTGATCACCCAGCCCTGCAACGCATCTTCCAGCATGATCCGCACCCGGCTGGCAATGACCGTGAGATCGTTAAAGCGACAGATCTCATCGTGGGTGTCTTTCGCAAGCATGGTCTGCGCGTTAAAAAACGGGACGGGTGCGATCACCTGGCTAATGTGTTGACCGCGCAGTTCGCGGGCGGGCTGACGTAAGCCTAATAATTTACGCGCCGCCTGATTGATCACTTCAATGCGCAGGTCGTCATCGATGGCAATCACCCCTTCATAAATGGATTCCATCATCGCCTTTTGCTGGCGCACCAGCAGGCCGATTTCGCGTGGTTCCAGAGAGAATATCTGCTTCTTAATGCTGCGGGTGAAGAACCAGGAGAAAATAAACAGGGCGATAAGCAGCAGCACGGCGGCAATCAGGATATTGACCACCTTGTTGACGGTGATGGTGTCCAGATAGCTTGTGAGATAGCCCACCGAAACAATCCCCACCACCTGCCCGGCATCATTAAAAATAGGGGCTTTGCTGCGTAGCGAAATGCCTAACCCGCCCTTGCGGATGGTAATGGTGCTTTTGCCGTGTAATACCTCGTCGTTGTCCCCGCCAACCAGCGTTTTGCCCACCCGGTCAGCAAACACGGAGTGAAAAAGATGCAGCCCTTTATTGTCACCAATCACAATAAAACTGGCGTCGCTGTGGGCGGCTATTTTCTGCATAAAGTCATGGATGCTCTGGATATCCTTTTGTTCGACTTCTTTTCGCAGAGTGGGAATAAGCGCTATCTCTTCAGCCTGTATTTTTGCGCGTGCGCTCATTTCCTGATAAAGCTGCCTGCCGACGTCGACATAATAATATCCGCCCAGTAATGCGAACAGCACTGAGAAAAAGGCGACCAGCGAAATAAACAGCTTGATCTGAAACGATACTTTCATAACTATCACGCAAGGTATCAACAGGTTGGCTGAATATATCATCTTTTAACGCCAGGATGCCCGCTTTGCCGAAAACTTGTGATCCCTTGCACAGCACGGTCTGTAAAAGATTTTTCCGAAAGTCTCATTCTCTGGATGCTAACTGAATAAATGTTATTTCTTTGTTCGGTTAGGAAAAGAAACCATAAAAACCACGGTAATAAATAAGGCGTAAATCACATTAAATAATAGAAACCATTAAAACCATAGCGGCCATTAAAACTTCGCCTTTAATATGTCATCCCTCACATAAAGTAAGCCTTTGTGACTCTAAGCTGAACGCACAAAATAACTAAGGGGCTTATTATGAGCACAACTGACGATTCATTCTCTGTTACCCACGACCCGATTAATATTCAGCGGCCATCCCTCAAGGAGCGCTGGTGGCATATTATGGATACCTGGAAAATCGGCATTATTCCTTTGCCGCTGTTCGTTCTGGCGGGCGCGCTGATTGCGATTGATTGTCTGGGCGGAAAGCTGCCGAGCGACATCGTGGTCATGGTGGCCACGCTGGCCTTCTTCGGCTTTGCCTGCGGCGAATTTGGCAAACGCCTGCCGATTGTCGGCAAGCTCGGCGCGGCGGCGATTTGCGCCACCTTTATCCCTTCCGCGCTGGTCTACTACGGTTTGCTGCCGGACGTGGTGGTGGAATCCACGACCAAATTCTACAAATCCACCAACATTCTCTACCTCTATATCTGCTGCATCATCGTCGGCAGCATCATGAGCATGAACCGCACCGTGCTGATCCAGGGCTTCCTGCGCATCTTCTTCCCGATGCTGTGCGGTGAAATCGTCGGCATGATTGTTGGCATGGGCGTGGGGCTGGCGCTGGGCCTTGAGCCGTTCCAGATCTTCTTCTTTATCATTCTGCCGATCATGGCGGGCGGCGTAGGGGAAGGGGCGATCCCGCTCTCCATCGGCTATGCCACCCTGCTGCACATGGACCAGGGCGTAGCGCTTGGCCGCGTGCTGCCGATGGTGATGCTCGGCGGCCTGACGGCGATCATTATTTCCGGCTGCCTCAACCAGCTCGGGAAACGCTACCCGCACCTGACCGGCGAAGGCCAGCTGATGCCTAACCGCGCGAATGCGGATGCCACCGTCTCTCAGCCTGCGTTCTCCGGTAAAGCGGACGTGACCACTATCGCCTCCGGCGCGCTGCTGGCGGTGCTGCTGTACATGCTGGGCATGCTCGGCCACAAGCTGATTGGCCTGCCTGCGCCCGTTGGCATGCTGTTTATGGCGGTGCTGGTGAAGCTCTGCAACGGCGCCTCTCCGCGTCTGCTGGAGGGTTCCCAGGTGGTGTACAAATTCTTCCAGACCTCCGTGACCTATCCAATCCTGTTCGCCGTTGGCGTGGCAATTACCCCGTGGCACGAGCTGGTCGCGGCGTTCACCGTCAGCAACCTGCTGGTGATTATTAGCACCGTGTCTGCGCTGGTGGCGACCGGATTCTTCGTCGGCAAAAAAATCGGTATGCACCCGATTGATGTCGCCATCGTCTCCTGCTGCCAGAGCGGACAGGGCGGTACCGGCGACGTGGCGATCCTGACCGCAGGCAACCGCATGAGCCTGATGCCCTTCGCCCAGATTGCTACCCGTATCGGCGGCGCGATTAACGTCTCTGTCTCACTGCTGATTCTGGGCAACTTCCTCGTCTAAGTATTCAGGAAAAAACAATGAAACTCGCAAGCTTTTTATACCAGGGAAAACGCAGCTACGGCATCGTTCAGGCCGAGGGCGTGATTGATTTAGGCCGCCGCCTGGGCGACCGCTACGGCGACCTTAAAGCGCTGTTGCAGGGCAACGGACTGGCGCAGGCCACCCGTTTTCTGAACGACGCGGTGGACGTGCCGCTGAACGCCATCACCTTCTTGCCGGTGATCGTGCAGCCGGAAAAAATCCTCTGCGTGGGCATGAACTACGCCGACAAGCGCAAGGAGTTTGACCAACACAACCCGGCCCCGACGCTGTTTGTCCGCTTCCCCGATTCACAGACCGGCCACAACGAGCCGGTGCTGAAGCCGCGCCACTCCAGCGAATTCGATTACGAAGGCGAGCTGGCGGTGATTATCGGTAAGGGTGGGGAGAACATCAGCCGCGATGACGCCCTGCGCCACGTGGCGGGCTACAGCTGCTACATGGACGGCTCCGCCCGCGACTGGCAGCACACCTGGTTCACCGCCGGTAAAAACTGGCGCCAGACCGGCGCGTTTGGCCCCTGGATGGCGACGGCGGATGAGATCCCGGACCCGCACAGCCTGGCGATCCGCACCTGGCTTAACGGCCGCATGGTGCAGGAGGACAACACCAGCAGCATGATCCACAAGGTCGCGGAGCTCATCGAATACATCAGCACCTTCACCCGCCTCAGCCCGGGCGATGTGATCATTACCGGCTCCCCGGGCGGCGTGGGTAAAAAGCGTAACCCGCCGTTGTTTATGAAGGAGGGGGATCGCATTGAGGTGGAGATCGAGCATATCGGTCATCTGAGCAACGTGATCGTGGAAGCGCCAGCCGTCGGGCTTGCGGCGGCACACTGAGTAAGGCGGCAGCATGCAATCGCAACCCATTGATTTTCGCCATACCGTTGTGGCGAAACACCCGGAACGCTTAAGCCAGATCCGCTACCTGCTGGCAGACAGCGGCCTTGGCCTGGACAACGACATCACGCTGTTTGTTGAAGCCTGGTCCGGCGCGCAGCTGGTGGGTTGCGCAGGGCTGGCTGCCAACGTCATCAAGTGCGTGGCGGTCAACGAGCAGCTTCGTGGGGAAAACCTCAGCGCGCGGCTGCTGGCAGAGGTGGAGAATGCGGCGCTGGAGCGCGGCCATTTTCACCTCTTCCTCTGCACCCGTCCGTGCAATAAGGAGCGCTTTGGCCGCAGCGGCTTCTGGCCAATTGCCCAGAGCGGGAACAACGCGGTGCTGATGGAGAACACCCCGCAGGGGATCGCGCGCTACTGCCGTACCTTAAGCCGGATGCGAAAGGGCGGGGAGAAAACTGGCGCGATCGTGATGAACGCCAATCCGTTCACCCTCGGCCACCGCCATCTGGTGGAGCAGGCGGCGGCGCAGTGCGATGCCCTGCATCTGTTTGTGGTGCGTGAAGACGCCTCGTTCTTCCCGTTCAGCGCGCGCCTTGAGATGGTGCGCGCGGGCGTGGCGCATCTGCCGAACGTGGTGGTGCATGAAGGCTCGCAGTACATCATCTCGCGCGCCACGTTTCCGGCCTACTTTCTGAAAGAGACCGGTAAAGTGCAGCAGGCGTGGAGCGAGATCGACGTGCTGATCTTCCGGGACTTCATCGCCCCGGCGCTCGGCATCACGCACCGCTTTATCGGCTCGGAGCCGTTCTGCGATATCACCCGCCAGTACAACCAGACGCTGCACGATCTGCTGGCCTCGCATATCGAGGTGGTGGAGATGCCGCGCATCAAGGCCACCGGCAACGCCATTTCGGCGTCCGAAGTGCGCCGTTTACTCAAGACACAGCAGTTTACCCGGATCCGGGAGATCGTCCCGGACTCCACCTTCGCGCATCTCGAAGCACATTATCGCGCGAGTGCGGAAGTCGCATAACTATCAGGAATTTATCATGAATATTGTAAGGGAGGCGCTGGCCGGAACGCAGGAGTCCAGCGACCTGATGGTGAAAATCGCCCCCGCTCACGGCGAGCTGGAGATTGTCATCCACAGTGAAGTGATTAAGCAGTTTGGCGAGCACATTCGCCAGGTGGTCGACGACACGCTGCGCGCCATGAACGTGCATCAGGGATTAATCATTATTGAAGACAAAGGGGCGCTGGACTGTGCAATCCGCGCCCGCCTGCAAAGCGCGCTTCTGCGTGCTGCCGATGAACAGGCCATCAACTGGGAGGCGCTGAAATGAGCAAACTCCGCCGCAGTATGCTGTTCCTGCCGGGCGCCAATGCCGCCATGCTCTCCACCGCGTTTATCTACCGGCCAGACGCCATCATGTTCGATCTTGAAGATGCGGTGGCCCTGCGCGAGAAAGATACCGCACGCATGCTGGTGTTCCACGCGTTGCAGCATCCGATGTATCAGGATATCGAAACCGTGGTGCGCATAAACCCGCTGAGCACGCCGTTTGGCCTGCTGGATCTGGAAGCCGCCGTGCATGCGGGCGTGGACGTGATCCGCCTGCCGAAAACCGACACGCCGGATGACATCTACGAGCTGGAAGGCCACCTTGAGCGTATCGAAAAGGAGTGCGGGCGCGAGGTGGGTTCTACCCGCGTGATGGCAGCGATTGAATCGGCTATTGGCGTCATCAATGCCGTGGCGATTGCCCGCAGCTCGCCGCGCCTGATCGGCATTGCGCTGGCGGCCTTTGACTACGTAATGGACATGCAGACCGAGCGCGGCGACGGCACCGAGCTGTTTTATGCCCGCTGCGCGGTGCTGCACGCGGCACGCGCTGCCGGCATCGACGCCTTCGACGTGGTGTGGTCAGACGTTAACGATGAAGCCGGGTTCCTGCGCGAGGTCGACCTGATCCGCAAGATGGGCTTTAACGGCAAATCGCTGATTAACCCGCGCCAGATTGACCTGCTGCACAACGCCTACGCCCCGACGCAGGAAGAGGTGGAGCACGCCAAAAGGGTGATTGAAGCGGCAGAAGAGGGCGAGCGTAACGGCCTGGGCGTGGTCTCGCTCAACGGCAAAATGGTCGACGCCCCGATTATTAACCACGCGCAGGTGGTGCTGGAGCGCGCGGCGGCTTCCGGCGTGCGTCGGTAAGGATGACAAAATGAATCAGACAGAACTTCTCCACGTGAACTTCCCCCATCTGCGGGACTTAAAGACCTTTGATACCGCCCACAGCGCGACGCCCTGGCTGGCGGACAGCGACGCGAAGCACAACCGCAAGCTCTGTGCCTCCCTCGAAGAAGCCGTAGCGCGCAGCGGCTTGCAGGACGGAATGACCATCTCCTTCCACCATGCCTTTCGCGAAGGCGACCGGGTGATCAACACCGTTGTGGCGCTGCTGGCGCGGATGGGATTTAAAAATTTGACCCTGGCCTCCAGCTCGCTGATGACCTGCAACGACGCGCTGATCGAGCATATCGAAAGCGGCGTGATTACCCGGATTTACACCTCCGGCATGCGCGGCAGGCTGGCGGACGCCATCTCCCACGGGCTGATGGACGAGCCGGTACAGATTCACTCCCACGGCGGGCGCGTGAAGCTGCTCCAGGACGGCGAACTGAACATCGACGTGGCGTTTCTCGGCGTGCCGTGCAGCGATGCGTTTGGCAACGCCAACGGGACGCACGGAAAATCGTGCTGCGGTTCGCTGGGCTACGCCATGGTGGACGCGCACTTTGCCCGCAAGGTGGTGCTGCTGACCGAAGAACTGGTGCCGTTCCCGAATATGCCCGCCAGCCTGGTGCAGGACCAGGTGGACTACGTCGTGCAGGTGGAGAGCGTGGGCGATCCGGCGAAAATCAGCGTCGGTGCGGCGCGCGTCACCAGCAACCCGCGCGAGCTGATGATCGCCCGCTATGCGGCGGACGTGATTGAGCACTCCGGCTATTTCAAACCGGGCTTCTCGATGCAGACCGGCTCCGGCGCGGCGGCCACCGCCTGCACCCGCTTTATGGAAGAGAAGATGGAGCGCAGCGGCGTGAAGGCCCGCTTCGCGCTCGGCGGCATCACCGGCAGCCTGGTGGATCTGCACGAGAAGGGGCTTATCGAAAAGCTGCTCGACACCCAGTGCTTTGATGGCCAGGCGGCGGCTTCGCTGGCGCGCAATCCGAACCACGTTGAGATCTCCACCAACGTCTACGCCAACCCCGGCAGCAAGGCGGCAAGCTGCGACCAGCTTGACGTGGTGATCCTCAGCGCCCTGGAAATTGACATTGATTTTAACGTTAACGTCATCACCGGCTCCGACGGCGTGATGCGTGGCGCATCCGGTGGGCACTGCGACGTGGCGGCGGCAGCCAACCTGACCATCGTCGTCGCGCCGCTGCTGCGCAGCCGCATTCCGACGGTGGTCAAGCGCGTCACCACGCGCCTCACGCCGGGAGAGAGCATCGACGTGTTGGTCACCGACCACGGCATTGCGGTCAACCCGGCGCGCCCGGAGATCCGCGAGCGTCTGATGGCGGCAGGATTAAAGGTTGTGGATATCCATGCGCTCTACGAGCGGGCGATCTCCCTGACCGGTGTACCGAAACCGATTGAATTTACCGACAAAATCGTCGGCGTCATCCGCTACCGCGACGGCAGCGTGATCGACACCGTGCGACAGGTGAAGGAGTCAGTATGATTTCAGCGACACCCGTGCGGACGGGTGTCAGCCTGGACGAACTGCTGGCGGCGAAAGATCGCCGCGCGGCGCGCCAGGCCGACATGCTCACGCACTATCAACAACCGGTGATTTCCCTCACGCTGGTCACGCCCGGGGACATTAAAGACAGCCTGCGCTATCGCAACACCATGGGCGTGGCGCTCCAGATGTGCGACCAGCTGCTGTGGGAGAACCGCTGGCAGGTGCTGGACCGCCAGGTGCTGTGGCTGCCCACCGGACCGGAAGCCTTGTGGTGCGTCGCCCATCCGGCGGCGGAAATCAAAGCGCACTGTGCGGAACTGGAGCAGACGCACCCGCTCGGCAGGCTGTGGGACCTGGATGTCATCTGTCCTCAGAACGGCCACGTCGGGCGCCAGTCGCTGGGGGCAAACCTCAGGCGCTGCCTGATCTGTGACGAGCCCGCGCATGCCTGCTCCCGTTCGCGGCGCCATCCCGTTGAGCAGGTAGTTTCCCGCGTGGAGAAGACGATCGATGACTGGTTTGCTCGCGACTAAACCGCGCCCGATTGATGTGCCCGCGCTTGCCGAAGCGGCGCTGTGGCAGGAGCTGGAGCTGACGCCCAAGCCGGGGCTGGTGGACAAGCTTAACAACGGTTCCCATCGCGATATGGATCATGCCCTGTTTGTCCGCAGCATTACGGCGATTACGCCGTGGTTTGCCCGTTTTGCGGAGCTGGGTGAGGCTCATGCGGACAAGCCAGCCGCTCAGCAGCTGCGGATTATCCGCCCGATGGGGATGGCCTGCGAACAGGCGATGTACGCCGCGACGGACGGGGTAAACACGCACAAGGGCGGGATTTTTGCACTCGGTTTGCTCTGCTTCGCTGCCGGGCGTGTGAAAAATGTCTCCGCCGGCAGCCTCTGTTGTGAGGTAAGTAACATTTGTCGTGGACTGGTGGCGCGTGAGCTCGCCGGGCGCAGCGGGCAGGCAACGGCGGGCGAGCGGCAGTTTCAGCTGTACGGTCTCACCGGCGCGCGCGGCGAGGCAGAAAGCGGCTTCAGCACGGTGCGTAACGCGCTGAAGCAGTGGAAGGGGAATTCCCTTCATGACCTGTTGTTACGCCTGATGGCCATCAACCAGGACAGCAATCTGGTGTCGCGCGGCGGTATGGAGGGGCTGCGCTACGTACAACGTTACGCGCGGGAACTGCTGGCGAACGGCTGGGATCGCGATGCGTTGCTGAGGATGGATAGCGCGTTGATTGAACGAAACCTGAGTCCGGGCGGCAGCGCGGATTTGCTGTCGGTGGGGTGGGTGCTGTCTGCTATAAAATAGCCGGGTGGCGGCTACGCCTTACCCGGCCTACGGTCTGGTTTTGTAGGCCCGGTAAGCGAAGCGCCACCGGGCACAACAATTAATGTGCGATCGGCTGCGCACCGTGCGGTTCGCGAACGTGCTTGTACTTGAACAGCGCGAGGAACGCGAAGAACAGCACCAGCGAATACGCCGCGAAGATCAGCCACACGGGCTGCCAGTCGGTAATGCCGTTGGTGGTGTACATCTCAACCACTTTACCGCTCACCACGCCGCCCAGAATACAGCCGAAGCCGTTGGTCATCATCAGGAACATGCCCTGCGCGCTGGCGCGGATTTCAGGCTTCACCTCTTTTTCCACAAACACCGAACCGGAGATGTTGAAGAAGTCGAAGGCGCAGCCGTAAACAATCATCGACAGCACCAGCAGCACGGTACCGAACGCGCTCGGGTCGCCGTAGGCGAACAGGCCGAAGCGCAGCATCCACGCGGCGATACTGATCAGCATGACGTTTTTGATGCCGTAGCGGCTCAGGAAGAACGGGATGGTCAGGATGAACAGCGTCTCGGAGATCTGCGAGATAGACATCATCACCGACGCGTGCTCAACGATAAAGCTCCCGGCAAACAGCGGATCGTTATCGAAGCTGTGCAGGAAGGTGTTGCCGAACATGTTGGTGATTTGCAGCTCCGCGCCCAGCAGCATGGAGAAGATAAAGAAGATCGCCATGCGCTTGTTTTTGAACAGGGCGAAGGCGTCCAGGCCAAGCATGGTGCTCCAGCTCTGGTTTTTCTGCTGGTTAGACACCGGAATGGTTGGCAGCGTCAGGGTAAACAGCGCCAGCAGTACGGAGAGCGCAGCACCAATATACAGCTGCATGTGGCTCAGCTCGAAGCCCGCGAAGCTTACGCCCCACATCGCCATGATAAAGCCGATGGTGCCCCATATACGGATTGGCGGGAAGTCGGTGACGATATCCAGGCCGGCAGATTTCAGGCGGTAGTAGGAGATGGAGTTGATCAGCCCAAGCGTTGGCATATACGCCAGCGAGTTAAGCAGGATCACCATAAACATCGCCCCCGGCGTGGTCACTTCGGCCGCCATAAACAGCGTCCCCGCACCCACCAGATGGCAAAGCATATACAGCCATTTCGCACTTAACCATTTATCCGCCACGATACCGAGCAGTGTTGGCATGAAAACAGCCGCAATACCCAGCGAGCTGTAGACGGCACCGATTGACGCACCATCAAACTTGAGCGTCACAAACATATAGGAGCCGAGTGTAGTCAGCCAGCTACCCCACAGGCAGAACTGCAGAAACGACAAGATTTTAAGCTGCAGCTTAAGGTTCATGTTACTTTCCTCACAAGTGAGCGGGAGATATGTTGTTATAGGAACATTCAGGGTTGTTATTTGATGCAATTCTATCAGCAGGCGAGGTTATGTTTTGTTACCTCCCGCAAAAAAATGCAATCCACATTAATTTGCAGTCTGGATTGTGATGCAAATAGCATTTTCGTATGGATGGAGAGAAGCAGAACACCTTCTCCTTACAGGAGAAGGTGTGTTGATTATCGACGACGATAGTTTTTCTGCGCCGTATTCACCTTATACAGGTACCGGCGGGATTCCGCAGACGGGTGGCGGGTGGTGAGAGTAGCGTACACGTCCCCCGGCGCCATGCTGTTGATGATATTCGCAGCCTGCACCTTGTCGTTCGAGAAGACGCGCAGCACGCTGCCCGCCCCGCCGTTGTAGGCGGTGATCACCGCATAGCGGCGTGACGTTGGGTTATCAATTCCGCCGAGATAGACATTGTTCAGCATCGCCAGATAGGCCGTGCCGGTATCAATGTTGCTTTGCGGATCGAACAGGTAGCTGCGGCTCGGCGTGCCGGATTTCCCCTGCGAGCGGAACACGTCTTTACCGGCGCTGTGCTGCACAACCTGCATCAGCCCCAGCGCGTCGGAACGGCTCACCGCGTACGGGTTGAACGAGGATTCGGTCTGCATAATCGCCAGGATCAGCGACTCGTCCACGCCATACTTACGCGACGCCTGACGCACCATGCCCAGATACTTATGCGCACGCTTGTCGAGGTGGTTAGGCACCAGGTTAATGGTCACGCTGTAAATCACCTTCAGGCCGTTGGTGCGACTTTTCAGGCGGTTTTGCAGCAGGTAGTCAGCGAATTTGGTGGCGCGGCCTTCCCAGCGGATCGGCTGACCGGTCTGGTCTACGACCTGGCCATACAGGAACGGCTCTTTGGAGATAGTAATGTCATCGGCATCAGAGTAGAGATCGATAGATCCCGGATCGTCGCCCATCAGCAGGGTCTTGATGATGGCCTGACGTAAATGCGCCGCAGGTTCAGTCCCCGCGATGGTTTCAACCGTAATCGTACCGTCATCGAAGTTGATGTGGCTACGGGTCTGATAGGCGTCGGTGTACTTAACGTAGTCCTTCGGTCCGGCAATCAGGACTTCGTTAAATCCCCATATATTTTCGATGTTGTGGGCAAACTGCCCCATCAAAATGTCAAAACCGTTGGTGTCCTTAACCCAGGCTTCGTTATAGCTATCGCCCTTTTTGGAAGAACAAGACACAAGCAACGGCGCAACAAGTGCTAGCGCTAAAAGTTTTTTCATCATTCCGGGAGTGCGTGTTGTGTTTGCTTAGTCGTTGCTTTCGCCGGGTGGCGCTGCGCTTACCCGGCCTACAAAACTGTAGGCCCGTGCAAGCAAAGCGCCGCCGGGCAACAGCCGCAGAGTATTATTTTTCCGGTGGCGTATAGCCTTCGATGTGGACGTCTTTGCCCTCGAACAGGAAGTTCACCATCTCCTGCTCCAGCAGCTTGCGGTGCTCCGGGTTCATCATGCTGAGCTTTTTCTCGTTGATCAGCATGGTCTGTTTTTTCTGCCACTGTCCCCAGGCTTCTTTGGAGATCTCGTTATAGATGCGCTTACCCAGGTCGCCCGGGTAGAGCTGGAAATCCTGGCCTTCAGCGTCGCGCTGTAGGAAAGTACAAAAAATGGTTCTGGCCATACTCATTCCTCTTTGTGTTGCCGATGCTAAACCATTGCACCGACACGTAATTGCTGTAACAGGCGCTCCACGGGAGCCGCCAGCCCGACTGATGGCGGTTGCGCTAAGTTATACCAGAGAGCGGTGCCTTCATCCATGCAGGAGGTGAACGAGGACACGGGAAGCCACATAGGCACAATATCCAGATGGAAATGGCTAAAGGTATGGCGGAACGCGTTCAGCTGCGTCAGGGTATCTGCCGCAATGCCGCGCTGTTCAAGCCATTCCCGAAGCGAGGCTTCATCTTCAAACTGTGGGAAGCAGTATAGACCACCCCACAGGCCGCTCGGCGGGCGCTGGGTGAGGAAGACGTCGTCGCCGTGCTGCATCAGCAGCATATAGCCGGTGCGCTCCGGCAGCGTCTGTTTGGGTTTCTTACCCGGATACTGCGCCCATGACTGGTTGGCATACGCCACGCAGAGGTTGTTCACCGGGCAGAGTTCGCACTTCGGTTTTGAGCGCGTGCAGACCATCGCGCCGAGATCCATCATCGCCTGGTTAAAACGCTCTACGCCCTTCGCCGGGGTGACCGCTTCAGCGATTTCCCACAGGCGTTTTTCAACGTCTTTCTTACCCGGCCAGCCGTCAACGGCGTAGCAGCGTGCGAGCACGCGCTTCACGTTGCCGTCGAGGATCGGGAAATGCTTGCCTAATGAAAGGGAGAGGATCGCGCCTGCGGTTGAACGCCCGACGCCGGGTAAGTCCGCCACCTCGTCGAAGGTTTCCGGGAATTTACCGTTGTGGCGCGTGGCGACCTGCTGCGCGGCCTTATGCAGGTTGCGCGCACGGGCGTAATAGCCCAGCCCGGTCCACAGGTGCAGCACTTCGTCCAGCGGCGCGTTTGCCAGGTCGGTGACCGTCGGGAAGCGCGCCATAAAACGCTCGAAGTAGGGAATAACCGTGGCGACCTGCGTTTGTTGCAACATCACCTCGGAGAGCCATACTTTGTAGGGCGTTTTTTCAATTTGCCAGGGCAGGGTTTTACGCCCGTATTTGTCGTACCAGTCCAGCACCTGGGCTGAAAATTGAGAGGCTTGCATGGTCATCGATTCGCATAATCAGGGACGCAGATTGCAGCACAGCGTCAATCTGCTGTAAACCGGATCTTTCCCATGCTTGCATAGAAGCCTTAACTTTGGATAATGCCCGTTTCCCGAACACTCTCACAAGCAGACAACTCTTTTATGAAAAACGACGTCATTTCACCGGAATTTGATGAAAACGGTCGCCCGCTGCGCCGTATTCGCAGCTTTGTCCGCCGTCAGGGCCGCCTGACAAAAGGGCAGCAACACGCGCTGGACAACTACTGGCCGGTGATGGGCGTTGAGTTCAGCGAGCAGCCGCTCGACTTTACCGAGCTGTTTGGCCGCGACGCGCCCGTCACGCTGGAGATCGGGTTTGGTATGGGCACCTCGCTGGTCACTATGGCGAAAGCGCGCCCGGAGCAGAACTTCCTCGGCATAGAAGTACACTCGCCGGGCGTCGGCGCGTGCCTGGCAACGGCCCACGAAGAGGGCGTTGAGAACCTGCGCGTGATGTGTCACGACGCGGTGGAAGTGCTGCACAAAATGATTCCTGACAATTCTTTGAACATGGTTCAGCTCTTTTTCCCTGACCCATGGCACAAAGCGCGTCATAATAAACGCCGTATCGTTCAGGCACCGTTTGCCGAGCTGGTGAAAAGTAAGCTCAAGCTGGGCGGCGTTTTCCACATGGCGACCGACTGGGAACCTTATGCGGAACACATGCTGGAAGTGATGTCGTCGCTGGACGGATATAAAAACCAGTCCGAGAGCAACGACTACGTACCGCGTCCGGATTCACGTCCGGTGACAAAATTTGAACAGCGTGGCCATCGTCTTGGTCACGGCGTATGGGACTTAATGTTCGAGAGGGTGAAATAATGGCAAAGAATCGTAGCCGTCGTCTGCGTAAAAAGATGCACATCGAAGAATTCCAGGAAGTGGGCTTCTCCGTTGCCTGGCGTTTCCCGGAAGGCACCAGCGTTGAGCAGATCGATCAGGACGTTGATGCGTTCATCAACGAGGTCATCGAACCAAACAAGCTGGCCTTCGACGGTAGCGGCTATCTGGCGTGGGAAGGTCTGATCTGCACCCAGGAAGTGGGTAAATGCACCGAAGAACATCAGGCGCTGGTACGTAAATGGCTTGAAGACCACAAGATGGAAGATGTCCGCGTGAGCGAACTTTTCGACGTTTGGTGGGACTAATAAAGCAGGTACGGGGCCAGCATTAGCTGGCCCATTTTGTCTGAGGGAGTGTTAAAGATGCGCAAAACGTTGCTGGCTGTTGCTTTACTGGCAATCGGATCCACCGCCCATGCGGAATATAAATGTAGCGTCACCCCGCGCGATGACGTGGTGTTGAGTCCGCAAACCGTGCAGGTTAAGGGCGAGAATGGCAATCTGGTGATTACGCCGGATGGCAACGTGACCTTTAACGGCAAACCGCAAAACCTGACGGCCGCCCAGCGCGAGCAGGCGATGGACTACCAGGCCGAGCTGCGCACCGCGCTGCCGTGGATCAACAACGGCGCGCTGACCCGCGTTGAAAAGAGCCGCGTGGCGCTGGATAAAATCATCACTAAAGAGGTGGGGGAGAGCAGCAATATGCGTACCCGCCTGACCAAGCTGGATAAACAGCTGAAAGAGCAGATGAACCGTATTATCGAGACGCGCTCTGATGGCCTGACGTTCCACTATAAGGCGATCGATCAGGTGCGTGCCGACGGTCAGCAGCTGGTGAACCAGGCGATGGGCGGCATTCTCCAGGACAGCATTAACGAGATGGGCGCCCAGGCGGTGCTGAAGGGCGGCGGTAATCCGTTGCAGGGCGTACTGGGTAGCCTGGGTGGACTGCAAACCTCAATTCAGAACGAGTGGAAGAATCAGGAAGCTGATTTCCAGCAGTTCGGCAAAGACGTGTGTAAGCGCGTGGTGTCGCTGGAAGATAGCCGGAAAGCGCTGGTGGGGACGTTGAAGTAACGCCTCTGCGCGCAGGGCCCCTCACCCTAACCCTCTCCCCAAAGGGGCGAGGGAATGATTTGCACCCTCTCCCTTTCAGGGTGAGGGCAGGGGTGAGGGTTGCAGCATTTGCAGTGTTTCATGGATCTTTTTTTACCCCCGTTTGCTAAAAAGTGAGATGGTTTGCTCCCTCTCCCTTTCAGGGAGAGGGCAGGGGTGAGGGTTGCAGCATTTGCGGTGTTTCATGGATCTTTTTTTACACCCGTTTGCTAAAAAGTGAGATGGTTTGCTCCCTCTCCCTTTCAGGGAGAGGGCTGGGGTGAGGGTTGCAGCGCTTGCAGCGTTTCAAGGATCTTATCTAACACGCCCTCTTCGTTATTCCAGAGTTCATTGTTCCAGAACCGAATGACGTGCCAGCCCTTTTGCTTCAACCACAACGTCCGTTGGCGATCGTATTCCTGATTTTCATCATGCTGTCCGCCGTCCAGCTCAACTGCCAGCCGCACCTCGCAGCAGGCGAAATCCAGAATGTAGTTGCCTGCCGGATGCTGTCGACGAAATTTATAATTTTCGAAACGGCGGCTGCGCAGCAAATGCCAAAGCCGTCTTTCTTCAGGTGTCAGCTCGCGTCTGAGCCGCTTTGCGTATGAACGAATAATTTCCATCCCCACACTCTGCCAGCCTTTCCCTCAGCCGGCAGAACGGGATGCAAAATCCTGAATCAGCCTTCAGGATCCTTCAGCGAGGAACAGCTCAAGAAGGGAGTTTAAGAACAGCTTACCGTGCTCGGTGATCTGCCAGTAATCATCACATTCCGTCAGATACCCCTGCGCCAGCGCCTCGTCAATCTGCGGGCGAATCGCTGATTCCGGTAACCCGGTATAACGCGAAAATTCGGCGCGCGGCGCGGCTTCCAGCAGACGGAAGCGGTTCATAAAGAACTCAAACGGCTTGTCCGCCGCCTCGACGTCGTGCTGACGCTCCAGGTAGCGGCCTTCCATAAATCCGCGCGGATGACGCGTTTTGGCGGTACGCAGAATGCGACCGTCCGGGAAGGTCACTTTGCCGTGAGCGCCGCAGCCAATCCCCAGATAATCACCAAAACGCCAGTAGTTCAGGTTGTGCTGACACTGATAGCCCGGCTTCGCATACGCCGAGGTTTCATATTGCTGATACCCTGCCGCGGTTAACAGCCTGTGACCCTGCTCGAAGATATCCCACAGCGCTTCGTCGTCCGGCAGCACCGGAGGGCGGGAGCCAAACAGCGTGTTCGGCTCAATGGTGAGCTGATACCACGACAGATGCGGCGGGTTCAGTTCAATCGCCTGACGCAAATCGTCCAGCGCCTCTTCCAGCGACTGGTCCGGCAGGCCGTGCATCAAGTCGAGATTAAAACTGCGCAGCCCAAGCCCCGTTGCCAGGTTTGCCGCCCGCTTTGCCTCTTCCGGGCCGTGAATGCGCCCCAGACGCTTCAGCTTCGGCTCGCTAAAGCTCTGCACGCCGATGGAGATACGGTTCACGCCTGCGCGCTGATACTCGACAAAACGGTCGGCCTCAACGGTGCCGGGGTTGGCTTCCATCGTAATTTCAGCATCCGCTGCCAGCTTCAGGCGCGCACGCACGCCGTCCAGCAGCGTCTGCATCGCCGGGCCTGAGAGCAGGCTCGGCGTACCGCCACCAATGAAAATGGTCTTTACCTCACGTCCCTGCGCGTACGGTACATCGGCATCCAGGTCGGCCAGCAGATGCGCGACGTAATCATCGTGCGGCACTTCGCCCTTCAGCGCGTGCGAGTTGAAATCACAGTACGGGCATTTCTGCACGCACCACGGGATATGAATATAAAGACTCAGAGGCGGCAAATTAGCCATTACGTAACGCTTCCAGTAACAGTTTCAGCGCGCGACCACGGTGGGAGATCGCGCTTTTTTCTTCGCGGGTCAGTTCCGCAGCGGTTTTGCCCTCGGTCGGGACAAAGAAAATCGGGTCATAGCCAAAGCCGCCGTTGCCCGCCGCTTCACGGGTAATCACGCCCGGCCAGCTGCCGTGACAGACGATCGGCGTTGGGTCTTCCGCATGACGCATGTAGACCAGCACGCAGTGGAACTGCGCGGTACGCTGTTCGTCGGGAACGTCCTTCAGGGCCACGAGCAGCTTTTCCAGATTCTGCTGGTCGGTGGCGTCCACCCCGGAATAGCGGGCGGAGTAAATCCCCGGCGCACCGCCGAGAAAATCCACGGCCAGACCGGAGTCATCGGCAATCGCGGGCAGCCCCGTGATCTGCGCGGCGTGGCGCGCTTTCAGAATGGCGTTTTCGATAAACGTCAGGCCCGTCTCTTCGGCGGAATCCACGCCCAGCTCGGTCTGAGCCACCACGTCCAGCCCAAAATCATTTAATAGCGAGGCCAGCTCGCGCACTTTACCGGCGTTACCGGTGGCGAGAACAACTTTCTGCATGGTTTAGTCCTGTTCTGTCAGAGCCGCGACTTCCGTCGGGATAGATTGCGGATTAAGGATTTTTACCTGTTTATGGCGGCCAAGTTCACCTTTCTCAATGATGACCTGGCTTTTAGCGACGCGAAACTGTTTAGCCAGGTATTTGGTCAGATGCGCATTCGCCTGGCCGTCAACCGGCGGGGCGGTGATGGCGACTTTTAACTCGTCGCCATGCAGCCCAACAATGCTGTCGCGGCTGGCTTTCGGCTGAATGTACAGCCGTAAAACCAGCCCGTCGGCGCAGGGGCTTACTGCACTCATAACGCCATCCACAGCCCCGGCAGCAGCATATTGCCCGTCGCCTGCAACAGTTCCGCGATACCCATATTCAGCACGTACAGCAGCAGAACGAGGAGCATCGGGGAGAAGTCGATCCCGCCCATGGCAGGCAGCAGGCTACGAATCGGACGCAGCAGCGGTTCCGTCAGCTGAATCAACGCGTATTCCACCGGGCTACGGCCCCGGCTTACCCAGCTCATGATCGCCATCACCAGCAGGACCCAGAAGATCAGCAGGCCGACGGTTTTCACGAGAATCAGAACGGCTGAAATCCAGATAATCGGCTGGAAAGTAATGACCATAAACAGCACGATCGCTTTGATAACGCTCAGAATAAACGCCATCAGCAGGGATGAACTGTCAATCGGCCCCATTGCCGGAATGATGCGGCGAAGCGGCCCCACAACGGGCTGCGTGATTTTCACGATAAATTGTGAGAATGGATTGTAAAAATCACAACGGGCCCACTGCATCCAGACGCGCAGCAGCAGCGCCATCGTATACAGTTCAATGACCGTTGAGAGCAGGAAAGTCAACGTCTTCATGGCGTTCCTCAGTTTTCCTTATTATTGGGTGTAATCGCGCGCACCGAAAATAGCCGTGCCGATGCGCACCATGGTGCTGCCTGCCGCAATGGCGGCTTCCATATCGTCCGACATGCCCAGAGAAAGCGTGTCTACCGTGTCATAGCGCGCTTTAAGCGCCTCAAATGCTACAGCCATTTGCTGTGCCACGGCAAACTGCCTTTCATAACTTGACTCAGGCGCCGGAATTGCCATCAGCCCGCGCAGGGTTAAGCGCGGCAGCGCCGCCACCTCAGCCGCCAGCGCATCCAGCTCGCCCAGCGTAATGCCGGACTTGCTGTTTTCATCACTGATGTTGATTTGAATCAGCACGTTAAGCGCTGGCATCTCTGCCGGGCGCTGGTCGCTCAGACGGGTGGCGATGCGCAGACGATCGATGGTGTGGCACCAGTCGAAGTGCTCTGCTACCAGTCGGCTTTTGTTCGACTGTAGCGGGCCGATAAAGTGCCATTGCAGGTCCGTATTGCCCTGTTCCCGGAAAGCGCGAATCTTATCCACCCCTTCCTGCACATAGTTTTCGCCGAAAGCGCGATGGCCGGCGGCAATCGCTTCTGCGATGGCGCTCGCAGGCTTGGTTTTGCTGACTGCAAGCAACGTAATTTCTTCTGAAGCACGGCCGCAACGCGTTGCAGCGGCTGAGATTTTGTCCCGGACCTGTGCCAGGTTATGCGCAATGTCGTTCATTTTCCGAGGAGTAGTCTATGGATGTGGAAGAAATTGTGGCCCTTAGTGTAAAGCATAACGTCTCCGATCTACACCTGTGCAGTGATTCGCCACCGCGCTGGCGCAGGTTAGGCCGGCTTGAACCGGCGCCGTTTCCGCCCCCGGATGTGGACGGATTAATAAAAGCGTGGCTCAACGACGAACAGCAGGGCACATGGTGGGCAAACGGGCAGGTGGATTTTGCCGTTACCCTCGCAGGCGGTCAGCGGCTGCGCGGCAGTGCGTTTAAGCATATGCACGGCGCTTCGATCGCGCTGCGGCTGTTGCCGCTGACGTGCCCGCAGCTCTCTGCATTGGGCGTGCCGCGAGCGATCCCGGCGCTGTTGACCCATGACAATGGCCTGATTCTGGTCACCGGCGCCACCGGCAGCGGAAAATCGACCACCCTGGCCGCGATGGTCGATTTCCTCAATCACCATACGGACGGGCATATTCTGACCCTGGAAGATCCGGTGGAGTTTATGTACCAGAGCGAACGTTGTCTGATCCAGCAGCGCGAGATAGGCCAGCACAGCCCGTCCTTTGCCGAGGCCCTGCGCAGCGCCCTGCGTGAAGATCCGGATGTGATTCTGCTTGGCGAGCTGCGCGACAGCGAGACGATACGCCTGGCGCTGACGGCGGCTGAGACCGGCCATCTGGTTTTAGCCACGCTGCACACGCGTGGGGCGGCGCAGGCCATTGAGCGCCTGGTCGATACCTTCCCGGCGCAGGAAAAAGATCCGGTGCGCAATCAGCTGGCGGGAAGCCTGCGCGCGGTGCTGGCGCAGAAGCTGCGTCAGGATCTCCAGGGCGGGCGCGTGGCGCTGTACGAATTACTGGTGAACACCTCTGCGGCGGCGAACCTGATCCGCGAAGGCAAAACCTGGCAACTTCCGGGCATTATCCAAACGGGGCAGCAGGCGGGGATGCAGAACTTTGAGCAGAGTCTGGCAGAGCGGCGGGCGCAGGGGCGGTTGTAAGCCCCGGCGCTCAGTAACCTTGTTCGAAATAGCTTTCGAGGATAATGACGGCGGAAGCAGAATCCACGCTGCCTTTGTTCAGCGCCCGGAAGCCGCCGTGCTCGAACAGGCCAGCGCGCGCTTCAACGGTGCTCAGACGTTCATCGTGCAGCTTAACGGAGACGCCAAAGCGGCCATGGATTTTGTTCGCGAACTTGCGCGCGCGGGCGGTAAGCGGTTGCTCGGTGCCGTCCATGTTCAGCGGCAGGCCGACAATCACGTCGTCCGGCTGCCACTCCTTGAGCAGGCGCTCGATAAGGTTCCAGTCCGGCGTGCCGTCGTTAGCTTTCAGCGCCGTGAGGGGGCGGGCGGTGCCGGTGATCCGTTGACCCACGGCGACGCCGATGCTTTTGGTGCCGAAGTCGAAGGCGAGAAGGGTGCCGCTCATTACGCGTGCCCCGCAACGCCAGGCATGGTCAGAATATCAATGCCAATCAGCTTCGCCGCGTCGCGCCAGCGATCGGCAATAGGGGTTTTGAACAGGATATTCATATCCGCAGGGGCTGTGAGCCAGGCGTTGTCCAGAATTTCTTGTTCCAGCTGCCCTTTTTCCCAGGAGGCGTAGCCGAGCGCAACCAGCACTTCAGAAGGCTGATTTGCCGTGCCCAGCGTTTCGAGCACGTCGCGAGACGTCGTGACGACGGTGTTATCGGAGATACGAATACTGGACGAGAAAACCGGCGGGGTATGCAGGATAAAGCCACGATCTTCTGCAAGCGGGCCGCCCAGCATCACCGGTTTATCGAGACGGATCTCCGGCAGTCGCGCTTCAGCGGGGATTTTCAGCTTGTCCAGAATCCCTTCAACCTGGAGGTTTTCCAGCGGCTTGTTGATGATAATCCCCATCGCGCCGTCTTCGTTGTATTCACAAATGTACACCACGGCGCGGCGGAAAATCGGATCCTGGAGAGCAGGCATGGCAATAAGAAAGTGATGCTGTAAATTCATTGTCAGAGGTACTGTTTCCTGGTTTAAAAAGCGACAGCGCCCAGTATGGGGATAAACACAGGCGCTGTCACAGGTTATTTCTGTAAACGTTTTTCGATAGCATCCATCAGCATTCCGGTGATCGAGATCGGGAATTCCGCTTCAATTTCACGAATGCAGGTCGGGCTGGTGACGTTCACTTCGGTCAGGCGATCGCCGATGATATCGAGGCCGACGAAGATCAGACCTTTAGCTTTCAGCGTAGGACCGACGCGGCGGGCAATTTCCCAGTCGCTTTCGCTTAACGGACGCGGTTCGCCACGGCCGCCGGCCGCCAGGTTGCCACGGGTTTCGCCGCCCTGCGGGATGCGCGCCAGGCAGTAAGGCACCGGCTCGCCGTCTACGACCAGCACGCGCTTGTCGCCGTCTTTGATGGCAGGCAGATAGTTCTGCGCCATGCAGTAGCGGGTTTCCAGCTCGGTCAGCGTTTCGGCAATCACGCCAATGTTCGGATCGCCGTCCTTCACGCGGAAGATCGACGCGCCGCCCATGCCGTCCAGCGGCTTCATGATGATGTCGCCGTGCTTCTGCCAGAATGCTTTCAGCTGCGTTTTGCTGCGGGTGACCAGCGTTTCCGGCGTCAGGTCAGAGAACCAGGCGGTGTAAAGCTTCTCGTTGCAGTCGCGCAGGCTCTGCGGCTTGTTGACGATCAGCGTTCCTTTCTCTTCGGCACGCTCAAGGATATAGGTGGAGTAAATGTATTCGGTGTCGAACGGCGGATCTTTACGCATCAGGATGACGTTGAGGTCGGCCAGGGCAATATCCTGCTCGGTGCCAAATTCGTACCATTTGTCGTAGTTCTGCTCGACGTTAACGATGCGGGTGCGTGCGCGGGCTTCACCGTTGATCAGGTAAAGATCGTTCATCTCCATGTAGTGGAGTTCATAGCCGCGACGCTGCGCTTCCAGCAGCATAGCGAAGCTGGAATCTTTCTTGATGTTAATGTTTGCGATGGGGTCCATCACGATGCCGAGCTTAATCATCTTCTTCTCCGTTAATGGGTCAACCCAGATCGCCAAACCGTACCTGTAGCGCGGTAATGGCTGTGAGTGCCGTTGTCTCAGTGCGCAGAACGCGAGGTCCCAACAGAATATCAGTAAACTGGTAACGCGCCGTCATGGCGATTTCGTCAGCCGACAGGCCGCCTTCCGGGCCAATCAGCAGGCGTACGCGCTCAACGGGCAGCGGCAGCGTATTGATGCTGGCGCTGGCGCGCGGATGAAGATTAAGCTTAAGCCCACTTTCCTCTTCTGCACACCAGTCCTCCAGATCCATCGCCGGGCGGATCTCCGGAATACGGTTCCGGCCACTCTGTTCGCAGGCCGCAATGGCAATTTTCTGCCACTGCTGGAGCTTTTTGTTCAGACGTTCCGCATCCAGTTTAACGCCGCAGCGCTCAGAAAAAAGTGGCGTAATGAGGCTTACACCCAGTTCAATGGATTTCTGAATGGTGAACTCCATCTTTTCCCCGCGCGACATCACCTGGCCGAGGTGAATGTGCAGCGGGGATTCCCGGTCGTCCACTTCGCCACGCAGCACCTTTACGTGCACGCTTTTTTTGTCGGCGCGCGTAATTTCAGCGTCGAAAACATGATTAGAACCGTCGAAGAGCTGAATGGCCTGGCCTGCACCCATGCGCAGCACGCGGCCTACGTGGTTTGCAGCATCATCAGACAGGGCGATTTCGCCGCCAGCGGTAATCAGTTCAGGGTGATAGATGCGAGGGATGCGCATAGTCAGAAATTCCATATGTCATGCGATATAAGCGAATGGGCGTAGTGTAGGTTAGCTCTTTTGCGCCTGGCAAGCCCGCTGGACGTAAGGGTTGTGATTCCCCTGGACGTTGGCAATACGTTCGTCGCGCTGGCATTCCCAGTCCGTTACCGGATAGAGTTTGTCCCAGGCATTGAACAGCTGCGTCTGCTGGCGGGAAAGGTTGAGATGGTAGCGGTCGCGCATATAGAAGTACGTACGGGCGATGCTGCCGCGCGCGCGCGCAGGCGGTTCGGCTACTTTATCTTTGAAATCGACCTTCATCGCGCACTGACCGTACTGGCCTTCGCCACCGTTCCACTGGCTGTACATGAAGTTACCGCGATCGCCATTGACTTCACCCACGGCGGGTTGCAGGTTGTGCATATCGCTTTCCATCTGGCGATAGACCGGATCTTTTGCGCAATTCTTACGTCCGCCATCCTGCCAGCACTGGCGCTGGTGGCCAAACTGCCAGGCCGGAACAACGTGTTCCCATTCGATTCGGCTGGCGCGGTTCTCGTTCTTGCGCACCTTATAGCCGCAGGACTCCAGGTCCACGATCCCTTTTTTACCCTGCCAGTGGATTTTACAGCCGCAGTAGAAATCACCCGGCACGTCAGCGTTAATCTTTACGCCTGCCGTTTTAGCCTGAGAAAAACTGTGAATACCGTCGGCCAGAGCATGGCCGGAAAGCGCCGTCGCCAGAAAAGCGACCGCGAGAGAAACATTACGGGACATCTTACACTCCGTGTCAAAACGAGCCCGCAACGTAACGAATGTTGTTCCTGTATGCAATCAGTCAGATCAGGAAAGTTCCTGATAGTTCAGTTGATTATTCCGCGACCAGCGGTTCGCCACACTTCACGCAGCGGTAGGTCGCCTCGCCCCGCACCACGCGGTTGTGGCGGCGGACGGTAAGCTGGTGCTGCTGGCACTGGCAGCGGTAGGGAAAGGTATTGCGGCGCACCGATTCCAGCTCGAACTGATGGGTTCGGCGTGCCGGAACGCCGAGCACCGCCTCCATCATCCACTTCCACTCTTTGCCGTGCGGCGCGACGCGGCCAAAGTGTTTCCACACCAGAAGATGGGCCAGCTCGTGCGGCACCACTTCTTCGATAAACGCCTGCTGATTTTCCATCATCAACACCGGGTTCAGGCGGATCTCGTAGGCTTCCAGCCAGGCGGTGCCTGCCGCGGTGCCGCGCTGCTGATAGACCAGCTTCGGTTCAGGATAACTGCGGCCGAGCTTCAGGTTGGCCAGGGCGAGTTTTTCCCGCAGGCTGCGCATAACGGCTTGCTGAATGGCGATGGGGAGACGGGGAGCTTTCATAGGGGCAGAGCATAAAGCGGGAAGCGGGGAGGCGCAAGAGGCGCCTCCCGCAAGAGGATCAGTCGTGTGCGCCGATTTCGCGCAGAGGACGACCTTTCATCAGGTTACGTTCAATGTGTTCCAGTGAAACGTGTTTGGTTTCAGGAACCAGCCAGATTGTGAGAACAATAAAGAACAGGTTCAGACCCGCGTAGACCCAGAAGGTATTGGCGTTACCCAGGGTATTGAGCATGGTCAGGAACGTTGCGCCGACGATCATGTTGGCAATCCAGTTGGTTGCGGTAGAGCAGGTGATACCAAAATCACGCCCTTTCAGCGGCTGGATCTCAGAGCACAGTACCCAAATCAGCGGACCGGCACTCATCGCAAACCCAATGATAAACATCAGCAGCATCGCCACGGCGAAGTACTGTGCCGTTGGAGAGTGAATGCCCAGGTGCATCATGGTACCCAGCACGCCCATACCGACAGCCATCACCAGGAAGCCCAGCGTCAGGGTTGGCTTACGTCCCCAGCGGTCCACCAGACCGATGGCGATAAAGGTCGCCAGCACGTTGGTCAGGCCGACGATCACGGTGCCCCACATCTGCTCGGTGGTGTTGGTGTAACCCGCCAGTTCGAAGATTTTTGGCGCGTAATACATGATGACGTTCATCCCGGTGAACTGTTGCATGACCTGTAACAGCACGCCGAGGAACACCGCGCGGCGGAAGTTGCTGTTCTCTTTGAACAGCGCCCAGCCGGACTGTTTCACCTTCAGGCTTTCGCGGATCTCTTCCAGCTCGTTTTTAGCTTCGGCGCTGGTATCACGCAGGCGTAAGAGCACGCGTTCGGCATCGTGGAAGCGTCGTTTGGCGGCAAACCAGCGCGGGCTGTCCGGCAGGAAGAAGACGCCGATCAGCAGCAGGACGGCAGGGATGATGATCACACCCAGCATCCAGCGCCATGCGCCGCTGTAGCTGAACGCGGTATCGGAGAGATAAGCCCCGAGAATACCGATGGTGATCATCAGCTGATACATGGAAATCATGCTGCCGCGAATTTTTTCCGGCGCGATTTCAGACAAGTACAGCGGGGCAGTGTAAGACGCCACGCCCACTGCCAGACCCAGCAGCACGCGGGAGAGGATCAGCACTTCAACGTTAGGCGCAGCGGCAGAGAACAATGAGCCGGCAACGAACAGGATCGCGCCGATCATCAGGCTCTTTTTACGCCCGAGCTTAAAGGAGAGCCAGCCGCTGCCGACCGCGCCGACGGCGGCGCCGAACATCATGGAGCTAACCACCCATTCCTGAGTGTGTGCGCTAATCTGGAACTCATCGGCGATGAAAGGTAATGCACCGGCGATGACGCCAATATCCAGGCCAAAGAGTAATCCTGCCAGAGCGGCAAGGAAGCAGACGAAGAACGTCATTGCCTTATTGGACGTACGCCCCTGTTTATTATTGTCAGGCATTATGCCCTCCAGTTGGGTTATCAGTTTTATCGATATTAAGGGTAGGTGAGCGGCTCATAAAAATATGTGAGACAAATCACAATGGTGTAATCGGTTACACTAACCCGTAACCGTAAAAATAATTAAAGCTTTGAAAATATAGAGGTAAATTAATTGATATGCATCGCGTTTGCATGAATTTCAGACTTAACTGAAAGGAAATGTAACAGCAGAAGAATTACGATCATGCAAAGAGAATATTCTGAAAGCGGGGTATATCCGGCATAGTGTAAGCGGTTTCAAAGATTGCCGGGTGGCGGCTGCGCCTTACCCGGCCTACATAATCGTAGGTCGGGTAAGGCGCAGCCGCCACCCGGCATAAAAAAAGCCAGCACAAAGGCTGGCCTGTTTTAGCAGCTGTCAGTCGATTACTTCAGACCGGCAGCGTCACGCAGCAGAGCGGCTTTGTCGGTTTTTTCCCATGGGAAATGTTCGCGACCAAAGTGACCGTACGCGGCAGTTTCCTGGTAGATTGGGTGCAGCAGATCCAGCATCTGAATCAGGCCGTATGGGCGCAGGTCGAAGAACTCGCGCACCAGCAGGGTCAGCTGTTCTGAAGGCACTTTTTCAGTACCGAAGGTTTCCACCATGATGGAGGTTGGCTCAGCCACGCCGATAGCGTAGGAAACCTGAATCTCACAGCGGTCAGCCAGGCCGGCAGCAACGATGTTTTTCGCCACATAACGCGCAGCATACGCGGCAGAACGGTCAACTTTAGACGGATCTTTACCGGAGAATGCACCGCCACCGTGACGCGCCATGCCGCCGTAGGTATCAACGATGATTTTACGACCGGTCAGACCGCAGTCACCCATAGGCCCGCCGATAACAAAGCGTCCGGTTGGGTTGATGAAGAATTTGGTCGCAGAGCTCAGCCACTCAGTCGGCAGAACCGGCTTGATGATCTCTTCCATCACCGCTTCTTGCAGCGATTTCTGATCAATCTCTTCAGCATGCTGCGTGGAGAGAACCACGGCATCGATACCGACGATTTTCCCGTCGTCGTACTGGAAGGTCACCTGGCTTTTCGCATCCGGACGCAGCCACGGCAGAGTGCCGTTTTTACGGACTTCAGCCTGACGCTGCACCAGACGGTGTGCGTAAGTCACAGGGGCCGGCATCAGCACGTCGGTTTCGTTGGTCGCATAGCCGAACATCAGGCCCTGGTCGCCCGCGCCCTGTTCCAGCGGATCGGCACGGTCAACGCCCTGGTTGATGTCCGGAGACTGTTTGCCAATCGCGCTCAGTACGGCGCAGGAGTTGGCATCAAAGCCCATATCAGAATGCACATAGCCGATCTCACGTACCGTGTTACGGGTGATCTCTTCGATATCAACCCATGCGCTGGTGGTGATCTCACCGCCAACCAGAACCATGCCGGTTTTGACATAGGTTTCACACGCTACGCGCGCCTTTGGATCCTGCGCGAGGATCGCATCCAGCACCGCATCGGAGATTTGGTCAGCAATTTTATCAGGATGTCCTTCTGATACGGACTCGGACGTAAACAGGTGTTTTGCCATGTTTTATTTCACCTAAGAGGAATTTGGTTAGCTCAAGCTGCTGTGTGGAATAGCCAAAGGAGATAATTCTACCAAGGCCTACAGGATTTTGACACTGGCAGTCTGAGTGTTAATCGGTATGGATGGATTAACATCTGGATGGCTATTTTAGGTCACTTCTTCGCCCGATTTCCAGTTTTTTTTGACTCACCTCTCACTGCGTTGAAAACATTGCTGGAAATTTTTCCTGACGGCGCTGGCAACCTGCACATTTTTATTTTGCTTTTTAGCGACCTTCTCGGTATAAAACGCGGCGCGCGGCTCATATAAAATCAGCGCTCGATGAACACATCGTGTCGCCACTTCCAGCCGGGTTAAGCAGTGAACTTTTAGCTTTGGCTTGTGGTCCGTTTCAGCAGAGGCGGCCGTGGAGGTGATACGAGATAATGAACCATCGTTTTCCGCTCATTCAGCGCAGCCGTTCTGGCGCGCATGTGATTCCCACCCGCACTTCTGGTTTAAACACCTGCCGATGTTATACCCATCTCGGTGCTTCTCAGGATTCCAGAGCCGGTCACGCTTTGTGAAAACTGAACAAGGGCGCTCTTGTTAATACAGGAGTTTTCTCGTGGTTTCGCCGAACCTTGTCATACAGAGTTCGGATACGTGTTTTACAATGATATGAATAAGAAACCGGTCGCACGGTCTGGATTTCAGCATACTCTGCTGGGAAATGGAGCCGTTAATGGGTTGTTATCGCCGTATAACGCTGCGATAGTAGTCAACTGTTTTACACTTACTACAAAGAGTTGAGGTTCGCTATGTCTGACGACATGTCTTCGCTTTCGCCTTCGTCAGCAGGCGAACAGGGTGTACTACGTTCTATGCAGGAGGTTGCGATGAGCTCCCAGGAAGCCAGCAAGATGCTGCGCACTTACAATATTGCCTGGTGGGGCAATAACTACTACGACGTTAACGAACTGGGCCATATCAGCGTCTGCCCGGATCCGGACGTCCCGGAAGCGCGCGTGGATCTCGCTAAGCTGGTGAAAGCCCGTGAAGCGCAGGGCCAGCGCTTGCCTGCACTGTTCTGCTTCCCGCAGATCCTGCAACATCGCCTGCGTTCTATTAACGCCGCCTTCAAACGCGCGCGCGAATCGTATGGTTATAACGGCGACTATTTCCTCGTTTACCCGATCAAGGTAAACCAGCACCGCCGCGTGATTGAGTCCCTGATCCACTCCGGCGAGCCGCTGGGCCTGGAAGCCGGTTCCAAAGCGGAGCTGATGGCCGTTCTGGCGCACGCGGGCATGACCCGGTCGGTGATCGTCTGTAACGGCTATAAAGACCGCGAATACATCCGTCTGGCGCTGATTGGCGAGAAGATGGGCCACAAGGTCTATCTGGTGATCGAGAAGATGACCGAAATCGCGATCGTGCTGGAAGAGGCCGAGCGTCTGAACGTGATCCCGCGCCTTGGCGTGCGTGCGCGACTGGCGTCGCAGGGTTCCGGTAAATGGCAGTCTTCCGGCGGTGAAAAATCCAAGTTTGGCCTCGCGGCGAACCAGGTGCTTCAGCTGGTGGAGATTCTGCGCGAGCGCGGACGTCTGGACAGCATTCAGCTGCTGCACTTCCACCTCGGCTCGCAGATGGCCAATATCCGCGACATCGCCACCGGCGTGCGTGAATCCGCGCGTTTTTACGTTGAGCTGCATAAGCTTGGCGTGAACATCCAGTGCTTTGATGTGGGCGGCGGCCTGGGCGTGGACTACGAAGGGACCCGCTCCCAGTCTGACTGCTCGGTCAACTACGGCCTGAACGAATACGCCAACAACATCATCTGGGCGATTGGCGATGCCTGCGAAGAGCACGGCCTGCCGCACCCGACGGTGATCACCGAATCTGGCCGCGCGGTTACCGCGCACCATACGGTGCTGGTGTCTAACATCATCGGCGTCGAGCGTAGCGAAATCACCGAAGCCACGCCTCCGGCAGACGATGCCCCACGTTCCCTGCAAAGCATGTGGGAAACCTGGCAGGAGATGCACGAGCCGGGCACGCGTCGCTCCCTGCGCGAATGGCTGCACGACAGCCAGATGGACCTGCACGATATTCACGTCGGCTACTCGTCAGGCACTTTTAGCCTGCAAGAGCGTGCCTGGGCCGAGCAGCTCTATCTGAACATGTGCCATGAAGTGCAGAAACAGCTCGACCCGAGTAACCGCGCGCATCGTCCAATTATCGACGAGTTGCAGGAGCGTATGGCGGACAAAATGTACGTCAACTTCTCCCTGTTCCAGTCGATGCCGGATGCCTGGGGTATCGACCAGCTGTTCCCGGTTCTGCCGCTGGAAGGCCTGAACCACGCCCCGGAACGTCGCGCGGTGCTGCTGGACATCACCTGTGACTCTGACGGCGCGATTGACCACTACGTTGACGGTGATGGTATCGCAACGACGATGCCAATGCCGGAGTACGATCCTGAGAACCCGCCCATGCTGGGCTTCTTTATGGTGGGTGCGTATCAGGAGATCCTCGGCAACATGCACAACCTGTTCGGCGATACCGAAGCGGTTGACGTGTTTGTCTTCCCTGACGGCAGCGTCGAGGTTGAGCTGTCCGACGAAGGGGACACCGTGGCGGACATGCTCGAATACGTGCAGCTGGATCCGAAAAAACTGCTCACCCAGTTCCGCGATCAGGTGAAAAACACCGGTCTGGACGATGCCTTGCAGCAGCAGTTCCTGGAAGAGTTTGAAGCGGGTCTGTACGGGTACACCTACCTGGAAGACGAGTAGGTAAAACGCCCTCTCCGTGTGGGAGAGGGGTGGGGTGAGGGCATCAGGCTGCTGTGCCGCCAATGCCCGGTGGCGCTGCGCTTACCGGGCCTACGAATGTAGGCCGGATAAGGAGCAGCCGCCATCCGACAGAATGCTATACTCACTTGAACCCGTATGAATTAACGGCGATAATTCGCCCTAATATGCGATTTACGAATCAATCCCTTCCTCGTCGGGTTTAACGACGCGGAGGGGATTTTTTTTCATCTGTTTTTAATGTATCGACGTTAAAAGAGGTCTGGACATGAGCACTTTAGGTCATCAGTACGATAACTCTTTGGTATCTAACGCGTTTGGTTTTTTACGCCTTCCAATGAACTTCCAGCCGTACGACAGCGACGCTGACTGGGTGATCACCGGCGTACCGTTCGACATGGCAACCTCCGGTCGTGCGGGTGGTCGTCACGGCCCGGCGGCAATCCGTCAGGTTTCCACCAACCTGGCCTGGGAGCACAACCGCTTCCCGTGGAACTTCGACATGCGCGAGCGCCTGAACGTGGTGGACTGCGGTGACCTGGTGTACGCCTTCGGCGACGCGCGCGAAATGAGCGAAAAATTGCAGGCGCACGCAGAGAAACTGCTGGCGGCCGGCAAGCGCATGCTCTCCTTCGGCGGTGACCACTTCGTCACTCTGCCGCTGCTGCGCGCCCACGCGAAGCACTTCGGTAAAATGGCGCTGGTGCACTTCGATGCGCATACCGACACCTACGCGAACGGCTGCGAGTTCGATCACGGCACCATGTTCTACACCGCGCCGAAAGAAGGCCTGATCGATCCGAACCACTCCGTGCAGATCGGCATCCGTACCGAGTTCGACAAAGATAACGGCTTCACCGTGCTGGACGCCGGCCAGGTGAACGATCGCGGCGTGGACGATATTCTGGCTCAGGTTAAGCAGATCGTCGGTGATATGCCCGTGTATCTGACCTTTGACATCGACTGCCTGGATCCGGCGTTTGCACCGGGTACCGGCACGCCAGTGATTGGCGGCCTGACGTCAGACCGCGCCATCAAGCTGGTGCGTGGCCTGAAGGATCTGAACATCGTTGGGATGGACGTGGTGGAAGTGGCGCCAGCCTATGACCAGTCCGAGATCACCGCGCTTGCCGCGGCGACCCTGGCGCTGGAAATGCTCTACATCCAGGCGGCGAAAAAAGGCGAATAAGCCTTACGCGCTGATTGCTGCTGCGCGACGCATGCGCAGCAGCAACATTCCCCCGGCAAGCAGGGTAATTGCCTGCGAGACGACCAGCACCGAAAAGCCTGAGCTGACCGACCCCACCGACCTCATCACCATCCCCATCAGCAGCGGAATAAACGCCGCGCAGATATTGCCGATCCCATTGATAATGCCGTAAGCGCTGCCCACCGCTTCCCGCGCGGCGTGATGCTGGATCACCGCCGGAATAGCCGCCCCCTGTAGCCCCCAGAAGATATTCGCCGAGAGCATAAACAGCGCCAGCCAGGCAGGCTGATGGCTGAGCATCAGCGCGACCACGGACAGCGCCGTCAGCGCGCCGCCCACCACAAACAGCACCGGCGCCTGTTCCGGGCGCATTTTGTCGAGCAGTACCCCGCCGAGGAACTTCGAGCCCAGGCTCAGCAGGAAGGGAATGGCCGCAAGCATGCCCGTAGCGTGCAGCGAGAAATGATGCTCATCGCGCAGCCACGCGGGCAGCCAGGCGCTGCTCCCCCAGAGATAGCTCAGGGTGGCAATCTCCACCAGCAGGATCCACCCGAGCAGCGGCGTCTGCCAGGCAAGCGAAAACGTCTCTGCGAAGCCCGGTTTTTTGATCTGCTCCGCACCCCGCGGCGCGGGCAGGAAGCGCCAGACAAGGCCGCCACCCAGCACCAGGTTCAGTACCGCCAGGGCATAAAACGACCCGGCCCAGCCGAGATGCGCCATCAGCCATGTCACCAGCGGAAAGCCCACGGCCAGCCCGAGCGAGACGCCCAGCGCGGTCACGGCGTTGGGTTTGCCGATCTCCTGCGCGCTAAAGTGATCGCTGATGAAGCGCGTTTTCAGCGAAAAGAGCGGCCCCTCAGCGATCCCCAGGATCGTGCGTGCGATAAGCATGCCCATCAGCGATCCGAGCAGCGGGGAAATGGCGCATACCGCTGCCCAAATCGCTATGCTGCTCAATAATCCCTGTCGATAATGGAGTTTACTTTCAATAACCGGCGTTAATAATAAAGCCGAAAATCCATAACCCAGCAGAAAACAGGTCATCAGCATTCCTTGTAACATTCTGTTTTCATTTAGCTGAAAATGCTGGGCAAATTCCGGGTTTAAAATCATGACGGAAATATTTACCCGGTCGACGTAGGAAATAATAATGAGTAATAACAATGCCACTGTGCCTTGCCATCTTGCCGTCATAACGCCTGCCTTATTTTTCGCTTATTTCTATTTTTTATGCGCGTGATTGTCACAGGGGGAAAATGGTTCACCTATGAAACTCATTGTTTATTAAAGGAAAAATAAAATTAAGTTTCACAGGTGAAACGCCATAATTTTCCCTTCTTTTATTTTTAAGGAACAAAAAGAAAAGAAGTCAATCACTCTTTATTAAAATTTCAGGCCATCGATAAATCGTATTCTTTCACGCCGCAATAATGAAAATTTCATATCGCTGCATTTTTTCGTGATCCTTTGCACACTTAGTTAATTAATTACCGTTTGATTAACAAATTCGTCACATTGCGGCTTGACGAAACATTCATCGCTTTTATATTGACCGTATTAAATAAGAAACAGAGTTTCATATATGAAACAAAAGCCTGGAGGATCGTGATGAGCTGGATAGGCGTATGTGACGCAGAACAAGTACAGGAAGATTTCCCTTTTAGCGGCAACGTCGACGGTAAAGAGATCGGCGTGTATTTGATTGACGGTGAATATTACGCGCTGGAAGACGTATGCCCCCACGCCTATGCCCTGCTGAGCCAGGGCTTCGTGGAAGACGGCAAAGTGGAATGCCCGCTGCACGAGGCGGTCTTCGACGTTAAAACCGGCCAGTGCCTGCACGGCCCCGGCGGACGCAACCTTAACCGCTACCCGGTTCGGGTTTTTGAAAACCAGATTCAGATTACCTTCGTCGAGGAGACCGTGGCATGAGCGACACCCTGAATTACAACCCGGC
Source organism: Enterobacter sp. GD03975 (assembly GCF_029838645.1). Lineage (NCBI taxonomy): Bacteria > Pseudomonadati > Pseudomonadota > Gammaproteobacteria > Enterobacterales > Enterobacteriaceae > Enterobacter > Enterobacter sp. GD03975. Next base: position 46,992 of record NZ_JAOBZC010000019.1, read on the forward strand.
GCTGCCGGAAAGCCGTCAGTTTGCCCCACCGGCTGAGGGCGGTAACGGTGCGATCCATAAGCCGGGTGATTACCAGAACCTGATCTGGCAGACCCGCAGCCGCGAGCCGGAAAGCTGGGAAGTGAACCTCATCGCCACGCTGGAAGATCTCTTCGAGCAGGGAGTTGAAACCTTACCGGAGCTGGTGAACGGGCTGAACGCGGTGCGCATGCACGATCAGCAGGGCGAGCCGTGGAGCGAGGCCAGCTTCCAGGCATTCTTACAGGTTAACGGCTACTGAGGGCAACGCGATGACGACTACCGTACAACACTATCTCGATAAAGGTCTGCGCGGCCTCTGGTATCCGGTGCTGACGAGCTGGGAGGTGCAGTCTGCGCCGGTGGGCATTACCCGCCTGGGCGAACAGATTGTGGTCTGGCGCAACAAAGACGGCCAGGTGCAGGCGCTGGAGGACCGCTGTCCGCACCGCGGCGCACGCCTGTCGATGGGCTGGAACCTGGGCGACCGCATTGCCTGCTGGTATCACGGCGTGGAGGTCGCGGGCAACGGCGAGGTGAAAGACGTGCCCGCCGTGGACAAATGCCCGCTTGTCGGCCAGCAGTGCGTGCGCAGCTACAACGTGCAGGAGGCGCACGGCGCCATCTTCCTGTGGTTTGGCGTCACCGCAGACCAGCAGCCGGACGAACTGACCTTCCCGGACGAGCTCGCCGATACGGACAGCTTCAGCAACTTCCTCTGCACCGCCGCGTGGAAATGCAATTACCAGTACGCGCTGGAAAACGTGATGGACCCGATGCACGGCACCTATCTGCACTCCTCGTCGCACTCAATGGCGGAAGGGGATCGCAAGGCCGACATGGTGCTCCAGCCGACCAAAACCGGCTTTATTTTCGAGAAAAAAGGGCAGAGCGGCGTCAACTTTGACTGGGTGGAGCTGGGCAACAGCGGCACCTGCTGGATGCGCCTCTCCATTCCGTACAAGAAGCGCTTCGGGCCGGGCGGCCACTTCTTTATCGTCGGCATGGTGGTGCCGGAAGATAACGACAACTGCCGCGTCTTCTTCTGGCGCATTCGCCGGGTGCAGGGCTGGCAGCGCGACATGTGGCGCTTCATGTACCGCAACCGTCTGGAAAAACTGCACTGGGAAGTGCTGGAGCAGGACCGCGTGGTGCTGGAAAGCCTGGCGCCCAACGCCCGCGACCATGAATACCTGTATCAGCACGACGTCGGCCTCTCGCGCCTGCGCCGCATGATGCAAAAGGCCGCCAAAGAGCAGCTGGCGATGCGCGAAGAACAGCAGGGAGCCGCCTGATGAACGGGCTGCTGAGCGGCAAGCGCATCGTCATAACCGGCGCCGCGCGCGGGCTGGGCTTTCACTTTGCCAAAGCCTGTGCGGAGCAGGGCGCGGCGGTGGTGATGTGCGACATCCTCAAGGGCGAGCTGGCCGAGAGCGCCCACGCCCTGAGCGAGCGGGGCTATGCGATCGAACCGCACGTTATCGATCTGGCCGATCCGCAGTCCATTGAGCAGGTGTTCAGCGCGATTGGCGAGCAGGGTCAGATTGATGGCCTGGTGAACAACGCGGCGATGGCGACGGGCGTCGGCGGCAAAAATATGCTCGATTACGATCCGGATCTCTGGGATCGGGTGATGAGCGTTAACGTCAAAGGCACCTGGCTGGTGACGCGCGCCGCGGTGCCGCTGCTGCGCGAGGGCGCGGGCATCGTGAACGTTGCGTCCGACACCGCGCTGTGGGGCGCGCCGCGCCTGATGGCCTACGTCGCCAGCAAGGGCGCCGTGATTGCGATGACCCGCTCAATGGCGCGCGAACTGGGTGAAAAGCGTATCCGCATTAATGCCATCGCGCCGGGGTTAACCCGCGTCGAGGCAACCGAATATGTTCCGGCCGAGCGCCACCAGCTCTACGAGAATGGCCGCGCGTTAACCGGCGCGCAGCAGCCGGAAGACGTCACCGGCAGCGTGGTCTGGCTGTTAAGCGATCTGTCGCGGTTTATCACCGGGCAGCTGATCCCGGTCAACGGCGGTTTTGTTTTTAACTAAGGTGTGGCGATTATGGCAAACGATCAGGAAGTGAAGTATCTGGTGCCGGGGCTGGAGCGCGGTTTACAGCTGCTGTTGGCCTTTGGCGAGCAGCATCGCGATCTGACCTTTGCCGAGCTGCACCGGCTGGTGGATATGCCGAAGGCGACCGCCTATCGCGTGGTGCAGACGCTGGAGTACATGGGCTTTCTGGAGCGGAACGCGCGCACCAATACCTTTTCGCTGGGCATGAACGTGCTGCGTCTCGGCTTTGAGTACATTGCCTCGCTGGACGTGGCGCAGGTCGGCCAGCCGGTGATCGAGCAACTGCGCGACGTGAGCCAGTGCAGCAGCCATCTGGCGATCCGCGACGGGCGCGACATTATCTACATCGCCCGCGTCAGCGCCGCCGGGTCGCGCATCAACCAGGTCAGCATTGGCACCCGCCTGCCGGTGCACTGCACCTCGCTGGGCCGCATGCTGCTGACCGATATTTCCCGCGCCGATTTCGAACAGTTGTTCCCGCACGAGCGCCTGCCGGGCAACACGCCGGGGCAGCTTCATGACCGCGAGGCCCTGTGGCAGATGGTGCAGCAGGACAAAGCCCGCGGGTATGTCATCGGCGAATCCTTCTTCCGCCACGGCATCTCCTCCATCGTCTACCCGGTGTATGACCGAAGCGGACGCGTGGCGGCGGTGGTCAGCATTCTTGTGCCGTCGGAGGAGATCCCGCAGACCGACCGCGAGCGGCTGCAAAACGAGGTTCGCCTCGCGGCGGATAAAATTTCTGGCTTCTTAGGATATTTGTCACAGGCCAGCTAAATCAGTGAGTTAACGTCAGGCGCTTGACTGCGTCGGGCATGTTTTACGCCCATTTTGGGCCAGATGAGGCAACGAACGATGAGTGTAACCGGAATTGAAAAGCTGGAATTTGGCGTGGAAGACCTGACGCACTGCGCCAAATTTATGCGTGATTTTGGCCTGACGGGCGATGCCAGCGGCCAGCGTTTTACCACCCTGAGCGGCGCGCGCGTGGAGCTGAACCCCATCGACAGCCCCGACCTGCCGCCGGCGTTTGAAGCGGGCAACACCCTGCGCCGCATGACCTGGGCGGTGGCCGCACAGTCCGATCTCGACGCGCTGCGCCCGAAGCTTGCGCAGCAGCCCGGCTTTCGTGAAGTGGGCGACGCGCTGGAATGCCTCGATCCGAACGGCATGACCCTGCGCGTGCAGGTCAGCCAGCAGACTGACGTGGAGCTGAATGTTGAGCCGATTAACCAGTGGGGCGACGCCCGCCGCATCGACACGCCGAGCCCGGTTTATGAGCGTGCCCAGCCGATCAACGTCGGGCACGTGGTGTTCTTCGTGGAGGAGCTGGCGGCGGTGGAGAAATTCTACCGCGAGGTGCTCGGCTTCCAGGTTTCGGACCGCTACATCAACCGCGCCGTGTTCCTGCGCTGCGGGGCGCGCGGCGGCCATCACAACCTGTTCCTGCTGCAACTGCCGAACCGCAAGCGCGGCCTCAACCACGTGGCCTTCACCGTGCGCGACATCCACGAGGTGATCGGCGGCGGTATCGCGATGAATAAAAATGAATGGAGCACCTTTATCGGGCCGGGCCGCCATCCGGTGTCGTCGGCGTACTTCTGGTACGTCAATAGCCCGACCGGCGGCGCGTTTGAGTATTACACCAACGACGACTATCTGACGGAAAACTGGCAGCCGCGCGAGCTGGAGCACTCCCTGGTCTCCTTTACCGAATGGGCGGTGGAGGGCGGCATCGACCACGACACGCGCCGCCAGCAGAAAAAGCCGGAGGCGGTATGACGTCGCGCATTGTCATTATCGGCGGCGGTCAGGCGGGCGGCTGGGCGGCGAAAACCTTGCGCGACGAGGGCTTCGACGGCGAGATCTGCGTGGTGGCGGAAGAGGAGTGGGATTTCTACGAACGTCCGCCCCTGTCGAAAGCGTCTCTGCTGGAGCCGGACGCGGCGCTCCCGCGGCTGTTTAGCGAAGAAGCACAGCAGGCGCTGAATCTGACATGGTACCGCCCGCTGCGTGCTGAATCAGTCGATCGTGAAGCGAAATCCGTGCGTTTGAGCAACGGCGAACGCCTTAGTTACAACATCCTTTTAATGGCCACCGGCGGGCGGGCGCGCCTGCCTTCGCAGGCGTGGGCGGCGCACCCGCAGGTCTACACTCTGCGCCACTGGCAGGACGCGCAGCGCCTGAAGGCGCGTCTGGCAGAAAGTAAAAAACTGGCGATTGTCGGCGGCGGCTGGATCGGCCTGGAGATTGCCGCTTCCGCGCGCAAAAGCGGCGTGGCGGTCACGCTGTTCGAGCAGCAGCCCGCGCTGTGCATGCGCTCGGTGAGCGGCGAGGTGTCGCAGCGCTTAGAAGCTATCCATCGCGAGCAGGGGGTGGATATCCGTACCGGCTGCGGCGCGCTGGAGCTGGAGGACGATAACGGCCTGCCGGTCATCCACTGCGACGGCCAGCGTGAAACCTTTGATGCGGTAGTGGTGGGGATCGGCGTCGATCTCAATCTGGAGCTGGCGCGCGATGCGGGACTTCGCACCGAGCGGGGGATCGTGGTGGACGCCCAGGGGCGCACGTCCGATCCGTTCATCTTTGCCGCAGGCGACGTGGCACAGCACCATCACTACGGCCTGTGCATCCAGTCCTGGGCCTTCGCGCAGAATCAGGCGGTGGCGACGGCGAAAGCCATGCTTAACCCCGATGCGCCAGGCTACGACGACGCGCCGTGGCTATGGTCGGATCAATACCAGCACAATATTCAGATCCTCGGCATTCCGCAGCCGGGAGGCAAAACGCGGGTGCGTGAAGACGCGCTGTTCTTCTCGCTGGATGAACGCGGGCGGCTGACGCAGCTGGTGGCGTTCAACGATGCGCGCACCGTCAAGCTGGCGAAGCGCTGGATGGCGGCGGGACGGGACCTGTCGGACGTACCGCTCGCCGACCCGACTTTTTCACTGATGTCACTGCGATAGCTAACCCGCACCCGTAGGGGGAGACATGACCACATTAGAGACCAACACCGCGCCCGTCGAGGCGAGCGGTGAGGGAACCCGCACGCCTGAAAAAGCGGTGCGCTGGGCCATCCCGCTGTCGCTGCTGGCCTGCGTGCTGCTGGCGTTTTTCGACAAAATCAGCATCGCGGCGCTCTTTTCCGATACCCATTTCCAGCAGGCGATGGGCATCGATTTTGACACCACGCGCCTCGGCATTCTGATGAGCGCCTTCCTGCTGAGCTACGGCTTTTCGTCGGTATTTTTGAGCGGGTTAGGCGACAAAATTGCGCCGCTGCGCCTGCTCACCGGGATGATGGCGATCTGGTGCGTGCTGATGGTGGCGATGGGCTTTACCCATAACTACACGCTGATGATCGTTCTGCGCATCCTGCTGGGCGTGGCGGAAGGGCCGCTGTTCCCGCTGGCCTTCGCCATCGTGCGCCACAACTTCCCGCAGCATTTACAGGCGCGCGCCACCATGCTGTGGCTGCTGGGCACGCCGGTAGGGGCGGCGATTGGCTTCCCGCTCTCCCTCTGGCTGCTGAACACCTTCGGCTGGCAGAGCACCTTCTTTGTCATGGCAATGCTGACCGTGCCGGTGCTTATCTTTGTGCGCATCGGCCTGCGCGGGATCCGTCTGGAAGCAAAACCCGGCACCTCGCAGGCGTCTCAGGACGAGCGGCGCGCGGCGCGGCGCGAGCTGTTTGTCAGCCCGCACTTCTGGATCATCTGCATCTTCAACATCGCGTTCCTGACCTACCTGTGGGGCATCAATGGCTGGCTGCCTGGCTACTTAATCAAGGGCAAAGGCATCCACCTGGAGCACGCGGGCTGGCTGTCGTCGATGCCGTTCATCGCCATGCTGGCGGGAGAGGTGATTGGCGCGTGGCTCTCTGACCGGGTCGATAAGCGCGCGGCGGCCTGCTTTATCTCCATGGCGGGGGCGGCCTTCGGGCTGGCGGCGGTGATGCACCTTGATACCCCGCTTGCCATCATCGCGGCGATGAGCTTCAGCACCTTTATGTGGGGCACCGGCGCCCCCAACATTTTCGCCCTGCTGGGGAAGGCTACCCATCCCCGGGTGAGCGCCACGGCGGGGGGGATTTTCAACGGGCTGGGAAACTTTGCGGGCGCGCTGTCGCCGGCGGTGATGGGCGCACTTATCGCCTTCACCCACAGCATGGATTCCGGGCTGATTTTTCTGGCGGTGATGGCGGCGGTGGGCTGCGTCCTGTTACTGCCGCTGCTGAGACGTTACTGAGGAGAGTGTCATGACTGATTCAACCGTAACCAACACTTCAGGCATCAAACCTGACCACCTGACAATGGAAGAGTGGGTCGAGTCGCGCATCGCGCGCTTCGAAGGCCGTAAATACGACTGGAACGCGCTGAAGTTCCAGTCCGATTTTGACCCGAAATACCGCCGGGCGCAGATGCGCTACATCGGCACCGGCGCAACCGGCGTGGCGAACGACACCAACACCGTGCAGGCGGATCATTTCACCTTCTCCACCATGGTGCTGCCGTCGAAGTGCGAAGGGCCGCTGCACCTGCACGACGACGTGGAGGAGGTGTTCTTCATGCTCAAAGGGCAGATCACGCTGATGATCCAGGACGGCGACAACTACACCGAAACCGTGCTGCGCGAGCGTGACCTGATCTCCGTCCCGCCGGGTATCTATCGCGGCCTGTTTAACCACGGGGAAGAAGAGGCGCTGATGTGCGTCATGCTGGGAACCAACAAGCCGGAAATCCCGACCTACCCTTCCGATCATCCGCTCTCAAAAGTGAAGCGGAACTAAGGGGGCGCCATGACGGGTTTTCGTGAACAGGGAAGCGGCATTCCGCTGATGCTGCTGCACGGGATCAGCTCTGGCGCTGCGTCCTGGCACAAGCAGATGGCGCTGAACGGTTTTCGCGTGCTGGCGTGGGACATGCCCGGTTACGGCGAAAGCCCGATGCTGGCGGTTGAGCGGGCGAACGCGGGAGATTACGCCGACGCGCTGGCGGCGATGCTCGATCGCGCCGGTGTCTGGCAGGCGGTGATGGTGGGCCATTCCCTGGGCGCGCTGGTGGCCAGCGCGTTTGCGGCGAAGTTCCCTGAACGCGTCATTCATCTGGTGCTGGCGGACGCCGCGCAGGGCTACGGCAATGCCGCGCCGGCGCAGCGG